>CAMOZZ010000198.1 GCA_946631165.1 uncultured Lachnospiraceae bacterium | reverse complement strand
GATGTTTCTGCTGGTATATATCATCCTGACACTTACCTTCGGTTATACCATGCTGATCTCCGAGACGGCGCTCGGCCGTATGACGGGAAAGAGCCCGGTCGGAGCCTTTCGCAAGTTCGGAGATACGGCTGCCAATCGCTTCGGAGGATGGATCAATGCCATCATTCCGATGTTGATCGCGCCCTATTACTCGGTCATCGGCGGATGGGTCTGCAAATATCTGTATGAATATATCATCGGAAACCAGGCCGGACTCGCGGAGGATGCGTTCTTCGGAAGCTTTATCGCAAGCCCGGGGCAGCAGGTCCTCTGGTTCTGCGTGTTTGTATTTCTGGTCCTGTTCGTGATCTTCCGCGGCGTCGAGAACGGAATCGAGTGGGTCTCCCGTCTGGTGATGCCGGTGCTGGTGGTTCTGGCGCTGATCATTGCGGTCTATTCCATGACGCGTCCGGGAGCTATGGAGGGCGTGAAGTATTTCCTGATCCCGAATTTTGCACATTTTTCCTGGATGACGGTCGTGGCCGCATTGGGACAGATGTTCTACTCCCTGTCGATCGCCATGGGAATTCTCGTGACCTTTGGTTCCTATATGAAGAAAGATGTCGACATGGAGACCGCTTCCATACAGGTCGAGGTCTTTGATACCGCCATTGCCATTATGGCGGGTCTTATGATCATTCCGGCAGTGTTCGCCTTTTCCGGCGGTGCGCCGGATGTGCTGCAGTCCGGACCCTCTCTGATGTTTGTGACCATGCCGAAGATTTTCTTAAGCATGGGCTTTGGCCGCCTTATCGGCATTCTGTTTTTCGTCCTCGTGCTGTTTGCGGCTCTTACGAGTGCGATTGCCCTTGCGGAAAGCTGTGCATCCACTCTCGAGGATGAGCTGCATTTAAACCGGAAGACCGGAACGGCCCTGATCGGTGCAGAGATGCTGCTGCTCGGCATTCTGAACTGCCTGGGCTTCAATGTACTGGAGTCTGTACAGATCTTCGGGATGGGTATCCTGGACTTCTTTGACTTTACGACCAACTCTGTCATGATGCCGATCTCAGCCATCACGATCTGTCTGCTGGTTCTCCGGCACATCGGTATTGACAAGATCGAAGAAGAAGTGACCTACGGCGGATTCTCCGAATTCAAGCGCAGGGGTGTCTACCGCTTTGTGCTCCGCTATGTAGCGATCGCGTTCCTGCTGGTGATCCTCATCAGCTCCGTGGCAAATGTTCTCGGACTGATCCACATCTGAATTACGGATATAACTGAGCAGCATAAAAACTCCGGATCCAGGAATAATCCTGTTCCGGAGTTCTTTGTCTTCAAGGCAGCTGTTCATCACCTGCCTGATCGAAGGAATGAAAAGCATTTTAGGTGCTTTTCGGCAGGCATAGAGCTGCTCTTCATACAGTTCTGACAGTTATCCTGTCTGAACTGTGCTGACCCTGTACGGCGGTTTTAAATGCCTTATCTGAGTTCAAAGGTAACGGTGACCCGGGCTTCAATCGAAGCTTCTCCGGGCATGACGGCCATTCCGAAGCCGGAAGCGGAGTCGGCTGCCGCTTCTTCCGTCATTGCGTAATTGGCCTTGGCATAGCGGTAAGCGGTGTTCTGATAGCCTTCACTGAGAGAGAGCACAGAGCCAAGCTTCCCGCCCGAGGCTTCCGCAAGCACAGCTGCTTTTTTCTCTGCTGCCGAGACAGCTGATTTCAGTGCGTCCTCATATGCCTCGTCGTAGCTGCTGGCATAGAAACGGAAGTTATCCACATCGTTAATGCCGAGAGACACGCACTCGCTGACGATGTCTCCGGCCTCTTCGATCTCCTGGTCGGAGACGGTGAGGGAGGTGCGGACCTGATATCCGGTGATCTTCGGTGTCTTGCCGTTATAATCATATTCCGGATACAGGTTATAGGAAGAGGTCTGGATACTGGTTTCTTCCACGCCCCGCTCCTTCAGATGGGCAATGACCTGGTCGATCTTTTCGGCATTTTCCTTCTGCGCCTCTTCAGCGGTCGCGGCCTGCGTGGTGACGCCGAAGGAGATCTCGGCCTTGTCGGGAACAGCCTTGGCGGTGCCGGAAGCATTGACCGTAATGGTACGGGGTTCCCCGACAGACTCTGCCGGGTCAGCCGTCTCGGCATTCATAACGATCGTGTCCGAACCGCTCTTTTGTACTTCGGCGTTACCGGATCCCTTTCCGCCGTTTAAAAGGTCCGCCAGAAGGTCGAGAGCCTCCTGCGCCGAGACCTGTGCCGGCTTTTCTTCAGAAGCCGTCTCCTGCGCACTTTCTTTTGCCGCTGCGGTTTCAGCGTCCGTAGCCGCATAAGCCGCAGAGCAGGCGTTCAGGAAAAGGCAGCATAAAGCGCCTGCAAGCATCACTCTGATGTAATTTTTACGCATAATGTTTCCTCCTTGTCAGATGGAATGAGTCTGCCCTTAAAACAGGGCCGCCTTTGCCGGAATACTCATGTATATTATAAGGATAGCATATCTCTGTTTTGAAAGCTTGAAGACCGGGTGACGAAT
>CAMOZZ010000197.1 GCA_946631165.1 uncultured Lachnospiraceae bacterium | reverse complement strand
TTCCTGATGACGTTCGAACTGCAGGATCTGATAAAGGAACTGCAGAAGATCGCGGACGGCGACGCCTATTATTACAAGGGAGAATTTATCGAGCCGGTGCTCGAAGTGGAAGCGACCAGACAGCGCGATAAGGTGCTGGTAAGCTTTGATCTTGTTTTTGATAATTATGAAATGATGGTCGCGGATACTGTGGATGATGAGGGGCTGCTGCGCCTGATCGGAGAACTGCAGGAGCTGGCAGACGCGTATCCTGAACGGTAGGACGGATGGGGGAGCCAGGAGACGGTTCTCCGGAGCCGGAGCAGAATCAGGAGCCGGGAAACAATTCTCCGGCTCAATACAGTGACAGAATATGTCAATGCAAGCAGGAAAAAGCAGAATGTAAACCGTTTGCAACCGCCAATTGACACATTGACAAGCGTACTTGGTGGTCTGCCATCGCTGTTTTATGTATCCTCACGGTGTAAGACGAAGCGCGGAAGAAACCGCGGAACAGTCAGGATACAGAAAAGCGGCGGTGCAGATCACTTTCCTATATTCCATGGAAAGGAGTGTGAGAAACATGCCGCCGGCAGAAAATTACAAAGCAGGAGGAAATATCATGATTCTCGCAGATAAGATTATCGATCTCAGGAAAAAGAACGGATGGTCCCAGGAAGAACTGGCGGACATGCTGGGCGTCAGCAGACAGTCGATCTCAAAATGGGAAGGCGCGCAGTCGGTGCCGGATCTTAACCGGATCATCGCGATGTCGCAGATCTTCGGCGTGAGCACAGACTATCTTTTAAAGGATGAAGAACTGCCGGCCGTAACGGGAGAGAGCCTGCCGCAGGTCTATGATGAGCCGGCGGAGCCTGTAAGAAGTGTCTCCATGGAGGAAGCGAATACCTTCCTGAAACTGAAAGACCGCTCGGCGAGGCGCATCGCTTTTGGTGTGATGCTCTGCATCCTGTCGCCGATTCTGCTGATCGTGCTGACGACCTGTGCGGAGGAAGGGATCATCCCGTTTTCGGAGGTGACGGCAGCAAGCCTTTCACTGATCGTACTGATGCTTCTCGTGGCCGCAGCCGTTGCGCTGTTCGTGATCGAATCCATCGCGATGAAGCCTTTCGAATATATGGAACGCGACAATCTGGATACCGCTTACGGTGTGGACGGCATGGTCCGGGAAAGAAAAATGCAGTATACGGGATCCCATACAGTCATGATGACAGCGGGCATTGCGCTCTGCGTATTATCTGCCGTGCCGATCTTCGTGGGAATGATGCTTGCCGGAGATTCGGAGAAAGACTATCTGATGTCATTCGGTGTCGGGGGAACTCTCCTGTTTGTGGCGCTGGGTACCTTAATGATCGTGCGGACATCCGTTTACTGGGGCGCCATGCAGCAGCTGCTGGAAGAGGGCGATTATACCAGGGAGAACAAGCTGAACAACCGCAAGAATGAGTTGATCGCTACTGTATACTGGTGCAGTGTGATCGCAATCTATCTCGGCATCAGCTTCCTGGGGATCATGAACTGGGACCGCAGCTGGATCGTGTGGCCGATCGCGGGCGTTTCATACGGCGTCCTGACGGCGGTGCTGCGGATCCTCCGGCAGAGAAGATAAGACACAGAAGATAAGACGCAGGGGAAGTAATTTTACTTCCCCTGCGTTTCGATCTGCTCGGCCAGGTCGTTCAGATACACCCAGCGATCCATTTTCTCATCAAGCGCCTCCTGAAGGCGCTCTTTTTCTTCTGTCAGTTCGGCAAGCTTCGAATACTGGCTGGCACAGGCTTCCATTTCGGCGTCGATCTCAGCGATTCGCTCCTCAAGCGCAGCGATATCGTCATCGATCGTTTCAAATTCTTTCTGTTCTTTATAGGAGAAGCGGAGCTTCTTTTCATGCGAACGGCCGGCATTTTTGTCAGTGCCGGCTGTATTTGTTTTGTCGGCAGCACTCTTTCCCGCGGCGGTTTTTGCATTCGTTCTGCCTGCACCGGCCGTGATGTCTCCGTAATCACCGCTCTCTGTTCCGGGCCGGTTCGGCGAAAGATAATAATCGGTATAGCCGCCTTCGTACTGCGCGATTTTTGTCCCTTCAAAGGCAAAGATGCGGCGCACCATCCGGTCCAGGAAATATCTGTCATGGGAAACGGTGATCACGATGCCGTCAAAGCTGTCCAGATAATCCTCCAGCGTCGTCAGCGTGGAAATATCCAGATCGTTGGTCGGCTCGTCGAGGATCAGCACATTCGGTGCGCTCATCAGGACGCGCAGCAGGTAAAGCCGTCTTTTTTCACCGCCGGACAGCAGCCGTACCGGCGTATACTGCAGGGCGGGCGGGAACAGGAAGCGCTCCAGCATCTGGGAAGCGGTCGCAGTTCCCTGCGAAGTACGAATGAGCTCCGCGACTTCACGGATATAGTCGATCACGCGGGTGTCGGTATCCATATCCTCGTTTTCCTGGGCAAAGTAGCCGATGCGGATGGTATCTCCGGTGATGACTTCCCCTTCATCCGGCGCAAGCTGTCCGGTGATGATCTTCATCAGGGTAGATTTT
>CAMOZZ010000196.1 GCA_946631165.1 uncultured Lachnospiraceae bacterium | reverse complement strand
TCATTACCTCCAGCGACAGCGGATACAAAGGGGAGCGGGAAGATCTGAGCGGACCGGCCATCGAGGAGATCCTGCATGAAAACGGAGAATACGAAGTTGTTCAGAAAGTCATTCTGCCGGACGATTACGCCATGCTGAGAGCCTGCATGATGAAGATCTGTGACGGAGGAACGGCAGATCTCATCCTGACCACCGGCGGGACAGGCTTCTCCCCCAGGGATATCATGCCGGAAGTGACCGGGGAGATCTGCGATAGAATGGTTCCCGGCATACCGGAAGCCATGCGTGCCTACAGCATGACGATCACGAAACGGGCGATGCTTTCGAGGGCAGCTGCCGGAATCCGAAAAAAGACCCTGATCATCAATATGCCCGGAAGCCCGAAGGCAGTTAAGGAAAGTCTCGAATACATCCTGCCGGCACTCGGCCACGGACTGGAGATCCTGCTCTCGATGACGTCCAACTGCGCAGGATGACAGGAAACAGTTTTTTTCATTGAAAAAATAAAAAAGAATCCTTTTGCGCCGCATAAAAGACTAGCCAAAGGGATTCTTTTATGTTAAAATGTCGAAGATTATGCTGTGGTTACTGCATAAACAGGATTACTAAAGGAAATATATATAAGGGAGGTAACCTGATGGAAGATGAATATCGTTCCTACAAAAAATACGGAAAATATTCACAGAAAAAAAGCGGAGGCGTGATCGGAAAGATCCTTGCCGTCCTCGCTACGCTTGCGGCAGCCGTACTTGTGTTCTTTGTGTTCAGAGTGGATGTACTGCCGGTCAAATATATGGCGGTCGTGCTCGGTGCGCTTGTCCTGATCCTGCTGCTTGCCTGGATCTTCGTGTGCCTGAGACCGCTCCCGGCAAGACTTCTGGGAAGCCTGCTGTCACTGGCAATCCTCGCCGCTTCCTGTGCGGGCGTGTATTATATCAACACGACCATGAAGACACTGGCGGTCATTACCAATGAAGCCGGAGAGACTGCTGCGGCATCGGGAGATGCGGCCGGTGAAACAGGCGCTGCATCGGCAGAAGTAAAGGATATCCCTGATCTGGCTGCGACAGGCGCAAAAGTCATGACACAGACCGAAGAAGTATCTGTTGTCGTGCTTTCCGGAAAGACCGCAGAGGACGAAACGGAAACAGCAGCTGAAGGAGAAGAGAATGAAGAAACAGAGGAGACAACGGCAGCAGCGGAAACAGAACCTGCGATCCAGGTGATTGCTTCCGTGAAGGAACTTTCCGGCAAGAAGGTCGGTATTCAGACTGTCATGCAGCCGGAGGTTACCGAGAAAGCCGTTGAACAGCTGAAGACAGAAGTCGGCGGTGAATTTGAGACCGTGGAATTCACCGGTATGCTCGATATGGTCGATGCTCTTTATAATCAGGAAGTGGATGCTGTCCTTCTGAGCGAGAGCTACCGTGATCTGGTGAAGGATGAGCATGAGGCTTTTGATATTGAAACAGCTGTTGTCGAGACCATGGAATTTGACTTTGAGATCGATATGACCGGCAGAGAGAAAGCGGAGAAGAACGTTACGGCTGAGCCTTTCATCGTCTATCTCAGCGGTATTGATGCTTTCGGTTCCGTTTCTGCAAGAAGCCGCAGTGATGTTAACATCCTTGCCGTGATCAATCCGACCACCAGACAGATCATGCTGGTGACGACACCCCGTGATTATTATGTACAGCTTCCTGTTGCAGGCAATGCTTATGATAAACTGACTCATGCCGGAATCTATGGTATCGATGCTTCCATTGATACGCTCGAACAGCTCTATGATATCGATATCGACTACTATCTGCGCGTGAACTTTACCGGATTCATGGATATCGTTGATGCCCTCGGCGGCGTGGATGTTTACAGCGACCGTTCCTTCACCGGAGAAGTATATGGCGTACACTTCGATCAGGGTGTGAACCATGTTACCGGAAGAGAAGCCCTCAGCTTCGTCCGTGAGAGACATTCGTTCGCAAACGGCGATTTCGAGAGGCAGAGACATCAGATGGAAATGATCAGAGCGATCATCAAGAAGATGCATTCTCCGGAGATGCTGCTCCGTTATGCAGACCTGATGAACAGCCTGCAGACGTCCTTCAGCACAGACCTTGCCAGCTCTGATCTGACAGACCTGGTCAAGATGGAACTCGATTCCAGCACAGACTGGAACATTCAGTCCTACGGTGTATCCGGACAGGGTGCAAGACGCTCCACCTATTCCATGGGAAGCAGGAGCCTGTATGTAGCCCTCCAGGATGCAGATTCCATCCAGGGCGCCAAGAACCGTATTCAGAAAGTGTTCGACGGCGAGATCCTTACGGATGCGGATTCCCAGGAAGGAAATCAGACAAATACGCTTAACTGACAAGTGCAGCAATACAAAGAAACGCCCGGCTCATGCCGGGCGTTTCTTTGTATTTCAGCTGATCGTTCTCAGGTAATATCTTTCTGTTTTTTCGTCATACTGCATTTCGATCACGGCGGTATGCCGCAGGCCTTTTAATACCTGTTTCGCGTGATCGAACGGCAGTCCGATCATGCCGGATACCATGGCCCGCAGCGCTTCCAGATGGGAGACGACCGCAGCGCATTCCGCGCCGGAAGAAGTGATTTCCCCGAGCGCCGGCCGGATGCGCGCCCAAACTTCTCCGTACGATTCACCCCCCG
>CAMOZZ010000195.1 GCA_946631165.1 uncultured Lachnospiraceae bacterium | reverse complement strand
TTTCCTGTGCTGACATACATACTGAGGAATGTGCTTCATTTGTTCCTGAGTAAATAAACATTACGGAGGAAAAGAAATGCAGTACAAAAGGATCCTTAAGATGATTCTTAAACTGAGGAAAGGATTTGCCGCGTCGGCGGCGGAATGAAAATATGGAAACGAAAAATATCATGATCGTTGGTGTCGGCGGGCAGGGATCGCTTCTTGCCAGTAAGATGCTGGGAGCCCTTCTTCTTTCCAAAGGATATGACGTAAAAGTCTCTGAAGTGCACGGAATGTCGCAGCGCGGAGGCAGTGTCGTAACCTATGTGCGTTACGGTGATAAAGTCTATTCCCCTGTCATTGACCGGGGGGAGGCGGATTTCATTGTTTCCTTTGAACTCCTGGAAGCAGCCAGATGGCTTTCCTATCTGAAGCCTGACGGACAGATCGTCACGAACACGCAGCAGATCGATCCGATGCCGGTCATTACCGGCGCAGCTTCGTATCCGGAAGATCTTGTTGAAAAAATGCGTGCGAAAGGCGCGAAGGTGGACGCACTTGACTGCCTGAAGCTTGCGGAGGAAGCCGGAAGCTCCCGTGCTGTCAATATCGTCCTGATGGGCCGTCTTTCCCATTATTTCGATATCCCTGAAGAAGAGTGGATGGCTGCGCTGTCCGCATGTGTCCCGCCGAAGTTTCTTGAAATGAATAAGAAGGCATTTTTGCTCGGCAAAAATGCGTGACCTTTCCGGTTCAGCAGGCGCTTCCTCCTTCGGGAGCGGATGTCCTGCCGGGAGCAGGAGAGGTCAGAAAAATGAACAGGAGAAACAGTATGGAGAGATACTATCAGAAAGAAATAGAATGTGCGTCCCGGGAGGAGCTTCGTGCGATCCAGGACGAGAAACTTGTCAAACAGGTAAAACATGTCTGGGATAATGTCCCTTATTATCGTAAAAAGATGGAAGAGAAGGGCGTCACGCCGGATGATATCAAGTCCGTCGACGATCTGCACAAGCTTCCTTTCCTTACAAAAGCAGATCTGAGAGAGGCGTATCCCTACGGACTGATGGGAAAGCCCCTGAAGGACTGCGTCAGGATCCAGTCTACTTCCGGAACTACCGGAAAGCGCGTTGTCGCCTTCTATACCCAGCATGACATCGATCTGTGGGAAGAATGCTGCGCCAGAGCCATCACGGCTGCAGGAGGCACAGAGGAAGACGTCTGCCAGGTATCCTACGGCTACGGCCTGTTCACCGGCGGTCCCGGACTGAACGGCGGCTCCCATAAAGTCGGCTGTCTGACCGTTCCCACCAGTTCGGGCAATACTGACCGCCAGATCATGTTCATTATGGATCTGCAGGCGACGATCCTTTGCTGCACACCCAGCTATGCCGCCTATCTCGGCGAGCGGATGAAAGAGCTCGGCTACGGCCCGGATGACATTCCGCTCAAGGCGGGGATCTTCGGCGCGGAAGCCTGGAGCGAGGAAATGCGCCAGGATATCCAGAAAACGCTCGGCATCAAGGCGTATGATATCTATGGCCTTACGGAACTTTCCGGCCCCGGCGTTTCCTTCGAGTGCTCTGCACAGAATGGTATGCATGTGAATGAAGATCATTTCATTCCCGAGATTATCGATCCCGATACCGGAGAAGTGCTTCCCGACGGAGAGCAGGGAGAACTGGTATTCACCGCGATCGACAAGGAAGCGTTCCCGATGATGCGCTATCG
This sequence comes from uncultured Lachnospiraceae bacterium, assembly GCA_946631165.1. Lineage (GTDB taxonomy): Bacteria > Bacillota > Clostridia > Lachnospirales > Lachnospiraceae > UBA3305. The sequence continues at coordinate 1,131 of CAMOZZ010000195.1, read as the reverse complement.
TACCCGCGACGTGTGCACGCTGATCAGGGAAAAATGCTCCTGCGGCCGTACGCATGTCCGCATGGCGAAGCCGAAAGGACGTACCGATGACATGCTCATTATCCGCGGCGTGAATGTATTCCCGAGCCAGATCGAAACTGTGCTGCTTAAGCACGGTTATGCAGCGAATTATCAGATCGTTGTGGACAGAGTCAATAATACGGATACCCTGGATGTACAGGTCGAGATGACGCCTGAGATGTTCACCGACAACATGGGTGAGATCTCCGCCCGCCAGAAAGATCTGGTGGAAGGCCTCCGCTCCATGCTTGGCATCAAGGCAAAGGTATCGCTCGTTGCACCCAAATCGATCGTCAGAAGCGAAGGCAAGGCGGTCCGTGTGATCGACAGGAGAAAAATTTAATAAGGTCCTTACAGGAAGAAAGGAGATAGTATGAGCGTAAAACAGATTTCCGTATTTCTGGAAAACAGACCCGGCCAGCTGAAGAAGATGACCGGCGTGCTTGCAGATGCAAAGGTGGATATGCGTGCATTGTCTCTGGCCGAGACCAGCGAGTTCGGCATTGCAAGGATCATTGTGGACGATGCGTATGCAGCCGTCAATCTTCTGAAGGATAACGATTTCGTTGCCAGCCTGACATCAGTCCTGGCTGTCGAGATCCCGGATGAAGCCGGCGGGCTGGATAAGCTTCTTACCTATTTTGCCGATGCGAATGTGAACATCGAGTATATGTATGCTTTCCTTGGCGGAAAGAAGGAGAAGAAGGCGTATATGATCTTCCGTGTGGCGGATACCAAGAAGGCAGAGATATCGCTTAAGAAGAGCGGCCTTTATATCCTCAGCCAGGAGGAGATCGAAGAGATCTGAGCAGGATCAGGTTTATTACAGCGGACAGCGTGCCGGGAACGGCATGCTGTCTTTTTTGGGGGAACTGTCCGGCAGGCAGCCTCGATCTCCCACGAAAACCTATTGACTCGGTAGGCGAATGGAAGTATACTCCTGTTGCATGCAGCAACGAAAGAGAAGGAACCGGAGATGGACAGAGAATCAGCCAGACGGGAATTTGAACATATATTGAAAGAAACAGAAGCCGGCCGCTCTGCGTCGATCGAGCGCACAGCGGGCGGGAA
>CAMOZZ010000194.1 GCA_946631165.1 uncultured Lachnospiraceae bacterium | reverse complement strand
GGAGGCGCCGTAGCCGACGCTCGTCGGCACGGCAATGACGGGCGCGTCCGCGAGCCCTCCGATGACGGAGGCGAGCGCGCCTTCCATGCCCGCGATCGCGATGATCACCGATGCGCTCATGATATCATCCATATGCGCCAGCGTGCGGTGCAGGCCTGCCACGCCGACGTCGTACAGACGGAGGACTTCGTTCCCCAGCACTTCCGCCGTAACCGCGGCTTCCTCTGCGACCGGGATGTCGCTGGTGCCGCCGGTGGCGATGACGATCCGGCCGATGCCGTCCGGCGCCGGAAGTTTTCCGGTATAGGCGATCCGGCCGGCTTTGTTGTAAGTGAAAAGGATGCGTCTGCCGTCCGCTTCCCCGCCGGGGGCGGCGCATTCCGCCAATCCGTCACTGACCGCGGCTGCTTTTTCCTCCGACAGCCTTGTGATGAGGACATTCTCATTGCCGGCGGCAGTCAGATGCTTCGTGATCCCGACGATCTGTTCCGCCGTCTTGCTCTCCCCGAAAATGACCTCGCAGGCGCCCTGTCTGAGACGCCGGTGATGATCCACCTTCGCGTAGCCGAGATCCTCGAAGGGGGACATCTTCAGCTGCAGGGCCGCCTCGTCGACGGAAATACTGCCGTTTTTCACTTTTTCAAGCAAATCGGTTATATTCATGGCCGTTTTTGATGATTTACTCCCACCTGGACTTTAAAAGATGATATTTTCAAGTGTTCATCTCCCACTTTCGAAAACACCCGCAGGCAGATACAAACACTGCCCCTTATATCATCTGTACTACTATACCATTTCCGGAAAGAAAAGACAAACGATAAGTTTCGGAAGATAACAGACAATAAAGCGGACCGTCCTGCAGGCATGAAAAAAGCTGACAATCCGGTCAGCATGCACCGGTTCGTCAGCTTTTCTCTTCATGCCTTTCGCAGCGCTGCGGCAAATACTGCCGCCGCAGCGCCGGTCAGGGCCATCCCCGCGATCAGATATACAAAGATCAGCCGGTTTGTTGTTCCGTAAATCGACAGCACGCCGTTTGCGGCACTGCCGACAGTGAATGTAAGGATACCCGCATGATAGAGCAGCAGCGGGATCCTGCCCGGCATCCTCCTTCTTTTTTCCGATATGGCCAGATACAGCGCCGGCAGAGCGCCCAGGATCAGCGGAATGGCCATGGCATAGACCATCGCCGCAGACCATACGCCGAAGCTGAAATATTCATAGATCTGCCCGAAGACCATAACGAAGACCGAAAAGAGCAGATACCGGAAGGCTGTCTTCGCCATATAGGTCCGTTTCTTATCAGTATCCAATATAAACAATATCGCTCACGCTCCTCTCCTTTATCCTTCCGCCGGTGGTGGGGTTGTTGACAACGGTTCCGTTGAAGACCATCGTGGATGATCCGCCGCCGTCCAGGTTATAGGCATTGACAGCACCGACGGACTGCAGGAAAGATGCCAGCTGCGCAAGCGATACGCCCGCGCTTTCATCGGTCCTTCCGTCCGCCACGACGAAAAGATACTTCCCGTCCGCCGTCTGCGCGATCGCGGTCCTGGGATTGGAAGCCATCGCTTTTCCGACCTCTTCTCCTTCACTGACAGCGATCTGACCGTCTGTTACGAGCGCCGGGCCGAAGGAGAGCACCTGCTGCGCGCCGGCATCCACAAGCTCCTGCGCGGTCACTTCGCCCTCGGTTATGAAACCGAAGCTGCCGTCACTGTAGATCACCAGATCCTCCTGCCCGTTTTTGGCGGTATCCCGGTAGACCACACCGTCCCTGACAACGTAGCCTTTTTCCTGTGTACCGTAAAAATCACCGTTGATTGCCAGGATCGCTCCTGTACTGCCGGCGATCTCCGATGTTTTCGCAGTAACATTTCTGCCGTAAGTGTCCTGTGCAAAGGCAGTTTTGAGGTAAGCTGAATCCGCGCTGACCTCCGCCACATAGATATTCGTGTCAAATTCACGATATGTGCTGAGCGTGATGTCCATATTGCTGTCCGAGTAGGAGGTGTCGGTCATGACAGTGCCGATGCCGGCAGTCTGCGTACTGTCTGCGTTGTCTGCCGTGTCTGCATTCGCTGCAGTATCAGGATCCTCTGCCGGATCTTCCTGATCTGTGCCAGCGCTGTTCGCTGCGCTTTTGTCTGTTTCTGCAGAATCATCGTTTTCCTCTTTCTGCTTCTTTTCGCCTTTCCTGCTCTCTCCCGGCTTTTTCCGATGCTTCCGGCTGCTTTCGGAGGATTCTTCCCCGGAAGCGGCGCTGCTTTCATCTTCCTTTGCTGCGTCGGATGATACCTCCGCAGCCGATTCTTCTTCCGTATCTTCTGTATCCGCATTTTCCTCTGCCGGCTGGTCATCGCTGCCTGCAGCAGCTGTTTCTTCTGCGGCGTCCGCCTCTGCCGTATCCTGACCGGCAGCCCGGCTGACTGCCGTCACAGGCCTGGCAATCACGAATGTATCGAGCAAAACGTAAACGGTAAATACCGTAAGCAGCAGCCCGAAACAGATCCCGAATATTTTATAAGGCTTTCTGAACATATGCTGATCCCCTCCTTTCCCTGCTTCTGTCCGTCCTGCTGAATACGACCTTTTTCTGCAGCACCCAGCTTATGATAAACAGAAGCGTTTCCGTGATGATCTTGGCTGCCATCGGCTGGATCCCGGCCGTACCGGTCAGGAAGCTCAGGATCATCGTATTGACTGCCAGGATGCCTGCTGCAAGCACCGCATATCGGATCCCCTGCGCTGCCGCATTTCCGCTGCTCTGAAAGACCACCCTGCGGTTCACGGTAAAGTTGAATCCGGCGGAGACCACTCTCGCAGCGATATTGGACAGCCTTACCGATACCAG
>CAMOZZ010000193.1 GCA_946631165.1 uncultured Lachnospiraceae bacterium | reverse complement strand
GGCTTCCTCTGTCCTGTTTCAGCCGTAGTTTTCCTCGCCTTCCTTCTGATTCCCATCTTTTTTACGGCCGCAGTATCTCTTCTCTCCATTTTCGTCCGTACTTCTTCCTGTCTTCGCAGCCCCATGTCCGCCGCTTCTACGGCTGCATTACGCCCTTTCTGCTATTTCAGCCGTAGTTTTCCCCGCTCTCTTTCTTATCTCCGACGCTTTTTACGGCTGCATTGCTTCCTTTCTGCTATTTCAGCCGTAGTTTTCCCTGCTCTCTTTCTGATTTCCATCTTTTTTTACGGCCGCAGTATCTCTTCTCTCCATTTTCGTCCGTAATGATTTCCGCTGTCTGAAGGCTTTCCGCCGCTGTTTACGGCCGCAGTGCTTTCTCTGTTCTGTTTCAGCCGTAATCCATGGCTCACTGCCGGAAAGATCGTCGTCCCTGCAAGATCAGCTTGCATTCTTTCCATATTATTTTTATAATCTGAAGCAAGGAAACCGTACCACATCACACAACAGGGAGGCTGCCATGATCAAAACTAATTTCTTAAACGAGACCGAAAACAAGCGGATCATTGAACAGAAAGGCAAATTCAATGTCATAGAATACTTCAAGAACCTGAGCGACGATCCGTCCGAAGCCATGTTCTCCTATTTTGCCAGCCAGATGAACGTCAGGAAGCGTCAGCTTGCCATCAATCTGGAGGAGGACGACATCACTGTGCAGGGCGGTTCGATGGAATGGATGGCCGGCGATCTCAAAGTGACCACCAATATCAAAGGCGGGATCGATCTCGGCAAGAAGATCATCGGCGGCAGGCTGACGAACGAAGCGGTAATCAAACCGCGCTATACCGGTACTGGCATTCTTGTTCTCGAACCGACTTACAAGCATATCCTGCTCGAGGATCTGGCTGACTGGAACGGCAGAATGATCATCGAGAACGGCCTTTTCCTCGCCTGTGACGGCGAAGTAAATATCAAGACCGTCATGCGGAGCACGCTCTCCTCCATGGTCCTCGGCAATGAAGGCATGTTCAACTGCATGCTCGACGGCGAAGGGATCGTGGCGCTCGAAAGCATGGTGCCCCGGGAAGAGCTTGTGCTGATCGATCTGGACAATGATGTACTGAAAGTGGACGGCAATTACGCCATTGCCTGGAGCCAGTCGCTGACATTTACTGTTGAGAAGACCACAAAGACGCTGATCGGTTCCGATATCAGCGGAGAAGGACTGGTCAATGTCTACCGCGGAACAGGCCGCGTGCTGCTCTCCCCTGTCGCGCCGGGCGTAAAGCACACGAAGTACGACGACAAACAGATGCAGCGGCATGAAGAAGCCAGGGAAAAGATCCGGGGCTCGAAGAAAAAAGAAAAAGCGCCTGCTGAGGACGAGAGCGATTACGAAGAAGAATAAAAGCATTGAAAGGCCAATGCTGCAGGTAAACGAAAAAGATGTCATTCCGGAGGAGCATGCTGCTGCCCGAAAAATGACATCTTTTGTTTTTCATATATTCTGCCGGATGAATCCTGCCGTGTCACTTCAGTTTTTCAAATAATTCCAGATACTCTGTCTCCACTTCCTGAAACGGCCTTTGGGTATATTCGATTTTCACTTTCATCTGCGGTTCTTCCCTGTCCATCTTCTCCCCCAGCAGGACGGACAGATCATAATAGAGCAGATCTTTGTCAATTCCGTCCAGCAGAAGAAATTCCTCCGCTGTAAGATCACTTCCCAGGAACTTTTCGTAGACCATCGACAGGATCCCATTTTCCGTTTCGCGGTATCCGTCAAGCTTTGCCTTGAACGGAGACGGTACATCTGACAGATAGCATTCCGATGCATCATGCAGCAGACAGGCGAGCGCCAGCCTCCTGCCATATCCGCGGAGCATCGCTTCCTTTGCAGCCAGAATACAATGTTCTCCCACCGACCAGAAAGTCTTTACATGCCCGTTTCCCCTGCAGAGCATGGACAGTGCATGGGCAATATCTTCTATTCTTATATCTTCCGGTTTCAGGTCATACGGGACGACGTGCACTCCGGTATATGTCGTAATATAGTTGTTCAAAAGCAGAAATCCTCCTCTGTTCCATTTGCGTTCACAGTCTCCTTTTCACCTGTTTCCCTTCCGTTTCGAAGAGAAACAAAAATGCATCAGACTGTTCCCGTCAGCAAGATCGATCCCGCAGATCTCATTGATCCGGCTTCGCCTTGCGGCCGGCGTATTGTTTAACATAACATGGATCGTCCCTTTAATCCAGCAGTTTCTGCCGGATTATACCGTCTTCCCCTGCAGCACGAAATCATTTGTAAAAAAGGAACTTTGTTTCCACGGGGCACTTTGTACAGTCTTTTTCCTGCCCTGCTCTTTCCGCCTGAACGGTACTGCAGGAAAAAACGCTTTACAAATCTATCTGATTATCCTATAATCTGAGTTTGAAAAAGCTTTGACGAGGAACTGCAGCCTTTACGGCATCCACAGAGAGGAAGGGAACTGCTGAGACCTTTCCGTTCACGAACCGCTGCGCACCGCCCTCCGAGCGGCCCCAATCCGGCCCGGTGATCCCGTTATCATCCAATGAGTGGTCATTATGCTCTGTAATAATGACAATAAAGGTGGAACCGCGTAATTTACGTCCTTTAGCATTTGCTGAAGGACGTTTTATTATTTCAGACAATTTATTTCAAAGGAGATACACCATGGAAAGAGAAGAATTCTTAAGCGTTTACAGACATTCGCTTGCCCACATTCTTGCCAAAGCCGTGATCGAGATCTACGGCAAAGAGAACGTTCAGTATGCCATCGGTCCGCAGATCGACACCGGCTGCTACTATGATTTCCTTCTGCCGAAGGCTGTCGGAGAATCCGATTACAAGACCATCGAGAACAAGATGCGTGAGATCATCAAGCGCCGCGAAGACTGGACCGTAAAGGAACTGTCCCGTGCGGAAGCGCTGGATATTTTTAAGGATCAGAAATTCAAAACAGAGCTGATCA
>CAMOZZ010000192.1 GCA_946631165.1 uncultured Lachnospiraceae bacterium | reverse complement strand
AAGCCGAACGAGGCAGCGGCCTGAACGGTCGGAAGCGCAGCAGCTGCATTCTCCTCCGTGATGTTCAGCGCCCTGAGCGCGCTTTCCGTATCTCCCGAAGAGAAAAGGAGCGCGGCAGCAAGGGACAGGATCATCGCGGGCAGGAGCACCGCCAGGATCTCGATCCCGCCGTGGCCGATCCCGTACAGGACCGCATTCTCACGGCTGCGGTTCTTTTTCATGATGTACTTCATGACGACGTGCCTTCCGCACTCCTCGAAAACGCCTGCCATGAGCGTTCCGTAAAGGACATAGGCAGCCGTATTTCCGTTAATGAAGCGGGAGACGGGATTGTCCGCGATGATGCAGAAATAGTGCACGCCGAGTTCCAGCACGCGGGCGGAAACGATGAATCCGGCGGCGCCGGCAATGAGCCAGCTGAGCTTTGTCTCAGGTTTATGCTTCCTGCGCCAGTAAACGAAGAGAGCAACGGGGATCGCGACCATGAGGATGACCGTAAGGGCGAGCGAGGGGATGCTTGCCTTTCCGAAAACGATGTTCTCAAATTCTTTCATTCTCCGTCACCTCCCCAGACCTCCGCGCAGAAGCCTTTGTAACCGCAGGCCGTGCAGGTCAGTTTCCTTGCCGCGGGGGTATGCCTCGCCCAGAAGGCCTCTTTCAGCGTAGGCTTGAATACCTCGTGGCATTCCGGGCAGATGTATTTCACATGGCTGAAATAATAGCGGCTGACCACTGTCCCCCAGACAGCAGCCGCCAGTACCCAGACGACGAATGGCCACCAGATGCCTCTGACGATCCAGAAAATGACGGAAAACCACTGCAGCGCCGTGACCGGAAGCCCGGTCAGGAGCATCATCCAGCGCATTTTTTTCAGTTTTTTCTTCCCTTCCATAAGAATGGCCATATCACCGACGGATTCGAGGGAGAATACCTCCCGACTTCTCAGTTCGTTTTTCAGTTCCCGAAGCTTCGTGAGCTTTTCCTGCTTCTCTGCGATCTCCTCCGAAAGAACGCTCTCCTGCTGTTCGATCAGCAGCGAGATCAGCTTCTCGGGATGCTCTTCCTGCAGGATCTGAGAAATGGCATCGATCGGGATGTCCAGCCCGCGCAGAAAGCAGATGAGCTTCATGCGCTTCAGATCTTCTTCCGAATAGAGCCGTCTTCCGCCCTCGGAAAGCTCGCTCGGGATCAGAATGCCCCGGGTGTCATAGTACTGAACCGTCCGGACCGTAACGCCGCACTGCTTCGCAAGTTCTCCCGTCGTATATTTTGACATGGCTTTTGCCTCCTTTCGCCATGCATCCTACAACATGACGCAGCGTAACAAGCAATACCTTACGCAAGGGGATTTTTCAAAAATCAGTATAACATATGTTTTTCACGGCTGTCCGGCATTTTTCCGGCTCTCAATTTTTTCTTACCGAAGCGGCCCGTCTTATGGTATGATATACAAGTCTTTAACAGCGAAGAGGAAATGCGGAACACAACAGCAGCAGGACCGTTGCCCGCCGCGGCGACTGGAAAACGAAGCCCATGCCCAAACGGCACGAGACTTTCGTGCTGAACCGGGATCAGAGGGAACGGATATGGAAGAATTCACTTATATGACGCTCCGGGAAAACCCGGCACTTAAGGATACGGCTGCGGAATGGTTCCACGGCAAATGGGGCGTTCCGAAGGAAGCCTATCTGGAATGCATGGAAAGCTATCTGAATCATGAAACGGAATACGGATGGTATCTGTGCCTGGACGGGAACAGGATCGTCGGCGGAATGGGCGTGATCGAAAACGACTTTCACGACAGAAAAGATCTGAGCCCGAACGTTTGCGCGGTGTATACGGATGAAGAGTATCGCTGCAGAGGCATCGCAGGACATCTGCTTGACATGACGGTAAGCGATCTCAAAGCGAAGGGGATCACGCCTGTCTATCTGGTTACGGATCATACCGGTTTTTATGAACGATACGGCTGGGAATTTCTCTGTATGGTGCAGGGCGACGGAGAGCCGGAAATGACGAGGATGTATATTCACCGGTAAGGAGCTGCATCATGAATAAAAAAGCTCTGGACATATTGGCCGATGCCATTTCAGACGCCGGCGCCTGGCAGTGGTGGCACCTGGAAAAGGACATGCTGCAGCTGGAATTCTGCGGCGTTCAGTTGTACGATGAATCGAAACCCGAGAAGGGCATCCATACGACGGACGTGATCGCGATCCGGTTCTTCGGCAATGTATTTGCCGTATTTCTGGATGATCTGGACGATAATGAAGACAAGCCCTGGTATGAGCGCTTTTATGATGATGAGATACCGGCTTTTGAATGCGACGGATATTCACTGGCATTTGACGATCCGGAATATGCGCAGGAAGTGTATGACGCGTACGGAAACCGAACACCGGTCACGGCGTTTGACGGCATGAAGACCCTGACAGACGCAAAACACCTGATCGCTGCGAAGTGCGGAAACGCAGGCGTCATTGCCGGCGGCGACCGGATAGAAGTCGTGAGCAGGAACGCCCGGATATCGGAAGATGACGTGGAGCCGCTCTCAAGGAAGTGGTGGGAATACTGGAAACAGTACTGGCAGCTGCGGGGAACGCAGGACGCCTTTCCGAAAGACCCGACCTGCGAAGTCACGATCCCCGTGAATGCGGAGGACCCGCAGGGATGTTGGTAATACTTTAGTCAATGTGGATATAGGGATCGAGCTGCCGGAATAAGACAGCTTCGCAGTTTGTGGAGGTGCTGCAAGTGCGGCAGTTCACAAGCCTGAAAAAAGTCATTACCGGCTCAGGCTTTCGCAGAAGGCTGTCACGGTTCTCAGGAAGCACGGTGCAAAGACGCTTTGCGTTTGGGAGAGGGCGTAAAGCGTTACCGCAGTGCGGACGCGCCTTATGCTTATGGTATGATACGAGTTGTCAGGAGATAAATCATCTCGGCAAATCGATGTTTATGGAGACAATTATGGATAAAGAAACAATCATGGTGGACTAC
>CAMOZZ010000191.1 GCA_946631165.1 uncultured Lachnospiraceae bacterium | reverse complement strand
ACCTATGCCGGACCGGGTGCGATCGCGATCGCTTTCTTTGACAGGAACGGAAAATCATGAGAAAGACCTATGTAACAAAAGTGCCGGACCGGAGCGGCGTATTTCTGCTTGCCAGCAGGATCATCGCAAAGCACGGCGGGGATATCGTTAGAGCCAATTATAATCATGCGGTGGATATCCACACGTTTTTCATTGAGATATCCGCGGATGAAGAGCAGCATAAAAAGATTGAAGAAGAACTTCTGGCGAACGGGTTCATGACCGGCAGCTATGATGACATGAAGATCATCATGCTGGATTTTAACCTGGCGAATCATGCCGGCGCTGTTATTCCTGTCCTTGAAGTGCTGAACCGCCATCAGGTTTATATTTCTTATGTAAGTTCAGGCGAGCGTACGGAAAACGGCCAGCATCTCCGGATCGGGATCCGGATCGACAGCCCGGAGAAAACGAAAAACCTGCTGGACGAGCTTTCCGAAATATGCGAGACCAGGGTCATTGATTATGAAGTGACGGATAAGCAGCTTGACAGCACGGTGTTTTATGTGACGTTTGCCAACGAGATGAGGGATATCCTTTCCCTGTCGCCGGAGGATGCACATTGTGTCCTGATCCGGGCGAACAAACTGATGCAGGTGCTGGATGCGCAGGATAAGTCTCCCCTGCAGACATTTGACTATATCCGGAGATTTGCGAAGTTCGTTGTGGATCACAGGGGAGAGAAGTTTGACGCGAAGATCTCCACGCGCGATCTTGCGGACGATCTGAAGATGTATGTGATCGAGCCGCCGTGCGGAAGCAATACTTACATTCTGGAGCATGAGGGAGACCTGCTGTTCGTTGACGGCGGATACTCATGCTACTTCAAGGAAATGCTGAAGCTCCTGAACGGCTGCTTTGAGAAGTTTGAAGAGAGACATAAGGAAGCCTTTATCACGCATGTTGACATGGATCATATCGGTCTGATGCCGCTGTGGGAAAAGGTTTACATGAGCAGGGACAGCTATGAGGATTTCTGCCTTGAGCACGAAGGCAAAATGGGATTCAGAGAACAGAATGCCAGACAGAAGCCGTATTTTAACCTGAGTGAGATCATTACCGGCTATGAAACGCCCGATCTTACCAATGCGGTTGTGGTGGGAGACAGAGAAGGGGACGGTCTGCTTCCCTTCATCGGCAGTGCGGAATTCGGCGGCCGCAGATTTGATTTCTATCAGGGCCCCGGCGGGCATGTAAAAGGCGAAGTCGTGATCGTCTGCGAGGCGCTGAAGCTGATCTTTTCCGGCGATATCTGGGTGAACGTCAAAGGGATCACACCGGAGCAGAAGGAATTCAACAGGCTGGCGCCGTTCCTGCTGACGGGTGTGGATGAGGACCCGGCGCTTGCGAGAAAGTGCAGGGAATATACGGTCGCGAAGTTCGGCGGTTATCTTTTCTGCCCGGGCCACGGACCGGTGCAGGTGGTAGGCTGATCTGAATAAGAAGGGGGATTTTATGACGGAAAGATATTTCGGAGAAAAAACGCCGAAACTCGGCTTCGGACTTATGAGGCTGCCGCAGAAAGGGGACGCCATCGATCTCGGGCAGACGAAGAAGATGGTGGACATGTTCATGGAAGCGGGACAGACGTATTTTGATACGGCTTTTGTCTACGGAAAGGACGGCGCGTCAGAAAAAGCGACGAAGGAGGCTTTGGTGGACCGCTATCCGAGAGAAAGTTATACGCTGGCGACCAAGCTCTGCGCATGGCTGCACTGCGACAGCGAGGAAACTGCAAAACAGCAGTTCTATACCAGCCTTGAACGGACCGGTGCGGGCTACTTTGATTATTATCTGCTGCATGCGCTGCAGGAAGACAATTATACAAAGTATGATGAGTATCATCTCTGGGATTTTATGAGAGAACTGAAGGAAAAGGGGCTGGTAAAGCACTGGGGATTTTCTTTCCATGCAAAGCCGGAACTGCTGGACAGACTCCTGACAGAACACCCGGATACCGAATTTGTGCAGCTGCAGCTGAACTATGCGGACTGGGAGAATCCGGATGTATGTTCCAGAAGATGCTGGGAAGTCGCGAGAGCACATGGAAAATCTGTTGTCGTGATGGAGCCTGTGAAGGGCGGCACGCTTGCAAATCCGCCGGAGCAGGTGGCTGCATTGCTGAAAGAAGCTGCGCCTGATATGTCTGTTGCTTCCTGGGCCGTGCGGTATTGTGCTTCGCTTGACGGCATCCTGACCGTTCTTTCCGGCATGTCGAACGTGGAGCAGATGGAGGATAATCTTTCCTATATGAAGGATTTCCGGCCGCTTGATGAGAAAGAACAGGCGGTGATCTGCAAGGTGCAGGAAGAACTCTCGAAGATCGATCAGATCCCCTGTACAGCCTGCCGTTACTGTACGGAAGGCTGTCCGATGCAGATCCCGATCCCGGATATTTTCTCTGCCAGGAACATGCAGACGCTGTGGCAGCAGGATGAGCGCGCGCGGAAGGAATATGCGAATGACACGAAGGATAAGGGGAAGGCGTCAGACTGCATTGCGTGCGGACAGTGCGAAGCGGCATGTCCCCAGCAGATCCCGGTGATATCAAAACTCGCTGAATGCGCGGAAGTGTTCGACAAATAAAAATGAGGATGTCTTACAAGCCGGTTAACTTGCAAGACATCCTTTTTTATGGGCTGCATTAAATTACCCCCTGCGCTGCAGGGGGCGAATCTTTGTTTTAGGCCTGCTGCATGCTGAAGATGGCAGTGCGGCTCTTTTTCAGTGCGAAATACAGGATCATTCCGAATATGCCGCAGGAGATCACTTCTCCGATGCCTACTGTGAGCATCATGAGCGGGATGGGAAGCGGAACGCCGTAAGCATAGCGCAGTACGAAAGGAACGATGACTGCATTGGAAACGATCGGCGGAATCGGCGCGAGATAGGGATTTCTTCCTCTCAGCTTCCATGTGAAGACCGCTCCGATCAGGGTGGCGATGCTGCCGAAGATGATATCAGGCAGGACGGCGCCGCCAAGGATATTGGCGATAATACATCCGATGAACAGGCCCGGGACGGCTGCCGGCGTGAA
>CAMOZZ010000190.1 GCA_946631165.1 uncultured Lachnospiraceae bacterium | reverse complement strand
GCCATGGGCTGTCCGTGGAAGTTTCCGCCGGAGATGCCTTCTTTGGTCTCTGTGAAGATGATGGGGTTATCCGTTACGGAGTTCATTTCAGTCTCAACGCGCTTCTTCACATAGCGGATCGCATCGCGGCTTGCACCGTGAACGATGGGCGCGCAGCGGAGAGAATATCCATCCTGTACTCTGATCTCGCCCTGGCGGGTCGTGTTCCTGCTGCCCTCAAGCAGGGTCCTGATATCCTTTGCGGATTCGATCTGTCCGATATGAGGACGGACCTGATGCAGACGGGGATCCAGCGCGTCAATCACACCGCGGTTCGCTTCAAAGCTCATTGCGGCAGCGATCTCAGCAGTCTTCAGGATCTGAATCGAATCATACAGGGTAAGAGCGCCGACAGAGGTCATGGCCTGTGTACCGTTGATCAGCGCAAGGCCTTCCTTGGAGGTCAGCTCGATGGTAGGGATGCCTGCCTGCAGCATGGCGTGGGAACCGGCCATACGGAAGCCATTGAATTCCGCTTCGCCGAGACCGATCATCGGAAGTACCATATGGGCCAGCGGGCAGAGGTCGCCGGAAGCGCCGAGGGAACCCTTCTGGGGGATGATCGGCGTTACGCCGCGGTTCAGCATGGCGATGATGGTCTGGACAGTCTCAAGCTTTGCGCCGGAGAAGCCCTTTGCAAGGTTATTTACACGAAGAAGCATGATGCCTCTGGCCACATCTCTGGGGAAAGGATCGCCGGCGCCGACAGCGTGGGTCACGATCAGGTTTCTCTGCAGCTGTTTGCACTCATCCTGAGAGATCGTAACATCACTGAATTTTCCGAATCCTGTGGTGATGCCGTATACGACCTTGTCCTCTTCGACCAGTTCGTCAACGACTTTACGGCAGGCAAGGATCTTCTCCTTGGCTTCCTCAGCGAGCGCTACGGGAGCATTCTGACGGCATACAGCAACCAGATCTTCCAGTGTCAGGTCATTACCGGTAATGATTACTTTTTTCATATCTGCACCTTTCTTTCATAAAGAATAATATTTTATAGATGGGCGGATTCAGGATCCCGTCCGGGTTATTCATTGGTTATCGTTTATGCGTATACTGCTTCTTCCACACGTCTGATAATCGTCTCATCCGTGATCACTGCTTCGCAGTGATTGATGTCGCCGTACAGCGGTCTGTCTTCCACCAGTCTTTCACAGACTTCGCGGATCGTCTCATAGGCGGGTTTTGTCCCTTTTCCGAGCATATCCGGGCCATATCCGAGATTGCCCAGAAGATCAATCGCCTGGCAGCCGCACATCAGCTCCATGGCAAGGATCCTGCGGACATTCCGCATGATCTCTCCTGCTTTTCTGGCAGAGATCGTACCCATGCTGACATGGTCTTCCTGGCTGGCTGTTGTCGGAATGCTGTCAACGCCTGCGGGATGGGCGAGCACCTTGTTCTCGGAAACAAGCGCTGCAGCGGAATACTGCACGATCATGAAACCGGAATTGAGTCCGCCTTTCTCGACCAGGAACGGCGGGAAACCGCCGATCGCGGGATTGACCAGACGCTCAATGCGCCGTTCGGAGATATTTCCGAGTTCCGCTACCGCAATGCCGAGAAAGTCAAAGGCAAGCGCCATGGGTTCACCGTGGAAATTGCCTCCTGTGATGGCTTCTTCGGTATCCGGGAAGATGATCGGGTTATCTGTCACAGAGTTCATCTCCGTCTCAACGCGTTTTCTGATATAACGGATCGCATCTCTCGAAGCGCCGTGAACGATCGGGGCGCATCTGAGCGCATAACCGTCCTGTACTCTGATCTCGCCCTGACGGGTGATGTTTTTGCTGCCTTCCAGAAGCATCGCAATGGTCTTTGCAGATTCCTGCTGCCCGATATGCTTTCTTGTTTCATGAAGTCTCGGATCCAGGGCATCGATGACACCTCTGTTCGCTTCAAAGCTGATAGCCGCTGCGATCTCCGCCGTCTTCATGATCTGAATGGAATCATACAGTGCGAGTGCGCCGACCGCAGTCATGGCCTGTGTACCGTTGATCAGCGCCAGGCCTTCCTTGTATGTCAGTTCCACAACAGAAATGCCGGCTTTCTTCATAGCCAGTTCTCCGGCCATCCTGTGTCCGCCGACCTCCGCTTCGCCAAGGCCGATCATGGGCAGCACCAGATGCGCCAGCGGGCTCAGATCAGAAGAGCCGAGTGAGCCTTTCTGCGGGATTACCGGTGTTACATCCTTATTCAGCATGTCGATCAGTGTCTGAACGGTCTCCAGCCTGCATCCCGAATAGCCTTTTGCCAGGCTGTTCACAAGAAGCAGCATGATCGCTCTGGCTTCGTCACGCTTAAAGGGATCGCCGGTACCGACGGCGTGCGTCAGGATCAGATTTCTCTGCATCTGTCTGCACTCGTCCGGGGAAAGCGCTGTCTCGCTGTACCCGGCGACGCCGGTGGTCACGCCATAGACCACCTTTTTCTCATCCACAAGCCTGTCCACGATCTTTCTGGAAGCAGCAATGCGCTCTTCGGCACTCTGATCGAGCTTTACCTGCACATTTTCTCTGCTGACCGCGACCAGATCTTCAATGGTAAGATCATTTCCTGTAATGGTTATCGTCTTCATTTCGATCCTTCTCCTGTCTGGTGTGAAACGCAGTAACACACATTTACAGTTTCTGCTCTCATTTTATGCGGCGCTCGTCAGAAAAACGTCTTTAAAATGACAGTTACTGAAAGAATATAAAAAAACGAAGGAGAAATCTCCTTCGTTTTTTATAGTCCTTCCGCTTACTGATCCTACAGATCAGAGATATCCACGTCGGGAGCAATATGCACCTCATAGCCGGGGAACGCTTCCGCAAGCTCCGCATATAGGATCTGCAGCGCCTCCTCCGGTTTGATATCGAAACTGAGCACGACATCAAAACGGATCTTTTTCTGCTTTACATCCGCATAGAAGCCATGCATCTGCAGCGCCCAATCATGATCCATGACGAGCTTCCGGACCCGGTTGCGGATCCGGGCGGCTTCATCATCCGAAGTATTATAGGAATAAACGCCGACACCGGTCATGATCACGCCGGTCTCCTTATACACCTTTGCCTGTACTTTTCTTGTCAGAACGTCTACCTGGTCTACGGTCATCGTATCCGGCAGCTCCAGATGCACGGAAGCGTAATCCTTATCCGGG
>CAMOZZ010000189.1 GCA_946631165.1 uncultured Lachnospiraceae bacterium | reverse complement strand
TATATACGGGAGACGTCCTGATGGTCACGCACAGCCGTGACGAAGTATACAGGTTCTGCGATTCCGTTGTCATAATGGAAAAAGGCCGTATGGTCGAGCAGGGGAACATGAGGGAACTGTTCAAACACCCCGAAACGATTACAACAGCAAAGCTGTCCGGATGCAAGAATTTCTCCAAGGCGGAGAAAAGAGGAGACCATCATCTGTTTGCATCGGACTGGAATGTAATTCTGAGAAGCGCTTCCCCTGTGCCGGATAATGTCCGGATGGTAGGGATCAGAGCGCATGAATTTATACCGGAAGAGAAGCTTCCGGAGGAAAACGGTTTTCATCTGACCGTTTATGATATCTCCGAAGGCCCTTTTGAAGTAAGCGTGCGGATGACGGCGGAAGGGAACGATCCGGAGGATGACAGCAGGCTGATCTGGTGGAAGACGGAGTCGGAACAGTGGCGGAAGAAATACCATGAGACAGCACCGGAATTCTTCCGCACAGATCCATCGTCGGTGATGCCTTTGACGGACTGAGACGGTTTGCGGATGCCGTTTTACAGACAGGGGCGGCCCGAAGACACAGATTGACATCTTATCAGGGAATGATACAATATTTTTCCGGGAGGGAAGAATATGAACACTACGGGAGCACTTATAGCGGCAGCAGGAAAGCCGGACGGGATGGACGAGTTCCGCCCTATGCTGAAACTGACCGGAAGTACGCTGATCCAGAAGGAGATCGACACGCTCAGAAAAGCGGGTGCATCCCCTATTGTTGTCGTGACCGGTTATGAAGGCGAACAGCTGGAGCGGCATCTGTCGCACCGGGGCGTGGTCTGCATCAGAAATGAAGCTTATGAATCCTCCCAGATGTTCGATTCGGTAAAGCTGGGGCTTTCGTGGCTGGCCGGAAAATGCAGCCAGATCCTCTTCCTTCCGGTCGACGCGCCGATGTTCTCAGCAGCAACACTGTCTGCAGTTATGCAGGGAAAAGGCGATTTTACAGTCCCGGTCCACGACGGACGGCAGGGACATCCCATCCGGATCGCGGGTTCCGTGATCCCGCGGATACTGGATTATAAAGGAGACAATGGCCTCCGGGGGATCATGGAGGAACCCGGTGTCACTGTTGCTGCCGTGGAAGTACAGGACCCGGGCGTACTGCTTGAAGTGGATAATCACAGCGGGTACGGACAGGCACTGGCCTATGAACAGGAATCGATCGCTGCTTCAGATCTGTCTTATGATATCAGGATCACGCTTTCAAAGGATGATGTATTCTTCGGACCGGGTGCCGCAGAGCTCCTGAAACATGTGGACGAAGAGGGATCGCTGCTCTCCGCGTGCAAAACAATGAACATGTCTTACAGCAAAGGCTGGAAGATGGTCAAAGCGGTGGAGGATTCGCTGGGGTTCCCGTTCCTGCAGAGAAAGACGGGCGGCGCGGACGGCGGCAACAGCGTCCTGACGGAAGAAGGAAGAGATTTTCTGGAAAGATATCTGGCCTTTGAAGAAGATATAAAACGGACAGCGGATGCGTTTTACCATATGCATTTCGCTGACAGATATTGAGAGGTCCTGCAGCAATGGCTTATAACGAACTGACCCATTTTGATGATTCCGGCAATGCTGTCATGGTAGATGTTTCCGGAAAGAACATTACGGAACGCATCGCGGCAGCTTCCGGCAGCATCAGCATGAATGAAGCGGCTTTTGAAGCGGTTGTAAAAGGTACCGCCAAAAAAGGCGATGTCCTGGGCGTCGCCAGGGTAGCGGGGATCATGGCGGTAAAAAAGACTTCGGAACTGATCCCGCTCTGCCATCCGCTTCCCATCCGGAAGATCGGGATCGATTTTGCGCTGCATCCGGAGAGCAGAACGGTCTCCGCAGTCTGTACGGTAAAGACGGAAGACAAGACCGGGGTGGAAATGGAAGCGCTTACAGGCGTCTCCGTAGCGCTGCTTACCGTCTATGATATGCTGAAAGCAGTGGATAAGCGGATGGAGATCAATGCCGTTCATCTTGATGAAAAGCACGGCGGAAAAAGCGGGGATTTCATGAGATGAAGGACAGGATCGGGCGCAATATAGATTATCTGCGTGTTTCCGTCACGGACAGGTGTGACCTCCGGTGTGTTTACTGTATGCCGGAAGAAGGCGTTCCGCCGAAATGCCATGAGGAGATCCTGCGCTTTTCGGAAATAGAACGGATCTGCCGTCAGGCAGCCGGTTTGGGGATCCGGAAGATTAAGATAACAGGCGGAGAGCCGCTCGTGCGGCGCAGGGTGGAAACGCTGATCCGTTCGCTGAAAGCGATCCCGGGGATCGAACAGATCACCATGACAACGAACGGCGTTCTGCTTGCGGACAAGCTTCCGGCGCTGATCGACGCCGGCCTTGACGCGGTCACGGTCAGTCTGGATACGCTGGACCGGGAACGGTTCAGAATGCTCACACGGCGTGACGAATTGGAGAATGTAAAAAAATCGATACAGGCGGTCATTGAAGACGGCAGGCTGCCGCTGAAGATCAACTGTGTTCCGATGGAGGATCAGGAACCGGAGGATCTTGCGGCTGTCGCGGCATACGCAAAAGACCATCCCGTTCATGTCCGGTTTATTGAGATGATGCCGATCGGTCTCGGAAAAGACTGCGGTTTTCTTTCGGAGGAACAGCTTATCTCGCGGCTGGAACCCTTTACGGGAAAACTTGTGACGGTAGAGGAGAAACTGGGAAACGGCCCGGCGCATTATTACCGGGCAGAAGGCTATGCTGGCAGGATCGGATTCATTTCCGCGGTCAGCCACAAGTTCTGCAGCGGCTGCAACCGCGTAAGGCTGACGGCGGACGGATTCATGAAGAGCTGCCTGCAGTTCGAGACCGGAGAGGATCTCAGACCGGCGCTTGCATCGGGATCGGACGAAGAACTGGCGGAAGCGATCAAAAAGGCGATCCTCAAAAAACCGGAAGGACACCATTTTGACAAGAAGGATGCGGACGGTGCAGAACACCGCATCATGTCCCAGATCGGCGGATAAAAATCAGTGGACAGAACAATAAAAAGAGCGGAGATGCAGAAGATGGAAGAAAAAAGAAAATTCAGAGTGGCGGTCATTACCTCCAGCGACAGCGGATACAAAGGTGAAAGGGAAGATCTGAGCGGACCGGCCATCGAGGAGATCCTGCATGAAAACGGAGAAT
>CAMOZZ010000188.1 GCA_946631165.1 uncultured Lachnospiraceae bacterium | reverse complement strand
TGAACTTGCACCGAAACATCATATGCTCCGGCTCAAGGAGTGCCTGAAGATCCTGTCAGCAGACCGCCGTTCCGAATCGGATATCAGACTGCTGAGAAAAGAACTGGATTATGAAGGCGGCCTGACCAAAGCTTTCCGGAAAGAACTGACCAAGGCGATCGTGGATTCCGCGATCAGAAGAAGTGAGCCCAGGGAAGAGGAACTGCTTTCCTGTGTCCGCTACAACGGCGTAAAGAGAGAACAGCGGCTGAAGCTGACAGAACTGCTCATCAGGATGAACAGGCTTTCGGAAGCGGCCGGGCAGATCAACCGGATCGGCTACAGGGAACTGCCGATTATGAGCCTCCGGTCTTTCGCGGAACATTCCATACAGGGCGGCTTTTTTGCCAAGGACGAGCTGCTGGTAGATCTCTGCAGGTATCTGTTCATGCAGGGACAGGCAACAGATCTGGTGCTGGAATATCTGTGCACGCATTATAATGCGGCCAGCGCTGACATGCAGCCGGTGCTGCTCGCAGCGGCATCAAAAAATGTCAATCTGTCTGATATGGCAGAGCGGCTTCTTGCACAGATGCTGTTCTCCGGCGAACGGTCCGGCATGGACGATGTGTTCAGGATCTATATGAAGCAGGAGAATACCGAACCGCTTCTCCTGAAGGCTTATTATGTGACGAAGTGTGCCGGCTACTTCCGTGACGATGAACCGGCGGGCGAATATGTATTCCAGTATGCCGGGGTATGCACGGAGAACGGGAAGACCGATGAAGCTTCGGATATCATGGAGCTCGCACTGGTCAAATACTATGCCGTAAAGGATGCACTCCTCCCGGATGAGAGCAGTCTCTGCACACGGCTCATGGACCGTTTTTACAGAGAAGGAAAACTCTTTGCCTTCATGAAGAAGCTGGAAGGCAAGATCCGGCTTCCGGAAGAAATAAAGCACAGGGAGATCATAGAATACCACGGGAAACCGGACAGGCATCTGACAGTCACGCTTACGCTGCTGCCGGACAGGAAGGACAGGACGCCGCTCAGGATGATGATCCCCCAGGTGTTCCCCGGGATTTATGTAAAGCCGGTGCTGCTGTTTGAAGGAGACGAGCTCCTGTATGAGATCACGGATGAGAACGGCGAAACGGCCTGCGCAGGCAGTATTCAGGGAACCGCATCGGATGCGAAGGACCGCAGCCGCTATGCAGAACTCAACCGCCTGCAGAATACGGTAAGATCAGGCCGCTATGTGCAGGAGTGGCAGCAGAGAGTCATGGAGTACGGAATACGCGATACCTGGGTGACCGAAATGTTCTCGCTTCCTGAGTGAACGCGAACGGGTGTTGATTATGGGATTGATTATTGGAATAGATCTTTGCGACGATTACAGTCAGGTCTGCGTCTCCGACCCGGCGGGAAGGGAGACGGAAGCGCTCACGCTCTCGAGAGAGGAGACTTCCTGCCTGATCCCGACGATGATCTGCAAGAAAAAAAGAGCGGATATCTGGTTCGTAGGGGAGGAAGCCTATAAAAGAGCGCTGTTCAATGAAGGTGTGGTGGCGGATAAGCTGATCCGGCTGGCGCAGCAGGACGGGAGCGCGACGATCGAAGGCGTCCGGTATTCCGCAGAGGAACTGCTGTACAGGTTCATCAGACAGCTGATGGACATGACATACAGCCGTTTTATGAACGATACGGCAGACAGCCTGGTCTTTACACTCCGGGAACTCTCCGGCAATGTGATGGACATGCTGGTCAGGATCGCCGAACGGCTGGGCATCAGCAGAGACCGGGTAAGGATCCTGAGCCACAGTGAAAGCTTCCTTTACTATGTCCTTTCCAGGCCGAAGGACGTCTGGACGAACAGCGTATGTCTTTTCGATCTGACGGATGAGGGACTGGAGTATTATGAGATGCGCGTTGTCAGGGGACGCAATCCGCAGGTGGTCGAAGCGGCCAAGGAAAAGCTGGAAGAAGGCTTCAGCCTGAATGTGCTGGATTCCGCGTCCGGCGAGCATATGGGTGACTCGATCCTGTCATCCTGTGCGGACCGCCTTCTTGCGAGGAAGATCATTTCCTCCGTGATCCTGACGGGCAAAGGCTTTGTTTCCACTGATTGGGCGCCGGGATTTTTAAAGAAAGTATGCTTTAAGCGCAAGGTCTTTGCCGGACAGCATATCTTTGCTTCGGGCGCAGCGGTAGCTGCCGCGGATTCCCTGAAGGAAGATACGGCATTTCCGTATGTTTTCATGTGCGAAGGCAGGACAAAGGCTTCGGTGGAGATGGACGTCCGCTATGACGGACGCATGGAAAAGCTTGTCCTGGCAGAAATGGGAACCAACTGGTACGAGGCACGTACAAGCGTCGAGCTGATTCCGGACGGGACGGAGGAACTGGATTTCTTTGTAAGAAGATACGGCCTGCCGCATGCGGAAAAAGTAAGCGTCAGCCTGGAGGAGTTCCCGGAGAGGCCGAATAAGACTACACGTACCGAAGTGATACTTTCCTTTACGGAAGAGGATCTGATGACGATCAGGGTGAGGGATCTCGGATTCGGCGAGATTTTCCCTTCGTCCGGGAAGGTCATCAGGAAGGATATAAACATCTGAGGGCGTTTTGCGCCCGGAGGTCGTTATGGGCAGTGTGCTGCTGTGCAGGAACAGACAGGTAAACGAGCCGTATTATGTTGAGGAACTCGGGATCATGCTGTATTCTGCGGAAGAACTGAGTTATTATATATATCACAACGCCACGCTGATCGAAGAGGATTTCCTCGATGAAAGGCTGTTCCGTTTTATCGGAAGAGAACTCTCCATGGATGAACTGGAACATAAGCTCAGGAAATGGAAGGCGCAGGCGGATCTTTCGGAACTCCTGCTGGTCATTCTCCAGGATATCCATTATTATGACAGCGACGAACTGTATTCGTTCCGCGAAAAACTTCGCCAGGAATCGCAGAAAAAGCCTTCGGTCCGCATGCAGGAGAAAGCTGAACTGCTGATCGGGAACGGCAGGCTTTCCGCAGCGGATCTGACGCTCCGGAAGCTTCTCGGCAGCGGGGCGCCGGAACTGCAGGATCCGTCGTTTTCCGGCCGGATCTATTATCTCCTCGGCATTGTCAATGCAAGACAGTATCTGTGGCAGGAAGCCGCAGAATACATGTTCCTTGCCTATGAACGGCTCGGAGACGACGAGACGGCGAGGAAAC
>CAMOZZ010000187.1 GCA_946631165.1 uncultured Lachnospiraceae bacterium | reverse complement strand
CGGCCGCTGCGGCGCCTTCAGCATCCCGGGCTTTGCCGTCTTCTTTCCGTAGAACTGCTCCTCAAAATAGCCTTCGAACAGCTCGTCATTGTCCGGCAGGCCCTCAAGCACAGCGGTCTCTTCTTCCGGCTGCTCCGCAGGGATTTCGGACGGAATATTGCCCGCCGCAAACACACCCGCCGGGAAGCCCGCGGTGATCAATATAACTGCCGCTGCAAGTAAAAATCTCTTCATAAAATTTCCGAAAAACTCCGTTCTGAAATGTCCGCGCAGCGCAGATAATCTCTGCCCTTCACGCTTTTTGGTCACTCTGCTTCAGGCAGCGGGAAGCCAAGTGCCTTAAAATATCTCTCCTTGGTCAGCCTCACCGTTTTTCCGGTCTTAATGGCTGTTCTGTAGAAATAAGAAGTATGCGTTTCCTGATCCGATCCCTGATGATAAATGTATTTATTCGTCATCTTTGAAATCAGATAAGCTTTCACTTTTCTGTTCAGTGTCTTCTTCGCCCCGGTCGCAATATCATACTGAATGATCTTATAAGCGGCCTTCTTTGTTTCGGGATAAGCTTCTTTCGGCATCTGCGCGATATAAAGCTTTCCCCCTTTATATCCGTAGCCGCCCACTTTCTTCATAGCCGTGACGACCTTGCCGGTCTTTGTGTTATAAACATAGATCGGATAGAGCGTAAAAGCGCCGTGCACCATTGTCGATTCACACACAATGTACCGCTTATACCGCAATGCATATCCGTCCTCTGCCACCTTCTTCAGCGTCTTCTTCTGAAGATTCCAGCGGTATAGTGCCGTATCATCCGAACCGGTCCAGCCGGTCAGGTACACTGCGCCGCCGTAAACATCGTTGACATCATAGCTGTCAAAGGCGGCTGGCAGCGCTTTCAGATGCAGCTGCTCCTCCGTTTTGTAATTATAGGCATACAGGCTGTTCGCCACGGAATAATCCGTATAATTGGTCACAGATCCGGTAAAATAGATCCAGTCTCCGCTGACAGCGATCTGCGTATTAACAGTGCCGAGCCGGAGGGAAAGTGTCGCAAGCGCTTCTCCTGTATCGACATTCACAACATTGACGGAGCCATCATCAAGCCTTTCCCCTTCATATTTCGCAGCCTGAACGGAAGCGGGCAGCAGCACAAACAGCAGCGCAGCCAGCAAAACAAGACCTGATACCTTCTTTTTCATCATTCTCTTTATCCTCCTTTATAACAGATCACTTTTTCGTGACGTCTTTCCAGACAGCTTTTCCTCCTTCTGTTTCCAGAAGATAGGTTATATTCCGATGTACATTATATTTTTTATAACTCTTCCAGATATTATAAAACTGTTTCCAGGTGATCTTGCTGAGGTCTCTGCTGTAGCTCCACCGCTGACGGGACGCATCGTAGACATACCATCTGCCGTCCACCCTGATCTCAGCCCATCCGTGTCCCGTGGCAGTCGGGCTGTTTCCGCCGACAGTCACTCTGGCCGGGCAGCCGATGATCTTCGCGCAGTAGGCCAGTGCTGACGCGCTCATATAGC
Organism: uncultured Lachnospiraceae bacterium; assembly: GCA_946631165.1. Taxonomy (GTDB): domain Bacteria; phylum Bacillota; class Clostridia; order Lachnospirales; family Lachnospiraceae; genus UBA3305. The sequence continues at coordinate 1,687 of CAMOZZ010000187.1, read as the reverse complement.
AGTTCCCTTTCTTTGTAAAATACATTTCGTAAGCGAAAGTGGGCATCCTCGCTGCGGACTGCTGCTCGTTCCTGTGCTGATATCTGCATTCTTTGGCGATATACAAAAAGCAGGCTTCCACTTTTTCCTCTTCCGTCATACGGTTTTTCGTGCAGGATCGCACAACTTCAACAGCTTTATTTACGACCTTGTTGTTTACCCTGATGCCGTCCGCGCCGACATAGTAATAACCGTTCTTCTTATCTCCGGCGATCTGATTCACCGCCATCGCTTTGGTTTTTCTGTCAAAGTAATACCATTTTTTTCTGATCTTCTGCCAGCCGGAAACCCGTTTATGTTCCTTATTATAATAATAAGTACTTCCGTCTTTTTCGACCCAACCCTGCGGTGCCTCTGTTTCTTCTGCGGAAGCACCCGCATGGATGCTTCCGGCAGCACGAACAGCAGCCGGCGCACCGGCGGCAGCAGCCGCTGCCAGAATCAACACCGCCGCAAGAATTTTTATCAAACCATGAATTTTCATTATCTCCTTCTCCCTGTCTTCCTGCCGGGTATAGATATTTTAATTTTCTCATGTTCTGCAATATTTGTCAAAAGAAATATAATTCCGCGAAAAATATATAAAAATGGGGCTTCATCTTCAATTTTCGGCGATTTTAGCATTCAAAGTGGGGACTGTTTTCCCGAAATCCCGTTTGTTTTGACATACACGCGTGTTTGGTGTATGATTACGCTATTATAGTATGCGTTTTGCCCGGCACAACCCTCCGGACGCATCAGAAACAGGAGACAGCTATGAAATTCGGTTATCGTATCATTTCCGCCGTATCGGCTTTTGCGCTGATCATCATCCTTCTGATCTCGGCAGTCGATATCGCAGCATACAGTGATTACGGTTATTATGAAGATGAGTACAACCGCCTCGGCGTTCTGAACAATATCCCGATGGAAATGGACGACCTGATGGATGTCACGAAAGAAATGATGTCGTATCTTCGCGGGAACCGGGAGGATCTCGTCGTCATTACAACGATTGACGGCGCACAGGCGGAATTCTTCAACGACCAGGAGAAATTCCACATGGCAGAATGCCGGAACCTGTTCATCGGCGGCATCATCATCCGCAGGATCTGCCTTGCCGTATTCGCGGCCGGCATGGTCATTCTCCTGCTGGCCGGCAGGAAAGAAAAAAGAAAACCTTCCCTTATCACCCGCACATTTCCATCCTCCTTTATCCTATGTACTGTGCTGTTCCTTCTTGCCGCCGGCATCCTTGCAGCGCTGATCTCTTCCGACTTCACAAGAGCATTTACGATCTTCCATAAAATATTCTTTGACAATGATCTGTGGCTGTTCGATCCTGCAACAAGCCTGATGATCAACATGCTGCCGGAGCCGTTCTGGGTAGATATTGCCATACAGATCGCCAAATGGTTCATCGGTCTGTGCGTGCTGTTTATCTGTATCTGCATCATATGGCAGAAGATCGGAAAACAGTCCGCGGGAAAGTTCACCGCCCGGGCTGCAGCGTATATCATGGCAGCAGTCCTTGTCATCACGCCCGCTGTCCCTGCAAGAGCAAATACATACGCAACACCTCTGCTTGACTATTCCTCGCTTTCCGCCTGGCCCGAGGCACCCGCCGTCGAATCCGGCGCAGCCTTCCTGATGGAAGCGAGAACCGGCG
>CAMOZZ010000186.1 GCA_946631165.1 uncultured Lachnospiraceae bacterium | reverse complement strand
TATCCCCAGAAGACGGCCCTGCTCTTCGCGATGGCCGCATAGTCAAGATCGTCCAGGATCTGATTCGCCTCGTCGACCCCGGAAATATCGTAGATCTCCCCGATGTCCGGGTCGGCGAACATGCGCATCAGCTGCTCCGCTCTCTCCTTCGCGCTGTCGGGATAAGGGCGCTCCTCCTCATACATGCATGAGCTGATCACCGGCAGGATATCCAGCGATCTGAGGTATCCGGCCAGCTCCTCGTTCTGACTGCGGTATTCTTCCTTCTGCGTATTCGAGCACGCGGTGATCCCAACCTTTTTCATCTGTCCCTGCTTCCTTCGTTTCTGCAGACTGCCGTTTTTTTCATTATAGCATACTGCGGGGCAGAAAATAAAACGAGCTGTGCCTTTCGGCACAGCTCATCCGGTATTCTCTGTTTTTCATCATTAATCGAAATCAACATCGTCATCATCGTCAAAATCGGCGTAGTCCATGTCCTTCCGGCATTTCACGACCTTGCAGGAGCCCTCGTCAAGACCGGTATCCTTCATCGCGATTTTTTTGCCATTTCCTCGGTGATGTCGCCGCTGGGCTTCTCCGCGGCGTCGGTGCCCTTTTCCTGCGCACCGACGGCCATGCCTGCCGCCATCGTTCCCATTACTGCACCGATCATCATTGCTTTCCAATTCTTTTTCATCGTATCGTCTCCTTTTCTGTATTTATCGTTTCAGCCGGTGCTTTACTGCACCGCTGTCTTATTTGTAAACACAGGATAGCAGGAGACCGGTGACACAAGCGTCACACCGTGACCTTTACCGGAAAGCCGCAGTCTCTTCCTTCTCTTAGTCCCAGTACTCTCCGGGCGTTACCATGCAGTAATCGGTCTCGCTCGCGCCGGCCCAGGGCCCGCGGGTGACGATGATCAGATGGTTCTCGTCATCCATCCAGAAATTCCGCAGATCCCCTGTTTTGTACAGGAAGGAATAGCCCATGCCGGTCAGCGCCGTATATTCATCGCCGTAGGTCGACCCGCCGGGCAGGTCTCCGATCCAAAAATCCGCCCCGCAGCTTCCGTAGAGAACGATCCGGTTTATCCTCTTCTCTTCCAGCTTTTCCGGTTCCATATCGGCAAATTCATAATAAAAGCCCACTTCCCCGTTAGTCAGGAAGTCCCGCCCGGAGCCCGCCCGGTCGTTATCGGTATACAGGTCCGGGAAGTCCGCCAGCAGTTCCCCGACGGTGCGCCCGAGGTACCCGGAAACATCCGTCCCGTAGGATTCCGCGCCCGCTGCCCCGGTGCAGAATGCGGCCGCCATGGTCAGCAGCGCAGCCAGACAAAACGCCTTTTTCTTCATCAGCAAATTCTCCTTCTGTTTCATGAAAAGCCGGTTTTACTTCATTTTTTCACGGACGGGGATCCTGCAGAGTTTCTCCGCAACCTGAACGACCATATGCCGACAGCCGGGGAAAACCGGCTGATCTTCATCGAAAAGACAGGCCACACCTACCAGAGGAAAAACCAGGAGGTGGCGGACGAAATCCTGGCTGCGATACTTAATTGGTCATCCGAAAAATTTTGAGAACAGGATCCGGATCAGGGCCGCAGCCGCGAAGGCTGCGATAAATGCGATCGCTTTCTTCACCGGCATCGGGACCGGGATGCTTCTGAATTTATCGTTTGTTCTGCTTATCCTGATTTTACTCAGCAGCCCTGTTGTGTACAGGGGGAACATCAGCACCGTCACATAGATCATCGCTTCGCTGATCCCATATGCATACTGAAGAAGATCGTTTCTCTCATATACGCCGGTCACATCCAGCGCCATATAGACGACCAGTGCGATGAGCCCGATAATGCTCAGATTCCGGACGCTCTTTACCAGCTGCTCTTTCTCGGCTGCCGCATAATCCGACATCGTTTCCGCTACTTCTTTTGCTTCTTCTTTCATAACCTCACTTTTCCTTTCTCCCTTGATGATTTCAGGTATGCTGACATCAAAGAACTCTGCGATCTCGACCAGCAGGCTGATATCCGGCATATTATTTCCGGTCTCCCACCGGGATATCGTCCTGCCCGATACACCCAGCTGCTCTGCCAGCTGTTCCTGCGTGATCCCTCTCTCCCTGCGAAGGTCCTTCAGGAAAGCCCCTATCTTTTTCTGATCCATGCGGAGTCCTCCTTTCGTCATCAGGATAGCTGACGCTGCCGGTTTTTTACACGACACAAAGTGAGAAATGCCGTATTTACCGGATTAGACATCAATGTCTTTCTTCTATATAGCATCCCCTGACCACGTCCTCAGTGAGCAGGACCGACTCCTGGTGAAACAGCACACGGAGATCTTCTGCAATTTTCCGAATGGTATCTTTATCCGCGTCAATCAGGGTGAGGACCAGTGTTTTCTCTTCTACGTAGTCCCCGTTATCATGAAAGTACCCGCCTTCTTCAATTCCCACGGAAAACGGAACATGGTAAGTAAAGCAAAGATTCTTTAACTGCTGCAGATACTGCTCTGTCTCAAGTATCTGCTCTTTGGTCTCAGCATCATTTAATCCCACATATAATCTGGTCTCTATCATCTGTATCTTTTCGTCAGATCCGGATGCGCCCTCCGCAGAGCGCCGCTTTAACCATTCCATCTGCTGCGCTATTCTCTGCTTCATCAACATGTAATTATTATACTGTGCCATTGATATTCCCCCCCTTGCAGATCATTTCTCCCGCTTCTTGTTCTGTTTGCAAAAATCCGATATGCGCTTCAGAAAATCCGGCGCTTCCTCATACAATCCGTGCCCCAGACCGTCATACATGTACAGCGCACAGTCAGGGATCCTCTCCGCCATTTCTACAGAAGCCTGCCCTGTGACGATCTTATCTTCCTTCCCTCCGATCACCATTGTCGGGCAGGTGATACGATGCAGCAGATCATAGGTATCGTGCGTCACGCAGGACGCGGCCTGTATCCGAAAGCGATCAAGGGACCCGGGCTTGCCGATGCTTCCGAGCAGCCGGTATTCCAGCCTTGCCTGTTTCAGACGTTTTTCGGAATACGAGCGCTCAGCCGTATCCAGCATAATGCCTTTGTAATCGTCATGATCAGACATTTCGAGCCATCGGCTGATCACATCCTGGATCGTGGCATTCGGACGGCTCAGCGTCACAGTCAGCACCAGCTTTTCCACCTTGTCCGGGTGATCAATGGCCAGCCACTGGGCAATCATGCCGCCCTGAGAAACGCCGACCACCGAGGC
>CAMOZZ010000185.1 GCA_946631165.1 uncultured Lachnospiraceae bacterium | reverse complement strand
GCGATAGCACTTTTTATTTATCATAAAGACAACAAAGAAAACCGATGTCTGCAGTACATCAGATAAGGAGAAGTAAAATGTCAAAAGTCAGCATGAAAGGTGTATGTGACATGCATGTCCATACCAATCCGGACCTGAGGCTCCGCGCCTACAATGATTTCGAACTGGCTGAAGCCGGCGTGAGAGTCGGTGCGAAAGCGATCGTGATCAAAACCCATCTCGGATTTACCGTTGCCCGCGCCGCCATGGCCAACGAATTCATCCGCCGCGTATACGGGGAAAATACCGGCTTTACCATGTACGGCGGCATCGTCATGAACAAAGTGATCGGCGGCGTGAATCCGGAGGCCGTCGAAAAAGGGCTGAAGCTCGGCGGAAAAGTTGTCTGGCTGCCTACCCAGTCGGCGAAGCGCCATCTTGAAAAAATGGGCAAGGATCCCGCAGACGGCATAGAGCTTGTAAGGAACGGCAAAGTGGTTCCGGAACTGAAAGATGTATTCAATCTGGTAAGGGACTATGATGTCGCGCTCGGGACTGCGCATGTTTCTCCCGAGGAAGCATTTACGGTGGTCGAAGCCGCAAGAGATGCAGGCGTAAAGAAGATCGTGATCACCCATCCGGAATGGTGGGTCGTCGACATGAGCCTGGAAGATCAGATCCGTCTGGTGAAAGATTACGATGTCATCCTCGAACGCTGCTATGCGCAGAACATGGGCGGCGGCGCTTACAAAAGCAATCTGCCTGACAACCTGGATGTCATCCGCGAGGTCGGATACAGAAATGTCATGGTCGCCACCGACGGCGGTCAGACCGAAAACCCGCACTGGGAACTGGCGCTTGAGGAATATATGCAGTACCTTTCCGACCACGGCGTGACGGACGAAGAGCTGTACCACATGACCAGGACCATTCCTTATCACCTGCTTGGAATCGAAGAATAAAAAGGAGAAGAAACATGCTTAGTATTATGATCATCCTGGCGATAGCCATCGCCATTTTCCTCGGATATAAAACAAAGATCAACACAGGTCTGTTCTGTATCGTGTTCGCCTATGCGATCGGGTGCTTCGTTATGGGGCTTAAGCCCAAGGAGATTATCGGTTTCTGGCCGGTAAGCACCATGTTCGTCATTCTGTCCGTTTCGCTCTTTTATAATGTAGCCGCGATCAACGGCACGCTGGAAAAAATGTCCGGCGCTCTGCTGTACGCATGTCGTTCCTTCCCCGGGCTTCTTCCCTACGCGCTGTTCGCCGTCGCCGTCATCCTGTCCGTCATGGGCGCAACGTTCTTCACAGTGCTCGCTTTCCTCGCACCGATCACCCTTGTGATCTGCGAAGAATCCAGGATGGACAAACTGACCGGGGCCGTTGCGATCAACGCGGGTGCGCTGGCCGGCGGGAACTTCCCGACCTCGAATCTGGGCGTTATCTTCAGAGGTCTTGCCGATACAGCTTATGAATCCGCGCCTGAACTGGCTGCCGTCGAGACATTCAGCATGGAAATGCAGATCTTCCTGTTCGCAGTCATTTTCTCCCTGATCCTGATCACGATCTTCCGGTTCGGTTTCAAGTCAAACCGCAATATCGGAAAAGGCGTCACTTTTAAAAAGCCGGAAGCCTTTGACACAAAGCAGAAGCAGACACTGGCACTCATGCTGATCATGATGGTCGTCGTTCTGGTCTTCCCGCTCCTCAAGATCCTGCTCCCCGCAAATGAGACGATTGGGTTTATCAGCGGGAAAGTGGATGTCGGTCTGGTGGCAATTATCTTTGCAGTCATCGCATTTCTGATGAAGCTCGCGCCGCAGAAAGACGCTATCGCAAAGATCCCGTGGAACACCATCCTGATGATCGCCGGTGCCGGAATGCTGATCGCTGTAGCTGTTGAAGCCGGAACGATCGAAGCGCTTTCGACATGGATCGGTTCCAATGTGCCTGCTCCGCTTGTCCCGATCGCATTCAGTATTGTCGGCGCCATCATGAGCTTCTTCAGCTCCACCACCGGCGTTGTTGCTCCGGCTCTGTTCCCTCTGATCCCCGGCATCGCTGCCTCTGCGGGAATCAATCCCGTTGCACTGTTTGCCTGCACGGTCCTGGGCGCCCAGTCGAGCGCGATCAGCCCCTTCTCTTCCGGCGGCTCCCTGATCATGGGTTCCTGCGGAAACGAAGAGGAAAGAAATACGCTGTTCAACCGTCTGCTTCTTACAGCTGTTCCGATCAGCGTGCTGGTATGCGCAGCCTTCAATTTCGCAGTCGCATTTATCCTGTAATATACACTGTCGTAAAAAGAATCAACAATAAGAAGTACCCTCTTTCCCGGACGAGAACGGGAAGGAGGGTATATTTCGCTGCAGGATTTATTGCTCGATATTTCCGTGAATAGTAAAAAAAGATCCCTCATTGTCCGCGCGCAGGGACAACGCATCTGGCATATATAAAGCATAGAAACCAGAAAAGATATAAAATCTCAGATTTGAACCGGTTCCGGAACAGCAGGAGGTGCGGCATGAAGGGATATTACACAGACAGCGGCTATATGGGATATGTAGATGGCAGATATGTTCTTTTTGCCAGCGAATCTGATTATGTTGAGTTTGCCAGGGGATAACGGAAAGGAGGCAGTCATGAAAAAAATCTATTTCACGATCACGGGAACATGCTATCGGTTCGGGCAGGATTTTCTGAAGCCCGGGATGAAGGTAAGACTGGAGAAGGAGCCGGACAACAAATTTGATTCCGAAGCCATCAAAGTGATGGTCGGCGGGCTTGGCTGCATCGGATACGTAGCCAACTCCGTTCGTACTGTTAAGGGGGAGAGCTGGAGCGCCGGCCGGATCTATGACAAGATCGGGGACAAGGCGGTCGGAACGGTGAAATTCGTGCTGGCGGACGGCGTGATCTGCAAATTGGAGACAGAGGAGTCCGGCGAGCGCAGATTTTTTCCTCTTTAATGGAAAAGCGGCCTGTGCTATGCTGACAATAGGTGAGCCAGGGGATGCGCCAGGGACGGTTCTCTGGCTCGCTTTTTAACGAAAACTGAGCCGGAGAACCATCCCCCGGCTCAAGAAGGAGCGGATAGATCATGGCGGAGGAAAAGCTCAAAATCTTATACCTGATGCAGGTGCTGCTGGAGGAAACGGATCCGGCGCACCCGTTGAACGCAACACAGCTCTGCGAAAAGATGCAGTCGCGTTATGAATTTTCCTACAACCGGAAAACGATCTATACGGATATCAAGCGCCTGCAGGCTTACGGCATGCAGATCGGGCAGACAAAGGGCGCCAGCTTCGGGTAC
>CAMOZZ010000184.1 GCA_946631165.1 uncultured Lachnospiraceae bacterium | reverse complement strand
ATATGCTGCATACATCACTCTCGTGATATCATAGGCCAGATCAAATCCGGAAGCCGGCTCACGGTCATACGCCACACACTCCATAAAATCCTGCATCTCACCCATGTATCCGCGGATGATCTCGTCATTTACGAACGCTTTATTCCAGCCAAGCTTCTTCGGAAGCATCTCACTGATATAAACATCATCCAGCCCGTCCTCATCCAGGAAATAGGTGTTCAGAATATCGGTCGGTGTGATATTGCAGTTCAATGCCGCGTTGTTCGCAAACACTTCAATATAGTTCTTCGTACCGCCAAGGACAGTGTCGCTGGCGATGCAGAGCGCTTTCGTTCCGTCACTGAAGGTGATGCTGATCACGCCGTAATCTTCCACATCTTCCGGCCTTGCAGCGATATGCTGATGCTCTTCTTCCGTCAGGCAGAATGTAGCATTTCCGACATCACAGGTGATATCCTTCACGGTGATCTCTTCCCCTCTGGCCGCCGCTTCCTGCGCTTTCAGCCACAGCATGCCGCCGAGCGGATGCGTGCCGGTACGGGTAAGCGTGCCGCCGCCGGTACGGTTCCATTTTCCTGCCACGGGACTGGAAGAACCCTTCAGGCTCTCCTCCCCTTTCATGAACAGGATCTTGCTCTTCTTTGCGCGAAGGATCTCCGCCGCTTTCTGTACAGGAGTCGCATAGACAAAATTTTCCGCGTACATGAACTTTTTGCCGGTCTCAGCGACGACTTTCTTCAGTTCGTCCATCTCAGCCAGGCAGGTCTCATACATGACCGATTTCGGCACGGTGTTCCCGACATTTTCCTGCCCTTTTTCTCCGAAGAAACCAGTCAGAGGCTTCTCACAGATCACGTGCTTTCCTGCGCGCATTGCTTCGATCGCTACCGGAACATGGAGGAACGGCGGAAGCACAATGTCGATCACGTCGATCTCCGGATCTTCAAGCAGCTTATGATAGTCTGTTTCGATCTGCTCGTAACCGTATCTGTTAAGGATCTTCTCCGCCAGCGCAGTCTGGACATCGCAGATCGTCTTTAAGCGGACATTGATCCCTGTTACCTTTTCATATCCGTTTCCGTGCAGGGCTGCAGCATAACCGGCCCCTATTGTTCCAATGACAACTGTTTTTTCGATCTTCATGGTTCTCTCCTTACTTATATAAAGTTGTCAGTCATCTTCCCAGTATTTCTGTACGGGATGCGCTTTCTCGGCTTCCGTCACTTCCCCGGCATGATGCGCATTTGTATAAACATCGATATACTGCGCTTTCAGTTTGGAATACAGGATCCGCTGGCTGGAATACAGGCCGCTGTATCCGGAGAAAACGAAGCTCAGCCCGCATGCCATCGCATAGTATAACAATCCCGCGCCGCCGAACAGTTCCCCGGCCAGGAAGATCGATGCGAGCGGGCAGTTCACAGCACCGCAGAAAACAGACACAAGCCCCACCGCAGCTGCAAATCCGGCGTCAATCCCAAGAAATGGCCCCACAACACACCCAAATACCGCTCCTGTAAAGAAAGAAGGAACCACTTCGCCGCCCTTAAAGCCGGATTCGAGCGTGATCGCGGTGAACAGGATCTTCATCAGGAACGCAAACGGTCTTGCCGTGCCCTCTTCCACCGCCAGTTTGATGATATTCATACCGGCGCCGTTGTAATCCGTATCCCCGCACAGCAAAGTAAGCAGAATGATCGCGCCGGCGCCGATCAGCACCCGGATCCAGGCGTTCTTTACATATTTGCTGAACAGATACCCCGCTTCATGAACAACTGCACAGAAAAGCACAGATACCAGTGCGCACAGGATGGACAGCACAGTCACCTTTATCATCATAAGCACAGACAGCTCCGGCGCGCCGACAGCAAACCGTGTCGGGCTCACACCGATAAATACTGAAGTGCCGTAAGCAATAAGAGCCGACATGATGCACGGGACCAGCGCCGCATGATAGATCAGTCCGACACTGATCACTTCCAATGCAAAGACGGTTGCGGCAAGAGGTGTTCCGAACAATGCTGCAAAGAACGCCGCCATGCCCATCATGGTCGCTGTACGCAGATCCTTGTCATCGAGCTTCAGCCTCCTGGCTGTATGGAATCCGATCGTGCCGCCCATCTGCAGCGCAGCGCCCTCTCGTCCGGCTGAACCGCCGCAGAGATGCGTGAGGAAAGTCGAAATGAAGATCGAAGGCAGCAGCAGGAAGTGCAGTCCTTTTCCCTTCTGTACCTCCTCCAGGATCTTGTCGGTCCCCTCGCCTTCCACTTTCATCAGCTTATACAGCAGCACGATCACAAGTCCCGCGAGCGGCAGACAGTAAAGCATATACGGATGCGCAGTTCTGAATTCCGTAGCCGTATCCACGCCGATATCGAACGCGGCACCCATGACACCGCAGATAATACCGACGATCAGTGCGACCCCGGTCCATTTCGCCATTATTCTTATATATATTTTCCAGTGCGCCAGATACTTGAGCACACCATCCATATATCGTTTCATATCATTTGCCGTTTCTGACCTTTTCCAGCTCTTTCCGGATCCAGCCGGCAACGTCCTCCATTCCGGATCCTGTCTTAGCGCTGATGGGAATGATTACCGCCTCGGGATTCAGGTCATGGATGTACTTTTCTGCAAGCTTCTGATCAAAATCAAAGTAATCAATGGCATCCATCTTATTAATAAGGATCAGATCGCTTACCTTGAACATCAGCGGGTATTTAAGCGGCTTGTCATGACCTTCCGGCACGCTGAGGATCATCACATTTTTGTGCGCTCCCGTATCGAATTCCGCAGGACACACCAGGTTGCCGATGTTCTCCAGAAAAAGGATATCCAGGCCTGCGGTATCATATTCCATCAACGCTCTGGATGTCATATCCGCATCAATATGGCACAGTCCCCCATTGTGGATCTGAATGGATTCCACACCTGTTGCATCCGCCACTTTCTGCGCGTCCAGCGAGGACTCAATGTCCACATCCATCTCTCCGATCCGAAAATCTGCTTTCAGCATTTCGATCAGTTTAATCAGGGTCGTTGTCTTTCCGCTTCCGGGCGAGGACATAACATTCAGGAACAATGTACCCTGCGCAGTCATTTTCTGTCGGATAATATCCGCCGTTCTGTCGTTGGAAGCGAATATATCTTCATGGATCTCTATGACTCTTACGTTTCCCATTTTATTTCCACTCCCTGACTTTTTCTATAAGATATGAAGCGAGTTCCTCTATGCCCTCACCTGTCTTTGCCGAAATGTAAAAGATCTTTATATCCGGATTCAGCTTTCTGGCATCTCTTTCCAGACGTTC
>CAMOZZ010000183.1 GCA_946631165.1 uncultured Lachnospiraceae bacterium | reverse complement strand
CATTCGGAAAGCGCTGTCTGCACGGCGCTGCGGATGTCTTCCTTCACATCCTTCACGATGGGATAGGTGCGCGGCACGGCGTTCCATTCGGTCAGCATTCCGGAGAAAATGGAAGAGTTGAACTCCAGAATATCGCCCGGCGCGGGATCCGGCGTCGGCGGCACGATTTCGTCTCCGGTCGGAATGATCCCGACGACCGGTTTTGTCAGCACGGATACTTCCGTCACCCCTGCCGCGATCATCGCGCCGATGGCGGAAGGTGAGACCGCGGTATAGGAGGGCAGGATCATTTCGCCCGCACAGATATCTTCCCCGATCTGCCGGATGTGCTGCCAGGGCGCGGCGGGGGCGTACAGCTTTACGGTGCCGTCCTCCTGTCTTATCACATCCTCGATCATGATGACCGCGTCGCAGTCTTCCGGTACGGGATCGCCGGTATCCACGACGATGAACTGTTCCGGGGTCAGGGTGACCGGCGTTGTTTCGCCGGCGCCGAAAGTCAGTCCGGCCTTCAGCGCGATGCCGTCCATTGCGCTCGCGGGATAGTGCGGCGCACAGATCGCTGCGTAGACCGGTGCAGCCGTGATCCTGCCGCAGGATGCAGTCACGGGAACGGATTCGGTCCCCGCCTGAAAGCCTTCGGAAAACAGGGCTTCGGAATAAGCGCCGCGGGCTTCCTCCAGCGGTACGTTTGTCAGATATTGAAATGCCATGAAGGGCCTCCTTACAGTTTGCAGAGATGATCAGCAGGCAGCATAGAAGGAAACATTTACTTCAGCCCCGGCGGGCAGTCCTTCGCAGTCCCGCGGGATCGTGATATAGCCGTCTGTCCCGGCGAGCGCTGAGATCAGGCCGGATTTCGTATGGACCGGTTCTGCAAAGAGCCTGCCGTCCCGTTCAGACAGCCGGACGCCGAGCGTCTCGCTGCGTCCGTGATTCGTGCTCAGCGCTTCGGTCAGGACCGCAGGCGCTGTGCGGACTGTATATTTTTCGCCGGTCAGCGCGGCGATTGCATGCCGCACGAACAGTTTCGTGATGAAGAACGCGGCAACGGGATGCCCGGGCAGCCCGAAGACCGGCCTGTTCCCGGCTTTGCCGAGAATGGTCGGCTTGCCGGGCTTCATGGCGATTCCGTGGAACAGGATGCTGCCGTGCTTTTCGATCACGGCAGCGGCAGCGTCCCTTGCACCGACGGAACTGCCGCCGGAGATCAGCACCATGTCGCATTCGGAAATGGCTTTTTCCAGGATCCCGGAGAGCAGAGCTGCGTCATCCCGGACGATCCCGTAGATCCGTGTACAGGCACCCATTTCGCGGCAGAGCGCGTCCAGCATATGGGTGTTCACATCACGGATCTGTCCGCCCGCGGGTTCCCGGTCGATCGGAACGAGTTCATCGCCGGTGGAAATGATGCCGATGCGCGGTCTTTTATATACGGAAACTTCTGTGATCCCGAGGGAAGCGAGCGCGCCGATATCGGAAGCCGTGATCCTGCGGCCGGCAGGCAGCACCGGCTTTCCGGGCACCAGATCATCGCCTTTATAGATGATATTCAGGCCGGGAGACGCCGGCTTTTCCACACCGATCGTACCGTCTCCGTAGTTCTCGGTATATTCGATCATCACGACAGCATCCGCGCCTTCCGGCACTGCGCCGCCGGTCGGGACGGAAAAGCAGCAGCCGGCGGAGAGCGTCGCAGCAGCTTCCTCCCCCATCAGGATCTCCCCGGAAAGCGTCAGCAGTGCAGGGATCGAATCCGAACAGCCGAAGGTGTCGGAAGCCTTTACGGCGTAGCCGTCGACCGTCGACCTTGTAAAGCCCGGCACATATTCCGAAGAGATGATATCCTCCGCGAGAATGCGGCAGCAGCAGGCGGAAACCGGAACGGTCTCTGCCGGTATGAACGGATGGAATTCCGTTTCTATGACAGAAAATGCCTCTTCAGGCGTCTTGACGGTAAACATGCGGGTATCCTCCCCAAAGAGCAGGTCGTTTCAGTATTCCTGTATGGAATTCATCATATCACAATTTCGTATTTACCGACATCAGCGATGCCGGAAGTGTATTCCGAAACGGAATAACGAAGAACCGCAGGCAGAACGGATTCCGGTGTAAAAACGTCATTCTGACGGGAACACTGCAGCTGCCCGACGATATTGTAGCATATTCTGACGGGCAGTTGTAAGATTATGCTTTCCAAAACGTAATATGGATCAGAATTGGTTATGAAATAAATCTGTTGTATAAGGGTATTCTTATGCTATAATGTGCAGATGGAACAGGCGGCGGGACCGGAAGAGGATCCGCCGCTGAAAAACCTGTAACAGGAGGTACATTATGAAAAGAACGATTGCATTGCTGCTTGCAGCGCTGATGACTTTCGGCATGCTGACCGCATGCGGACAGAGCCAGCCTGCCGAGACCACCGCGGCAGCAGAGACAGAGGCTGTGACGGAAGCGGCAGAGACCACTGCAGCAGCAGAGACCGAAGCCGCTGAGACGGAAGCGGCAGAGACCACCGCAGCTGCAGAAACAGAAGCAGCAGAGACGGAAGCCGCTGCGGAAGCGGAGAACCCCGTAGATCTGACCATACTGAAGGAAGCAGATGACAGCATGAAGAATACCTATTCTCTTCTGGCCGTCAACCCCGAGGCTCCCTTTGCAGATGAGAACGGCACGGTCGTAGAAGATGTTGCCGTGAATACAGCCGGCGCTGATGCGCTGATCCACTGGCTGCTGACACAGGAAGCCATCGATCTGGCCGCTGCATACGGACAGGAAGAGTATGGCGACAGCCTGTTCTATGTCCTGGAGGACGTTCCGGTATACGCCGGCAAAGTAGCAGAAGCAACAGAGGAGACGAAAGTGATCCGTCTGTCCACCACCACATCCGTGAATGATTCCGGTCTGCTCGGAAGCCTGCTTCCCGTATTCGAAGAGAAATACGGCTATACCGTCGAGATCCAGTCTGCCGGTACCGGCAAGGCGATCGCGGCAGCCGAGAGCGGAAATGCCGACCTGATCCTGGTTCATGCTAAGGCGAAGGAAGAGGAGTTTGTGGAAAAAGGATTTGCCCGTACGGTAGAAGGATTTGAAGCCGAGAGAGTCAGCTTCCTGTACAACTACTTCGTACTCTGCGGTCCTTCCGAGGATCCTGCGAAGGTCGCGGACTGCGAGACAGCAGCGGATGCATTCAAGGCGATCGCGGACGGCAAGTTCCAGTTCATTTCACGTGGTGACGGTTCCGGCACCCACACCAAGGAACTGTCCCTGTGGCCCGAAGAACTCGGCATCACCGACGAAGCGGAATCCTTC
>CAMOZZ010000182.1 GCA_946631165.1 uncultured Lachnospiraceae bacterium | reverse complement strand
GATGCGGGCAGCATAGGCAAATTCCGAAAAAGACGGATCGAGGATGGTGATCTTCCTGATTCCGAAACGGCTTAACAGAAGATAGATGATCTCGGTGATACCCGCGCCGCACAGGATATTGTCAGGATCCACCCGGTCTCTCTTTCCCAGTGCTGTCCTGAGCTCTGTACAGTACGGATCCGGATAAAATCCGGAATATCGTACCGCGTTCATCCCTTCCTTTACTGCCGCTTCCGGCATCCCGAACGGATTCACATTCGCCGAAAAATCAAGCCTGATCCCATTCTCGTAAATATCACCGCCATGTCTGTTCATCTCTGTATCTCTTTCTGCATGTAAGCAGCCGGCTGCGGGCCGGCTGTAATCTGTTTTTTAATGAATCTACACCTGTCTGTAGGTGCTGAGGAAATCCGCCAGTTCCGCGCCGGCTTTCACCAGCTGTTCCTTTGCAGGCAGATACACGATCCGGAAATGATCCGGATTGATCCAGTGGAAGCCTGTCCCGGCTGTAAACAGGATATGCTTTTCCTTCAGGAAATCCAGCATGAACTGCTCATCATCCTTTATGTTGAACTTCTTTATGTCCACCTTCGGGAAAATGTAGAAGGCAGCCTGCGGTTTGACGGCAGAAACGCCCGGGATCTGTGTGATCGCCGAATAAATCGCTTCCCGCTGCTCGTATACACGGCCTCCCGGAACAAGCATCTCCTTTGTGGAATCGAGCGATGCGAGCGCGGTCGGGATCAGCGACTGTGCCGGAACATTGGAACATAATCTCATGGAAGACAACATGTTCAGGCCTTCTATATAGCCTTTCACCCGGCTCTTGTCACCGGCCAGGCACATCCATCCGACACGGTAGCCGGCAAGCAGATGGGATTTGGACAATCCGTTCAGCGATACCGTAAACAGATCCGGCGCAAGCGACGCCAGTGCAGTATGCTCTTTTCCGTCCATCACAAGACGGTCATAGATCTCGTCCGCGAACAGGATGAGCTGGTGCTCTCTTGCGATCTCCACGATCTCTTTCAGGATGGATTCGGGATACAATGCACCGGTTGGGTTGTTCGGATTGATGACAACAATACCCTTGGTATTCGGCGTCACTTTCCTCTTCATATCCGCGATATCCGGAAGCCATCCGGCCTGTTCGTCGCAGATATAATGCACGGCTTTTCCGCCTGCCAGTGTGACGGAAGCTGTCCAGAGCGGATAATCCGGCGCCGGGACAAGGATCTCATCGCCAGTATCCAGAAGCCCCTGCATGGACATCGTGATAAGCTCGCTGACACCGTTGCCGGTATAGACATCGTCGATCTCCACATTCGGAATGTTCTTGCTCTTCGCATATTCACATATCGCTTCTCTCGCCTCTGTGATCCCCTTGGAGTCCGAATAGCCTTCCGTCTGGGAAAGCCTGGAGGAGATGGCTTCGATCACCGGAACCGGCGCGCGGAAACCGAAGGGTGCGGGATTGCCGATATTCAGCTTCATGATCGGAATGCCTGCAGCCTCCATGCGTCCGGCTTCATCCATGACAGGGCCGCGGATATCGTAGGATACATTATCCAGTTTTTTTGATTTTGCGTATTCTCTCATTCTTAAACACCCAGGAAACCCTTGATCACTGCTGTCATTTCATCGCGTCCGCAGACAGTGGTATGTTTTACAGGCGCATCCAGGATCTCCCTGATCGCGCCGGGCACGGGAACGCCTGAAAGCTCGTTTAACGGACCGATCAGATCGAAATCCGCATAAGCCGCATATTTTTCATCGATCGCTGACAGCACGGAATGCGTGAATTTATACGGGCTTGCCGTCGAAGCGATCACTGTGACCGCGGTATCGCCGGTATCTTCCCTGTATTTTTCATAAGCGCAGGCTGCGACTGCCGTGTGCGGATCGATAATATAGCTGTCGCGTTCATAAATCTTCCTGATTGTCTGCGCTGTTTCTTCTTCATCCGCATAATATCCGCAGAAAGCGTCAAGGTCTGTTTTCATAGCCTCAGAGATCTCATATCTGCCGGTCTCCTTCAGCTCCTGCATGAGCTTCCGGTTCTCTTCAGCATTCTGACCGCAGAGCAGCCAGATCAGCCTCTCCAGATTGCTGGAAAGGAGGATATCCATGGAGGGTGACGAAGTCAGATGGAATTCCCTGTTCCTGTCATAGACGCCCGTCCGGAAGAAATCGAAAAGAACTTTGTTCTCATTCGATGCGCAGATCAGCTTATTGACCGGAAGTCCCATCTGCCTTGCATAAAAGGCGGCAAGGATGTTGCCGAAATTGCCGGTCGGAACAACAATGTTGATCTTCTCTCCGTCCGCGATCTTTCCTTCCCTCAGCAGGGAAACATACGCGTGGACATAATACACGATCTGCGGGACAAGTCTTCCGACATTGATCGAATTGGCCGAGGAGAAAGTAAAGCCTGCCTCTGCCAGTTCCGCTTTCAGCTGCGCATTTCCCGAAATAGCCTTCACGCCGTTCTGCGCATCGTCAAAATTGCCTTCCAGGCCCACAACGAAGGTATTTGCGCCGGGCTGGGTGATCATCTGCTTTTTCTGGATCGGGCTTACGCCGTCCTTCGGATAGAAAACGATAATACGCGTTCCGGGCACACTGTCAAAACCGGCCAGCGCTGCCTTTCCGGTGTCGCCGGATGTTGCGGTAAGGATCACGATCTCCTTGTCCAGGCCGCATTTCTTTGCGGACGCCGTCATCAGATGCGGCAGAATGGAAAGCGCCATATCCTTGAACGCGATCGTCTTTCCGTGGAAAAGCTCCAGGAAGAACGCGCCGTCTGCTTCTTTTAACGGAGCGATAGCGGGCGTGTCGAACTTTTCATCGTATGCATTGTTGATGCAGTTCCTGAGCTCTTCTTCCGTAAAGTCCGTGAGGTACAGCTTCATGACTTCATACGCAAGATCCTGATAGCTGAGCGCGGACAGCGCGGAAAACGTCCTGTCAAAGGCCGGTATCTCATCAGGCACAAAGAGCCCTCCCTCCGGGGAGAGCCCTGTAAGTATTGCTTCTGATGAGGAGAACGCCAGAGAATCATCTCTTGTGCTTTTAAAATACATTCTGTTTCTCCTTGCAGATTCAAGTGTTGCTGTTCCGCTGCCCGTCTTCGGCTTTGGTACAGCTTCCTGTCTCATCAGTTGTCGATCAGCTTGCCTTCCTCATTCCAGCTGTACAGCTCGCGGATCTCCTTGCCGATCTTCTCTGCGGGATGCTCCGCATTCGCTCTGCGCATGGCGCGGAAATGTACCTGGGAGCCTGCATCGGACATCTCAAGCAGGAATTCCTTCGCAAAGGTACCGTCCTGGATCTCTGCAAGGATCTTCTTCATGGTCTTCTTGGTCTCCTCGGTGATGAGCTTGGGACCGGTC
>CAMOZZ010000181.1 GCA_946631165.1 uncultured Lachnospiraceae bacterium | reverse complement strand
TCTGGATCCGACCAAGAGAAAGAGAGATATGATCAGACGGAAGAGCTGATGAAAAAGCGCGGACTTACATCTTTTCATATAAAAATGATCGCGGTCCTTACCATGCTGACCGACCATATCGGAGCCACTGTACTGGCGGAAATGTTCAGGGCTGCCTCCGGCAATGAACGGGAGATCCTGCGTTTTATTTACTGGACGGTCAGAGGCATCGGGAGGATCGCTTTTCCGCTGTTCATTTTTATGCTGATCGAAGGGTTTTTCCATACCAGGAACAGGGGGAAGTACCTGCTGCGGCTGCTGCTCTTCTGCCCGGTCGCGGAGATCCCTTTTGACATTGCCCTGAATCTTTCACCGGCTGCGATTAATGCGGGAAGACTCGTTGAATGGACGAGTCAGAATGTGATGTTCACGCTGGTGATCGGTTTTCTCTGCTTCTGGCTGATCTATCTGTGCTGGCCGGGATATAAGATGATGGACGGACAGGCGGCGCCCGGTGCAGAGGGAAACATCAGAACACCGGAAGATATCTCCGCCGTGGAATATGCAAAATGGTTCGCTGCGTGCGCTGTCATCACCGCAGCAGGCTGTTATGCGGCCTTTCGTTTTCATACGGATTACAGCTGGGGAGGCGTGCTGGCAATTGTCCTGTGCGGGATGGCCAGGCTGCTGGTCCCGGCAGCGGATGAAGCGCGGAAAACATCATTTGCCGTCGCGATGGTGCCGCTGATCCTGGAGAATTCCTTCGAAGCGGTCGCACTTGTTGATTATTTTGCGGTGGACATGTATAACGGGGAGAAGGGCAGATACAGCCTGAAATGGTTTTTTTATCTGTTCTATCCGATGCATTTCCTGATCCTGGGGATCATTAAGTATTATATGATCCGGTGAGAGTTTCTTTTTCATTCCTGCGCGGGGAAGTCGGAGGAAGAATTATCTTTTCGCACGGGATCCGGGGCTGTTCGTTGATCCTGTCCCATTTGGGTGAAAGGAAAGCATTTCATAGAGATGCTACCCTGCTGCCAGCACTTTTTTATGGCAAATCTTTGCGATGAACTTCATTTCCGGGTTTATACAGTATTAATAAGAAAGACGATACCCTTTTTCCTGCTGATCGAACAGAAAAAAGGGTATCGTCTTCTTGTATGATGCATTTTTCCGCCAGAACGACTGGCAGCGGAACTTCCCTGCTGTGCGAGCCTCAGTGCGGCGGCGGGCCGCAAAGCTTCATTGCGAGCGGCAGTCCGGTGTAGATCCCGATGAGCGCTGATATATAGACTGTCAGCAGTGCCCACGGCCAGGCGCCTAACCAGGCGCCGAAGAAAGCGGGCGTGAACAGACCCGTATAAGCGCCGGCGTTTACATAAGTCATGAGCATGCTCATGAAAGTGCCGAGGATCAGCGCCAGAACGGCAGTGGATACCAGTGTGAACGGCAGTGTCTGCGGTTTCAGCCCGAACGCGCCGGCGACTGCGTCGCCGAGTTTGTTGATGGGAATCAGCAGTACGATGATCGTGCTTACGGGAAAAGCGATCGCGAAGCCCTTCAGGAAGATGGGCAGGTTGACCATGCCGATCGCGACCAGCGGCAGCACGATGCAGAGTACTGCGTTGATGATCAGCGAGATCCAGATGTTCAGTGTAAGATTAAAACGGTTGAATATTTTGCTCAAGAAATCACCTTCCGATCTTATGATGGATGAACGAAACAGGTTCGCCCGTCAGTGTTTGCAAAAATGTTTTTTGGGGAAAAAGCATTTTTGCTGCACAAATAATGAACGTACAGTGTGCAAATACAACAAGCTTCCGGTAAAAGGATACGGAAGCGCAGTTATGCTGCCGGCAGATATGTTCCGTCGGCTTTTTACAATTTTATGCCGCATTGTAAATATATCAGAACAGGAGATGCTATTTCTGTAGCACAGACTACAATTGAGAATTTTTTGACGAGCGTTGTCGTGCGCAGGATCTGTTGTTATAATGAAGGACGGTGTTAATATTGGAAAAGGAGGGCGGAAGAAATGTTTGAAAAACTGTTCGAGAAAAGAGTGGACATATTCAAAAAGAGAGATAAAGAAACCTGGACGCAGATAAAGAACACCCTGAAGGAAGCCGGTATCCCCGGCGTGAAGGCAGGCCATTATCTGCAGGAGACCGTCATGGGCGGCGGCTGCGGCGCGAAGCTCGATCCCAGGGATTTCGGGCCGAACGGAAAGATCGACCGCGAGATCTACTGGGTCAGGGTGCCGGAGACAGAAGAACAGCGCGCCAGGGAAGCGCTGCGGCAGGCAGGCATCGTCCCCGTAGTGGAAGAGAATGTGCTTCTGGACGCCGCTTTCCGCAAAAAACCGGCCGACATGAACAAATTATGACATTTTTCGGCATTTTCCGGACTGCAGATGAAACGATACACGGCAGATAATAAGTTCCTTAATCGATTGAAATTTTGCGAAATACGCGCATTTACTAATATAATTAAGTGCAAGCTGAAGAATAAAAAGAAAATGATGAAAATTTAACATTGACATTTTCCAAAGACGTATTATATTTATACATGGTAAATGTTAAATTTCTCTAAACATTTGAGAAAAATATAATAACTGGAGGAGGAACGTCATGTTAAGTTTCATCATTTGTTTCGTGATCCTGGTAGTTGGATACCTGTTTTACGGCAAGTACGTTGACGGCATCTTCAATCCGGACGACCGCGAGACTCCTGCTGTAGCGATCAATGACGGTATCGACTACGTTGTCATGCCGCAGTGGAAGCTGTTCCTGGTTCAGCTGCTGAACATCGCCGGCCTCGGTCCGATCTTCGGCGCGCTGTCCGGCGCCATGTGGGGTCCTGTCGTATTCCTGTGGATCACGTTCGGTACTGTTTTCGCCGGTGCTGTCCACGATTACTTCGCCGGTATGCTTTCCGAAAGAAACAACGGTGCTTCCATTTCCGAAGTCACCGGTATCTATCTCGGAGACGCCATGAAGGCCATTATGCGTGTGTTCTCAGTTATCCTGCTGATCATGGTCGGTACTGTTTTCGCTGTCGGTCCTGCCGGACTGCTTGTCACCCTGTTCAAGAACAGCGGTATCGAATCCGGTATTGTGGTTCAGGCAACGTTCTGGCTGGCCATTATCCTGATCTACTACTTCATCGCAACGTTTATCTCTGTGGATAAAGTCATCGGTAAAATTTACCCCATCTTTGGTCTCTGCCTGATTGTCATGGCTGTCGGTGTCTGCTTCGGTACGCTGACCAGCGGCGTTGCGATCCCTGAGATCTGGGCGAACTTCAGGAACATTCATCCGAAGGGAACACCGATCTGGGCATTCATGTTCATCACGGTTGCCTGCGGTGCTATCTCCGGATTCCATGCAACACAGTCTCCTCTGATGGCAAGATGCTTAAAGAGCGAGCGTCAGGGACGTTTCGTATTCTACGGCGCCATGGTCG
>CAMOZZ010000180.1 GCA_946631165.1 uncultured Lachnospiraceae bacterium | reverse complement strand
CTCTGGAAGCTGTCAAGCAGGCCGTTTCCAGCCCGCTGCTGGAGACCAGCATCGAAGGTGCTACGCACGTTATCATCAATGTTTCCGGCGATATCGGCCTGATCGAAGCAAACGAAGCGGCAAGCTATGTACAGGAGCTGGCCGGTGAGAATGCGAATATCATCTTCGGCGCACGCTTTGATGAGAATGTACAGGATGAGTGCACCATCACTGTTATCGCTACAGGCCTTGAGGAGAAGGAAGAACTGGCAAGACCGGCCTTTACCGGAAGCAGAACTTCTTTCACCCGCAGCTACACTGCTCCTCAGACACAGACAGCACCGGCCAGAAAGCCCGTGCCTCAGCCTGCACCTTATGTTCCGAAGCATGATGTCAAGCTTCCGGAATCAAAGGTCCAGGAGAAGCAGATCAATATTCCTGATTTCCTCAGAAGATAATGATGAACGATATGCCCGCAGGCGCTGCCTGCGGGTTTTTTGTTATGCGGAACACTTTTCATAACAGCGGTGTTTTGCTATTATAGAAGATGATTATTATGTTCTTGAGGAGGATGTGTTATGGTACGTCACATTGTTTCATGGAATTTCAGACCGGAAGTCACGGAAGAGAAGAAAAAAGAACTGTATGCTTATTTTGCGGAAGCGTTCCCGGCACTCGTGGGAAAGATTCCCGGTGTGCTGCATGTGGAGATCGCGACACCGCCGCTTGCATCCAGCACGAAGGATATGTGCCTGTATGTTGAGATGGAGAAACCGGAGGATATCCCGGTGTATGCGAATCATCCGGAGCATCTGAAGGTGGCGCAGGTGGTGAGAGCGAACTTCCAGGACAGGTGCGCGACGGATCTAGTGGCAGCGGAGTAAAGTCAGCAGTTTTGCCGTGAGCTGTCTATTTTCGCGCAAAGTCCGGCAGATCCGCTTTCCCTGCCGGAACAGGGGTCCTCAGATTGCTTCGCTCGCGGACAAAGCCATTTGCACTCCTTCGGTCAAACAAAAAGCGCGTTTGCCCTCCGTCGGCAGTTTTGCCGTGAGCTGTCGCTCTTCGCACACAGTTCCGGCAGGGAAAGCGGATCTGCCGTGATTGGTGCAGTTGCAGGTGGGATGAACAGAATGGGGGGGAATCAACTCTGTCATCCTGAGCAAGCGTGGCGCGCCGAAGGATCTTCGCCGTAAAGTCTTAGGTTTTAGTGAATGATGAATATTCATGAATTAACATCAGAATATGAAATTTATCTCCGGGATGAATCCCGTTCCGTCGGCCATGCCGGCTCGATTTCATTTCCGGAAAATGAAGCGGAAATGCGGGAGATCCTCGTGAAGATGAACGGCAGCGGTACGCCGGTCACGATCCAGGGCGGCCGTACCGGCGTTGCTGCCGGTGCCGTGCCGTACGGCGGTCATGTCATGAATCTGTCAAGGATGGATCAGCTCCTGGATGTGACGCGGAAAGACGGCTGTTATTATTTTACCGTGCAGCCGGGCATGGTGCTTTCCACGCTCCGGAAGATCATTTCCGGCAGAAAGATCGATCCGGAAAAGATGCGGAGCGGACCGGAAGCCGCCCTCGCTTTTATCAATGACAGGGAATATTTCTTCCCTACCGATCCTACGGAGACTTCCGCCACGATCGGCGGTATGGCGGCCTGCAATGCTTCCGGCGCCCGCAGTTATAAATTCGGTGCTGCGAGAAATCATATTACGCGCATCAGGATGATCCTGGCGGACGGAAGGATCGCGGATGTAAGGCGCGGAGAAGTGTTTGCCGAAGGGAGGACCCTGACGCTCCCGTTAACCGACGGCAGCAGCATTTCCGCTGTGATACCCTCTTATAAGATGCCTGCATGCAAGAATGCTTCGGGTTACTTTGCATGTGAAAATATGGATGCTGTGGATATCCTGATCGGTTCGGACGGGACGATCGGCGCCATATCGGAAATCGGGATCGGGCTGCTTCCGCTCCCGGAATATATCTGGGGCGTCAGCTGTTTCCTGCCGGATGAAGCGTGCGCAGTCAGACTGACAGATGCGCTGAGAGCAGGCTTCCGTGATCTGGCTGCGATCGAATATTTTGACAGAGGATCACTGGATATTCTTCGGGAGCAGAAACGGAACAATACTGCTTTTGCGGCGCTTCCGGAGATCAGGGAGGATTACCGCTGCTGCATCTATACTGAGATCCAGGAAGACGGGGAGGCTGCAGCACTGCAGTCGCTTCTTGCGATTGGAGATTGCCTGTCTGCCTGCGGCGGCCATGAAGCGGACACATGGGTGGCCAGATCAGACACCGACAGGGAGACACAGCAGTTCTTCCGCCATGCAGTTCCCGAAAGCGTAAACATGCTTATCGATGAGCGGAAGAAGACCGATCCGACGATCACGAAGCTTGCCGGAGACATGGCAGTCCCGGATGAATATCTTGCCTCCGTGATGAAAATGTACCGTGATTCGCTGGCGGCAGCCGGGCTGCAGACAGCAGTCTGGGGACACATGGGAAACAATCATCTGCATGTCAATATCCTGCCCCGCAGCGGAGAGGATTACAGACTTGGCAAACAGCTGCTGGCCGAATGGGCGGGAAAAGTGACGGCCATGGGAGGCGCTGTTTCTGCTGAACACGGCGTCGGGAAGCTGAAGAGAGATTTCCTGAAGATCATGTACGGAGAGGAGCATATTAAGGAAATGGCGGCGCTGAAAGAAGCGTTTGATCCGAAACGGATCTTCGGCAGAGGCAATCTCTTTGCAGCGGAAACGGCAGCAGGTGATAAACCGGCCGGGGGAAACATGGCCGGAAAAGCGGAAACGGAGGAGGCGGAATGAAGATCATTGTCTGTGTGAAGGCGGTTCCGTCCTCGACGGAAGTGCGTTTTGATCCGGTATCTCATACCATCATCCGGGATGGAAAACAGGCTGTGATCAATCCATTCGACGCCGCAGCGCTGGAATGCGCAGTGAGAATCAAGGAAAAAACAGACGCCCGGGTGACCACGCTCAGCATGGGGATCCCGGATACCGTCAGGATCCTGAGGGATACTGCGGCAAGAGGTGCGGATGAAGCCGTGCTTCTGAGTGATCGTGCCTTTGCCGGTGCAGATACATTGGCCACCTCTTATTCTCTCGCGTGTGCAGTGAAAAGAATCGGAATGCCAGGTCTCATTATCTGCGGGAAAATGGCGGTCGACGGAGATACAGCGCAGATCGGTCCTGAACTGGCAGCGATGCTGGGGATCCCGGCAGTAACGAATGTTAAGAAGATCCTGTCGGTGAGTGAAAAGGAAATTATAGTGCTCCGGGAGAGCGATTCCGGAGAAGAGGAAGTAACGGTCAGCCTGCCGGCCCTGATCACGGTGGTAAAGAATATCGCGGATCCGCGGATGCCGTCGATCGCGGGAATCAGGGCTGCGGAAGGAACCGCCATCCCGGTATGGACAGCTGCGGAGATCGGTGCAGAG
>CAMOZZ010000179.1 GCA_946631165.1 uncultured Lachnospiraceae bacterium | reverse complement strand
TGCAGCGGAAACTGCGCCGGATGCTCGTCCTCCTGCCATTCCTGTGAAAGCGACAGGAAAAGTCCGGATCTTTCCGGGAAAAAATATGCTGTGAACGGTAAGATCGTCCGTCTGGATGAACTGACCGGCAGCAAAAAGAAGTAAAAAGGATCATGGCGCGGCCTCACAGCCGCGCCTGCTTTATCTCAAGATCTGTAAATAAGGAGCAAGCTATGATCAAAACGACCATCGCCGTGGACGGCATGATGTGCGGTATGTGCGAAACGCATATCCAGGAAGCGATCCGTAAGAATTTTCAGGTAAAAAAAGTGACAGCGAACCGCGGGAAAAAGGAAGCAGTCATCCTTTCCGAGGAGAGACTGGACGCGGAAAAGCTGAAAGCAGTGATCAATGAGACAGGATATGTGCCCGGCGCCGTCAGTTCGGAACCTTATGAAAAGAAAGGGTTGTTCGGGCTGTTCTGATGCTCCCGTCTGCTTTACGTCAGGACCGAAAAAGTGTCTTGCGTAAAGGCAGAATGATGCTATTATTATTACAGAGTCTGCCGAAGGTGCTGAAGCATCCTGCCCGTCGCAGCAGGATCGCCGGAGCGGTTGTACTGCAGGCAGACAACAGACAGTATATAGGGTATCATTCAGGGGGGAGAAAGAATATGAAAAGAACGCTGCTGATGATCGCCGCAACGGCGGCACTGTTGTTCGGGCTTACGGCTTTTGCACCGATGGCGGAAGCGACCCCGCATAAATTCGAACTGGCGCTGGACGATCAGTACCATGACGGGAAGATTACGGATTCCGGCGAAGACAGCGCTGACGAATGGAAATTCACTATCACGAAGCCGGGATATCTGAAAGTCTATGTAATGTCGACAGGCCTGAGCTGCGGTGAGATCAAAATCAGAAATGAAGAGCGCACGTCAGTGCTGGCTTCCGACTCCCTGTCAAGGGGAAGCGAGAATAATCTGGCAGTGAAATGGTGGGGCATGCGTGTCATGCCGGGCACCTTCTGGTTTGATGTTTATGCCATCAACTGGGGAGACGGTCCCTATAAGATCCGTGCCGCCTTCTCGGAAAATGACACGGGCGAGCCGGAGCCGAACAACAGCTTTACGCAGGCAGCAGCATTTGCGCCGAACGTACAGATGAACGGACAGATCTGCATCAACGATATGTATGATTATTATAAAATCACTGTTCCGGCGGAGCAGGAAGTCTGGGTATATCTCTATACGAATGCACCGCAGGCGGAACTGCGTATTTTCGACAGTGATTTCATCAGAGTGACAGAACAGAAAATCACCCGGAACAGCGGGGACTATGCTTCGGAATATACCTGGAAGGATACCCTGAAAGCGGGAAGCTATTATGTCCAGGTGGCGGGAGAAGCCGGAAACAACTATACGGCATATGAATCCTGGCTCGGGACCGGCGTTTACAGACTGAAATGGGGAGGCAGCCTCATGCCCGTGAAGGTATCGGCACTTTCCCTCAGCAGGACTTACGGGACCGTCGCTGCAGGAAAGACACTGGCCCTTTCCTATACCGCGTCCCCTTCGGATGCCTGGAATACAGCAGTCAAATGGTCTTCCTCGAACCGGTCTGTGGCGAAAGTGACTTCCTACGGTGTCGTGAAAGGCATTAAGCCCGGTACAGCTGTAATTAAGGCAGTGACAGCCGATGGCAGCAATATTGCTGCCTCATGCACAGTAACGGTAAAGCCGGGAAAGGGAAAGATCACAGCTGCAACCGGCGGGAAGAAGTCACTGACAGTGACCTGGAAAAAACAGGCCGGTGTAAAAGGCTACCAGCTGCAGTACAGCAGGGACAGAAAGTTCAGAAATAATACCGTGAAGGCTGTAAAGGCTTCCAAAACAGCGGCAAAAATCAAAAAGCTTGCAAAGAAAAAGACATATTATGTACGTCTGAGAAGCTACGCCGTCATAAACGGAACGACTTATTATGGAAGCTGGAGCAACACAGCAAAGGCGAAAACGAAATAACGACAGCAGATCCCTTTTCTTTGGCGCTGTACCATGCTGTTGTGATAAAATAAGAATACTTGCGTATCAATAAAATATGTTGTAAAGTAATGGAAGTTTTTAAAAGAACTTCCATTACTTTTATAGAGAACAGGAGTTGAAGGAATGAAACTGTTCAAACGATATACGGCATTTCTGCTGATGCTCATCATGGTATTCTCGCTCTGCCTGACCGGCTGCGGCGAGGCGGAAGAAGAGCAGGCGGCTTATACGACGGAAGCGGAGACGCTGGTATTGGCACCGGAAACGGAGGCCGATGCGGCGGAAAATGATGCTGCAGAGCAAGCTGCATATATGACTGAGACGGAGACCGCTGAGGGAAACGCTGCCGACAGCGAAACAGCCGGTGCGGCTGAAGCTGTGGAGACCGCTGAAAATGCGGCGCCGGAGAACAATGGTGCTTCCGCGGAGACTGATGCAGAAGGCAATCCGCTTCTTGACGAACACGGCAGCTACTATCAGAAGGACGAAGTCGCCCTCTATATTCATCAGTACGGAAAGCTTCCGGAAAACTATATCACCAAAAAGGAAGCCGAAGCGCTTGGCTGGAGCGGTGGAAGCCTTGAGAATTATGCGCCCGGAAAAGTCATCGGCGGCAGCAAGTTCGGCAATTATGAGGGAAATCTGCCGAAGAAAAAGGGCCGGCAATATTATGAATGCGATATCGATACGCTGGCGAAGAAGCGCGGCGCGAAGCGGATCGTGTTCTCAAATGACGGCCTGATCTATTATACCGAAGATCATTACGAGACCTTTGAACTGCTGTACGGAGAAGAGTAAAGCGGTCGGGAGATGAACACAGTTGTCGGGAAACGGACACAGCACTTGGATATACGGGAGCAGCCGGATCTGTAAAGATACGCTGTATTTACAGGAACAGATGGAGAACATTATGAGAAGAATAATCATTGACGGCGCTTATGTCGAGAGCATGGAGAAACTCCATGATATGCTGAAATTTTCGCTGGATCTGCCGGCCTGGTACGGCAGGAACCTGGATGCGCTTTATGATTGCCTGACCAGCGAACTGAAGGGAAAAACAGTGATCGTAGTCCGCAATGAGGAGTTGCTTGCGGAGTTGGGCGGCGGCCGCGGGGAGGCGCTCTTAAGTGTGCTTCGCGACGCGGATGAGGAGAGCAGACGCCTGAAAGTGATCTTTGAGTAACTGCTGGCGTGCCCGTGCCTGAAAGCGGAAACGGTTGAGAAGGCGTTTTCGAAGGGTACATTTGTGCAGTCGCTGACGCGGCATTTTACCTGCCGCACAAACGCGGAACAGGAGATTCGTATGAACTGGATGGACAAACTGGAGCGGAAGATGGGACGTTTTGCGGTCCGGAATCTGATGCTTTATCTTATCATTTTCTACCTTTTCGGATTCATGATGCAGATGACGAATCCGGGATTTTATATGCAGTA
>CAMOZZ010000178.1 GCA_946631165.1 uncultured Lachnospiraceae bacterium | reverse complement strand
CCGTATTTTCCGCACATCCAGGGGAATTTCCATACGTTTCCGCAGCCGATGGCACAGCCCGCCGACAGCATGATGAAGCCGAGACGGCTTCCGAGTCTTTCGCGATTTTCCATACATTTCACTCCCAAAAAAACCCGGTTCTATGATAGAACCGGTAATTAAGGGTTAGTTTAGCACATTCTCTGCCGTAAATCAATGCGGAGTTTATAATTTGTTTATATTTCCATTCTCGATAGATTCCACGGGACTGTTTTCAGGTCTCCTCCCGCCGGATGCATTCCTCACAGCAGCCGTAAAATACCGTTCTCATCGGATTGAGCCTGAACTGATGATGCAGGAGAAGATGCTCCTGGATGGTCTCCAGTTCGTCGCAGTGCAGATGGATCAGCTTCCCGCATTTTTCACACTTGCAGTGAAAGCACACCTCCGCATCCGCATGACTGTTCTCCCCGGAATATTCAAAGCACGCAGGCGTATTTCCGTCGATGATATATTTGTTGATAATTCCTTCGTCCACAAGGCTTTCCAGCTGCCGGTAGACCGTGGACTGTCCAATGGGCGTTCCCTGTTCCCGAAAATATCGGCACGCATCTGCCGCCGTGATATGCTCGCCCGGGACCGTCTTCAGATAACCGAGAAGCACTTCCCGCTGTTTTGTATTGTATTTTGTTCTTGCCGCCATGTTCCTTTCCTCTTTGAACCACCTTATGAAAACCATTCCCGATTCTAACATCAAAAAAAAGACCCGTCAATAGACAGGCCTTCCAATCGTCTTACAGGATTAAGGAAGCCGTAACCGCCATTTACAGCACCTTCGACAGGAAATCCTGTGTCCTGGGATTTTTCGGATTGCCGAAGAGCTCGGCAGGCGTTCCCTGTTCCGTGATCTTTCCTTCATCCATGAACATGATGCGGCTTCCGACTTCTCTGGCGAAGCCCATCTCATGCGTTACGACCACCATCGTCATGCCGGTATCAGCAAGATGGCGCATAACGTCGAGCACCTCTCCGACCATTTCCGGATCAAGCGCGGACGTCGGCTCATCAAACAGCATGACTTCCGGATGCATCGCAAGAGAGCGTACGATCGCGATCCTCTGCTTCTGACCGCCGGAAAGCTGGGAAGGATAAGAATCCGCCTTGTCCTGCAGCCCGACCCTGCCCAGAAGTTCCATCGCTTCATCGACCGCTTCCTTCTTTGTCCGCAGCTTGAGCTGTACAGGGGCCAGCGTCATATTGTCGATAATGCTCAGATTATTGAAAAGATTGAAATGCTGAAACACCATGCCCATGCTTCTGCGCATGAGGTTGATGTCCGTCGCGGGGTCGGTCATGGAAACGCCCTTAAAAAGGATCTCTCCGGAGGTAGGCATCTCCAGCAGGTTCAGGCAGCGCAGGAAAGTGGATTTTCCGGAGCCCGAAGGGCCGATGACAACGACCTTCTCCCCTTTGTTTATATGTTCGGTAATACCGCAGAGGACTTCATTGTCCCCGAAACTTTTCCTAAGATCCTTAACGTCTATCACTTGCCGCCAGCCTCCTTTCCAGTACGCCGATTAACGCAGCGATGATCATGACCATCAGAAGATATACGATCGCGATGCCGACAAACGGGAACAGGGCCTGATAAGTCTTGCCCTGGATCAGCTGGGCAGCTTTTGTCAGATCCCTGACGCCGATCACGGTAACGAGCGACGTATCCTTCAGCAGCGCAATGAGCTCATTGCCGAGCGCCGGCAGGATATTCTTGATCGCCTGCGGGATCACGACGAAACGCATGGCCGGAACATAAGACAGACCGAGCGAACGGGCGGCTTCCATCTGCCCTTTATCCACCGACATAATACCGCCGCGGATGATCTCCGCCACATAGGCTCCGGAGTTAATGCCGAACGTGAGCATTGCCACGCCGACAGCATTTCTTGTGTTCGCAAAAATGACGAAATACATGATCAGGAGCTGTACCATCAGGGGCGTGCCGCGGATCACAGTGGTGTATAACTGGGCGATCTTGTTGATGACTTCCAGGAGGGCATGTTTCTGTCCCGGACGCTGCTGGTCATGGAGTGTTCTGACGATCGCCACGATCACGCCCAGCACAATGCCGAGAAGCAGTGCAACAGCAGCGACTTCCAGCGTGACGCCGATGCCCTTTACATACATCAGCCACCGGTCGCCCTCTATAAAGCTCTGGTTAAATCCGGATATAAATTTTTCCATCGGTTGGTTTCCTTTCCCGGTAAAAATGCCCTGCCGTCCCTGTTCCGAAAAAGAAAGGGGCTGAAACAGCCCCTCATTCTATTCTGTCAGGCAGTATGCCGGATCTGTAAGTGTCTTATTCCGCCTTGATATACTTGGCAAGGATCTCATCTACGGTTCCGTCTGCCTTCAGCTCGGCAAGTGCGCTGTTGACTGCTGCGAGCAGTGCAGGGTTGTCCTTGCTGACGCCAATGGCATAATCTTCCGTAACGAACTCGGTATCAAGGATCTTCAGGCCTTCGTTCTCCGCAACAAATGCCTTCGCAGGCTCCTGATCGATGACGACACAGTCGATCTTTCCGGTAAGCAGCGCCTGGACAGCGTTCGCGCCGTTCGGGAATGCAGTAACATTCTCTTCACCGTAGCCGCCGTTTTCAGGAGTGTCTGAGCAGTAAATATATCCTGTAGTGCTCTCCTGGCATCCGATCGCTTTTCCTTCCAGATCATCTACCGTGGCGATATCAGAACCTTCCGGTACGATAATGACCTGCACACCGGTAGCATAAGTATCGGAGAAGTCAATGTTCTGCTTTCTCTCTTCCGTTACTGTAAGGCCCGCCATGACGATATCGTCTTTTCCGGTCTGTACGGAAGTGATCACAGCGCCGAAATCCATATCATCGACCACAAGCTCAAGGCCAAGCTTCTCAGCGATCTTTGTCGCGATCTCAACATCGATGCCCTCAAACGCTCCGGTGTCAGAGACCAGCTCGTAAGGAGGGAAGGAAGCGTTGGTAGCCATATAAAGCTTTCCTTCTTCAACGGTGGTGAATTCGCCGGCGTCCGCTGCTGCTTCTGTTTCAGCTGCTTCCGCGGCTTCAGTCTCGACTGCTGCTGCCTCAGTCTCCGCTGCCGCTTCTGTTTCGGCGGCTGCTTCGGTCTCTGCTGCTGCGGTTGTCTCTGCAGGCTGGCTTCCGCCGCTGCAGGCTGCAAGGCTGAGTACCATCAGCGCTGCAAGCATCAATGCTGTCATTTTTTTCATCATGAGTTTTCTCCCTTCATAATAAATAAAAATCATTTGCCGTCAATTCTATAACCATGCTTCTTCTTTGTCAAGCAATAATATAAATAATCTTCTGTTAAACGATGAATATCAGCATTAAACAATGCATATTTCCCAATTTATTGTATATTTATTCATTTTACGGCTATGGATTGCATTCATTCTTCCGTTCTGACAAAGTTCTGCAGACAGCAAAAAACCGCGCCTGCAGCGCGGTTTAAAGTGGAGACAACAGGACTCGAACCTGCGACCCTTTACACGTCAAGCAAATGCTCTCC
>CAMOZZ010000177.1 GCA_946631165.1 uncultured Lachnospiraceae bacterium | reverse complement strand
AACAGAAGAATGGAAATGTCGCGGAAGAGGAATGAAAATGTCGTGACAGAAGGCTGGAAAAATGTCGTGACGGAAGACTTAAAATGGCGCTTAATTGGATTCAGAAAGGTAATTGATGTTTAAAATGGCTCTAAAACGGCTTGACAATGAAGGCGAAATGATCTATTCTTGTACAGGAAGAGAAGAAAGGTGTTGTTTCAGGGGAGGCCGGATATGACCATTGAGGAGATGAAAAAAAGGAAGAAGGAGCTTGGCTGGAGCAATGAAGAGCTTGCGGCGAAGTCAGGGGTCCCTCTCGGAACAATCCAGAAGGTCTTCGGCGGCGCTACCGCATCCCCTCGCAGAAAGACGGTGGAAGCGCTGGAAGCCGCGCTGAAGCCGAAGCAGAG
Organism: uncultured Lachnospiraceae bacterium; assembly: GCA_946631165.1. Lineage (GTDB taxonomy): Bacteria > Bacillota > Clostridia > Lachnospirales > Lachnospiraceae > UBA3305. The sequence goes on along the minus strand of CAMOZZ010000177.1, from coordinate 3,191 downwards.
GATCGTATATCCTGAACTTTATCCTGCGGAATATTCTGACGGAGGCAGCTTTGCCGAGGGCAGACCGGCGTATGGAAGCGGTACGCCGCCGCACAGGTTCCAGGGAGAATATACCATAAAGGACTACTATGCCCTTCCGGATGATAAACGGTACGAGCTGATCGACGGTGTTCTTTACGATATGGCGGCGCCCTCCTATGTTCATCAGATCCTGCTGGCGTTTCTGGTCAGAAAGCTGGGGAGCTTTGTTGAAGCGAATAAAGGGAAATGCATCGTCGTACCGGCGCCGCTGGATGTGCAGCTCGATATGGATGACAGGACGATGGTGCAGCCGGATGTGGTTGTTATGTGCAGCCGGGACCGTGTCAGGATGAAAGGCGCGTATGGTGCGCCGGATCTGGTCATCGAGATCCTTTCGCCGTCTACAGCTGCGAAGGATACGCTGATCAAGCTTCCCAAATACAGGAACGCGGGTGTGCGGGAATGCTGGATCGTGGATCCCGTAAAGAAGCAGGTCTGGGCGTATTTCTTTGAAAACGGCTTTTCGCCTGTACGATATTCCTTTGCGGAAAAAGTACCCGTCATGATCTGGGACGGGAAATGCGAAGTGGATTTTGCTGAAATCTATGAGGATATGAAGTTCCTCTACGGGGAGGACTGATTTTGTCATGAAAAAAATAATCGTGATAGGCGCAGGCGCTGCTGGCATGATGGCAGGCATCGCCGCCGCGCAGGCTGGGGCCGCTGTGACCATCATCGAAAAAAATGAAAAAGCGGGAAAGAAGATCTACATCACCGGAAAAGGCCGGTGCAATGTCACGAATGCGGGAGACCGGGAAGATTTTTTCAATAATATCGTTACCAATCCCAAGTTCCTGTATTCTTCTTTTGCTGCGTTCAATAATTACGATATGATGGATCTGCTGGAAAACGAAGGGCTGCGGATCAAGACAGAGCGGGGGAACAGGGTATTTCCCGTGTCGGATAAATCATCGGATGTGATTAAAACACTGACAGCGATGCTGCAGAAGCTGAACGTCAGGATCCTTTACAATACCCCGGTCACGGGACTGATTACGGAAGAACTGGCTGCCGGAGAAGAACCGGCTGCCGGAGTTCGGAACGCGGACGGTGCAGACGGGGATGCCGCCGCCGGCACACAGTCGGATAGCACCGGTGGGGGAAACGCTGCCGGCATACAGGCGTACGGCGCCTGCGCGAATGCATCCTCTGGGAAAACGGCAGCAGGAAATGGTAAAAAATCCCGGGCTGTCCGGAACAGAAAAGTGACCGGCGTGAAGCTCGCGGATGGTACGGAGATGCCCGCGGATGCGGTAATCGCTGCCTGCGGCGGACTGTCCTATCCGCTTACCGGTTCGACAGGAGACGGTTATGGTTTCGCCCGCGAGACCGGACATACTGTCACGGACTGTTATCCTGCGTTGATCCCGTTTAACGCCCATCTTGAGAAAGGGATCGCATGCAAAGAGCTGATGGGACTGACGCTGAAGAACACCGGTTTCCGGATTTACAGGGGGAAAAAACTGATCCGGGAAGACTTTGGCGAGCTTCTGTTCACCCATTTCGGTGTGAGCGGCCCGATGGTGCTGTCAGCCGGCAGTGTCATGACGAAAGTGCTGAATGAGAAGGCGGATGGCGGACCGGCCGGGGGTGAAAAAGACCTCATGGGATTGCAGAATGGCATGGGTTCCGCAGCGCCACAGAAAGGCAGCGGTTCCGCCGCAAAACGGAAGAAAGAGCCGGTCGTGATCCTGCTCGACCTCAAACCGGCGCTGACAGAAGAGCAGCTGGATGCGCGGTTCGTCCGGGACTTTTCCGAAATGGCCGGGAAGAATATGTCCAACATCCTCCGGAAAGCATTTCCGGCGACGCTCGTGCCTGTCATTCTGAAGCTGGCCGGGATCAGTGCCGAAAAAAAAGGAAGCGAAGTTACAAAAGAAGAAAGAAAATCCCTTGTCAGCGTGACAAAGTCCTTTATAATACATGTTGACGGAACCAGGGATTTCAACGAAGCGATCATTACGCAGGGCGGGGTCAGCGTGAAGGAAACAGACCCGGCCACGATGGAATCCAGGCTGGTAAAAGATCTTTATTTTGCCGGAGAAATGCTCGATGTGGACGCGTTTACCGGCGGCTATAATCTGCAGATCGCCTGGACGACCGGTCATGCAGCCGGGGTATCCGCGGCAAAACAGGAGGAATGAAAATGAACAGAAATATCGCGATCGACGGTCCTGCGGGAGCAGGAAAAAGCACGATAGCCAAGCTCGTGGCAAAGCAGGAAAAGCTTGTTTATGTGGATACAGGCGCCATGTACCGCGCCATGGGCATCTATTTTTCGCGTCTCGGCGCTGATCCGGCGGATGAAGCTGCGATCACCGCACAGGTCGACGGCGCGGATATCACGATTAAGTATGAAAATGACGCCCAGCAGGTCTATCTGAACGGCGAAAATGTGACCGGGCTTCTCCGCACGGAAGAAGCCGGCAATATGGCTTCCAAAGTCTCGAAGAACGGTGCTGTCAGAGAGAAAATGGTCGAGCTGCAGCAGAAGCTCGCGCAGACGACGGCAGTCGTGATGGACGGCCGTGATATCGGGACTGTCGTTCTTCCCGATGCGCTTCTGAAGATCTACCTTACCGCCAGTGTGGAAGTAAGAGCCATGAGAAGATACAAAGAGCTGGTCGAAAAAGGCGAGCAGTGCGACCTGAAGGCGATCGAAGCGGATATCGCCGAGCGCGACCATCAGGACATGACCCGTGAGATCAGCCCGCTGAAGCAGGCGGATGACGCAGTGCTCGTGGATTCTTCCTATATGACGATTGAAGAGGTCGTGAAAGCGATCACGGATCTGTACAGGGAGCGTCTTGCCTGATGGAAGTCATACTCGCGAAGACAGCCGGATTCTGTTTCGGCGTGGACCGTGCGGTACGCCAGGCGGTGGAAGAGGCTGGGAAAACGGACGGCCCGGTGTATACCTATGGCCCGCTCGTGCACAATGAAGAGGTCATTAAGGATCTGGAATCGAAAGGGATCAGAACGGTATCGGCGGAAGAACTGGAGAAGCTTGACGGGGGCACCGTGATCATCCGTGCCCACGGGATCCCGAAGGCGGAGCAGGAAGAACTGGAAGGACGCGGTTTTAAGGTGGTCGATCTCACCTGTCCCTT
>CAMOZZ010000176.1 GCA_946631165.1 uncultured Lachnospiraceae bacterium | reverse complement strand
CGGAAGACAGAAGCCTTCCCCTTTAGGGGAAGGTGGCGCGTCCAGCGCCGGAAGACAGAAGCCTTCCCCTTTAGGGGAAGGTGGCGCGTCCAGCGCCGGAAGAGGTTATTAATGATAAAACTCGATTACAACCCTCAAAACAAGTCGCATGCGCAGGACCTCAGAAAAAACATGACTCCTCAGGAAAAACATCTCTGGTACGATTTCCTTGCAACTTATCCGGTAAGATTCCGGCGTCAGAAGCAGTTCGGTAATTACATTGTTGATTTTTACTGCGCCAAAGCCGGACTCGTCATAGAACTGGATGGAGGTCAGCATTACGAAGACCAGGGAATCGAATACGACAGAAAGAGAACACAGTATCTCGAAAAACTTGGTCTGAAAGTCATACGGTTTTCCAATCTGGATATCGACAGAAACTTCAGCGGTGTCTGTGAGGAGATCGACGGAATCATAAAGGGACATGATTGATGGCAAAAGCAAAGACTACAATCTTTTACTGCACCGAGTGCGGCAATGAATCTCCGAAATGGCAGGGCCAGTGCCCTGCCTGCAAAGCGTGGAACACGCTCGTGGAAGCGCCGAAGGAGGACAAACGCAGTCTTCCGTCCGCAAAAAAGATCCTGCCGGGGACTTCTTCGAAGCCGGTTAGAATCTCAGAAATTGCGCAGGAAAGGGAAACCCGTATTTCCAGCGGTTTTGCTGAGCTGGACAATGTCCTGGGCGGCGGCATCGTCCCCGCGTCCCTCATCCTTGTGGGCGGTGACCCGGGCATCGGCAAATCCACGCTCCTTCTTCAGACCGCGAAAAATGTTGCTGCAGCCGGTCACAAAGTGCTTTACATTTCCGGCGAGGAATCCCTGTCCCAGATCAAACTGCGTGCCGACAGAATAGGAGAATTCTCCGATCAGATCCGTTTCCTCTGCGAGACATCGCTGGATGTGATTTCCGAAGTGCTGAAAGAAGAAAAGCCGGAGATGGCAGTGATCGATTCGATCCAGACCATGTTCCGGGAGGATGTGCCTGCGGCGCCGGGCAGCATTTCCCAGGTGAGAGAGTCAACGCATGTGCTGCTGGGGCTTGCGAAGGGACTCGGCATCACGATCTTCATTGTCGGTCATGTTACGAAGGAAGGCACGGTCGCCGGCCCCAGGATGCTCGAGCACATGGTCGATACGGTGCTGTACTTTGAAGGAGACCATCAGGATACCTACCGTGTCATCCGGGGCGTAAAGAACCGGTTCGGCGCGACCGATGAGATCGGTGTCTTCGAAATGAGAGGCAGCGGTCTGCACGAGGTGAAGAACCCGTCGGAGCATCTGACCGAAGGGCGGGCTGCCGGCTCGCCGGGATCAGTCATTACCTGCGTGATGGAAGGCACCCGGCCGGTGCTGCTGGAGGTGCAGGCGCTGGTCGCACGAACGCATTATCCGAATCCGAGAAGGACAGCGGTAGGTGTGGATTTCAACCGGGTGAACCTGCTGGCGGCAGTACTGGAAAAGAGGCTGGGGCTGCGGCTCTCGGAATGCGATATTTACATTAATATCGCTGGCGGCATGCGGCTTTCCGAACCGTCGATCGATCTGGCGATCATCATGGCGATGCTCTCCAGCTATACGGATAAACCACTGCCGGAAGGGCTGGTGGTGTTCGGGGAAGTCGGCCTGACCGGCGAGATCCGGAGCGTGACGCAGGACCGGAAACGTATGGCGGAAGCGGAAAAGCTCGGATATGAAATGTGCGTGATGCCGAAGACGAACGCGGAGAAGCTGAAAAATGTTTCCGGAATCCGCCTGATCGGCGTGTCGTCGCTGAGAGAAGTGAAAGGGATCGTGTCGGAATCAGACTGATCGGCGTGTCATCGCTCGCAGAGATCAGTAAAACGATCTGATAAGAGAAATATAAAAATGTCATCCAGAGGCGCTTCAGCGCCGAAGGATCCTCGACGTAACATAAGCGGTTTCAGTAAAACCGAAGACTGTACGCGGTGGATCCTTCGCAGACAAGTTTGCTCTGGATGACACTTTATATTTCAGTTTCTATTCCTCTCAGTCGTGCTCATTCATCCACTTGATCAGTTCCACGCAGTAATCATCATGCCTGTCCACGAAGCACGTATGTCTCGCTCTCTCCCACAGGATCCATTTCGACCCTTTGATCCCGTCGTGCATCGTTTTCGCCACCAGCGGTGAGCACAGATCCGATATGCCGCTCATGATCAGCGAAGGGATCTCGATCTCTCCCAGCCTGTCGATATATTCGTAATCCTTCAGCGTCCCTGTCGGTGCGAACTCATTCGGCCCCCAGCCATACAGATAGGATTCGCTGCCGGTCTTCTTCGGCCGTTTGCAGCATTCCGGCGCGTCCTCTCCCAGCCAGTAATTGCAGTACCGGTCCATATATTCCTGCAGCGCCCGCTCATATTCCGGGCCGGAAAAATCACCGGTCTCCAGCGCTTTGTTAATCGCTTCCTGCATATCTTCCGGCATCATTTTGATCCGGCGCAGGCCTTCTCTCTCCCAGAGCGTGCTGGAAGGATGGCCGCTGGAAATGATGAAGCTCTTTACGCCCTTCGTCTCGGATTTGTAATCCACACCGTAAATGATCTGCATCATGCCGCCCCAGGACTGGCCGATAATATGGCATTCGTCGAGTCCGAGGTATTTGCGCAGTTCGATCAGCTCTTTCATCCAGACATCCTTGTGCCAGAGTTCGGGATGCCCGGAAAGAAAAGAATTGCCGCAGCCGATCTGGTCATACATGACGATCATGCGGTCGTCTTCATCCGCGACATTGTCCAGCACTTCATAATAATTGTGGGTGGAGCCGGGGCCGCCATGCAGGCAGATGAGCGGCGCTTTGCCGTTATCCTTCTGTTCACCGACAATACGGTAGTAAGTCTGATAGCCCATGAACGGCATATAGCCTTCAGTGATCTTTGCCATACCAGTTATCTCCTCGTGATAAGAATAAATTGACGGATACAGTATATCTTTTTTGGGGGCGGATGTCATCCGAAAGTAAGAAAAAATATTATACCGCTTTGACCGCTCCTTTTCAGGCATCCGTTTTTCCTGCACGGGAACGGGAACAGGAAGCAGTCATACTGCGTATTTATTATATTTATATAATATTAGAATATAGTTCAGACTTTATTTTACCTTCTACATCTTGACAATTCTTTCATTCCTTTGTAAAATTCTTTCGATAGCCGCAATAGTGCGGCATAATCAAGAAGGGAGGAACTTTCAATGTCAAAGTTCAAGAAAGTACTTGCACTTATGCTGGCTGCAGCCATGATGGCTTCTCTGGCAGCATGCGGAAGCAGCAGTGCTCCGGCTGAGACCGAAGCTGCTGAAGAAGCTGCTACAGAAGCAGCGGCCGAAGAAGGCGCTGAGGAAGCTGAAGAAGCTGAAGAGCCCGCAGAAGAAGCTGCAGAGCCCGCAGCAGAAGGCGGAAAGGAATTCCGTTATGCTGTTGCAACAGAGCCTACCACACTTGATCCCTCTAAGGGCAACTCCGTAGGCGACAACGAGATCCAGAGAGCTCTTACCGAGGGTCTTGTACGTACCATCGACGGACAGGTCGAGCCCGGCCTTGCCG
>CAMOZZ010000175.1 GCA_946631165.1 uncultured Lachnospiraceae bacterium | reverse complement strand
CCATCCCTGCAGACGGAACAGCGCATCGAGCGCGAAACGGATCTGCCGGTCGTCGGCAGCCTGCCGAAAGACCCGGCACTTGCGGTCGGGAGCAGGCATCTGGGGCTGGTGCTGCCGGACGAGATCAGGGATATAGAAGAGAAACTGGTAATGCTTGCCGGACGGATCGCGGAACGTTTTGATCTGGATAAGATCCTGGAGATCGCAGGAAAAGCACCGGCGGTCAGGCCTGCCGGAGAATGTCCGGACGGTACTGCGGCCGGACAAAAAGAAACACCCCCAAAACGCATCGCCATCGCCGCAGACGAAGCATTCTGCTTTATGTATGACGACAATGAAGATGTGCTGCGTGAAGCGGGTGCGGAGATCGTGCATTTTTCACCCCTGCATGATGCGCATCTGCCGGAAAACATCAGAGGGATCATTTTTCCGGGCGGTTATCCGGAGCTGTACTGCAAAGCGCTTTCGGAAAATGTTTCGATGCGGGCGGAGATAAAGCAGGCCCATGCATCGGGCATACCGGTCATGGCGGAATGCGGCGGCTTCCTGTATCTGCATAACAGTCTGAAGGATATGGACGGAACCGTATGGCCGATGGCCGGACTGCTTGACGCAGAGGCGTATTACGCCGGAAAGACCGGCAGATTCGGATACATTACGGTCACTGAAAGAGAGGCCGGATGGGAGATGCGGGCGCATGAATTCCATGCGTATGAGAGCACGGATCCGGGAAGTGCGTGCACGGCAGTGAAGCCGGGCAGCGGCAGAAGCTGGGAATGCATGCATAAAGTGAACGGAGGTCTGTGGGGCTTCCCGCATCTGTATTATCCTTCCTGCCCGGAGATTGTGGAGGCGTTCCTGCGATAAAATGAGTATGAAAAAATGTCATCCTGAGGACCTTTAGTTCCGAAGGATCCACGCCCTGCAGCAGGCGGTTTTGCTAAAACCGAGAGCTTTAAGCGGTGGATCCTTCGACAGGCTCAGGATGACACTGCTATTTATAGCCTTTCAGCAGTCTTTTTTCTGCTGAAAGGCCATTTGCGTTTTTACTGTATATACAGTTCCCCGTCCGCGGCATCCACCACGATATCGGTATTCTCCGATATATCTCCCGCAATGATCCGCTTCGCGATCATCGTCTCCAGCTTCCGCTGCAGATATCGCTTGATCGGCCTTGCGCCGAAGTTCGGGTCATAAGCATCCTCGATCACCTGGTCCTTCGCGGCTTCCGTAAGTGATACGGTCAGTCTCTTATCCTCCAGCCTCTTGTTGAGATTGGCGACGAGCAGATCCACGATCTTTGCGATCTGATCCCGCATCAGCGGATGATAGACGACGATCTCGTCCAGCCTGTTCAGGAATTCAGGACGGAAGCTCTTTTTCAGCAGTGCATCCACGGCGTCAAGCGCTTCCTCGCTGATCTTGCCGGTGCTGTCAATGCCCTCCAGCAGGTAAGATGATCCAAGATTGCTTGTCAGGATAATGATGGTGTTCTTGAAGTCCACCGTACGTCCCTGGGAGTCGGTGATCCGGCCGTCGTCCAGCACCTGCAGCAGGATATTGAACACATCCGGATGCGCCTTCTCAACTTCATCCAGCAGGATGACGGAATAAGGATGGCGCCTTACTGCTTCGGTCAGCTGGCCGCCTTCTTCATATCCGACGTATCCGGGAGGCGCTCCGACCAGTCTGGACACCGAGAACTTCTCCATATATTCGCTCATATCGATCCGGACGATGTTGTGCTCATCGTCGAACAATGCTTCCGCAAGCGCTTTGGCAAGCTCAGTCTTGCCGACGCCGGTAGGGCCGAGGAACAGGAACGAACCGATCGGGCGGTTGGCGTCCTGGATGCCAGCCCGGGATCGGAGGATCGCTTCCGCGACCTTTGTCACGGCTTCATCCTGTCCGATCACCCGTTTATGGAGGATGTCGTCAAGATGCAGGAGCTTCTCGCGTTCGCCTTCCATCAGTTTGGATACCGGAATGCCGGTCCATCTGGCGACGATCCGGGCGATCTCTTCATCGGTCACGGCGTCACGCAGCAGAGAGTCGCCTTTCTGCGCCTTCCCTTCATGCGCTTCGGCTTCTTCCAGCTCTTTCTTCAGGGCCGGCAGCCTGCCGTATTTCAGCTCGGCTGCTTTGTTCAGATCGTAATCTCTCTCGGCACGTTCGATCTCAAGCCCGACAGCTTCGATCTCTTCACGCAGCTTCTGCACTTTTCCGATGGAATCTTTCTCATTCTCCCAGCGTGCTTTCATTTCATTGAACTGTTCACGCATTTCGGAAAGTTCTTTCTGTACTTCCGCCAGATGTTCCTTCGAGAGCTGATCATCTTCCTTTTTCAGTGCCGCTTCCTCGATCTCGTGCTGCATGATCTTTCTGGCGATCTCATCAAGTTCCGTAGGCATCGAATCCATTTCGGTCTTGATCAGCGCGCAGGCTTCATCGACGAGGTCGATGGCTTTATCCGGCAGGAAACGGTCGCTGATATAGCGGTCGGAGAGCACAGCGGCAGCAATGAGCGCCTGGTCGTGGATCTTCACGCCGTGGAAGACCTCGTACCGTTCCTTCAGGCCGCGGAGGATGGAAATGGTGTCCTCCACGGTCGGTTCTTCGACCATGACAGGCTGGAAACGTCTCTCCAGCGCGGCGTCCTTTTCAATATACTTCCTGTATTCATCGAGCGTGGTGGCGCCGATGCAGTGCAGTTCGCCTCTGGCCAGCATGGGCTTTAAGAGGTTGCCGGCGTCCATAGCGCCTTCGCTCTTGCCCGCGCCGACGATATTGTGCAGCTCATCGATGAAAAGGATGATCTCGCCTTCGCTCTTGCGGACTTCTTCAAGGACTGCCTTCAGCCGTTCCTCAAATTCACCCCTGTACTTGGCGCCGGCCAGCAGCGCGCCCATATCCAGCGAGAAGAGTTTCCGGTCTTTCAGATTGGAAGGAACGTCACCGGCCACGATCCGGAGCGCCAGACCTTCGGCGATGGCTGTTTTGCCGACGCCGGGCTCACCGATCAGGACAGGATTGTTCTTGGTCTTCCTGGAGAGGATCCGGATCACATTCCTGATCTCGGAATCCCTGCCGATCACGGGATCGAGCTTGCCCTCGCGGGCTGTTTCCACAAGATCTCTTCCGTATTTGGTAAGGACATCATAAGTATCCTCGGGATTGTCGTTCGTTACATGGGCGTGTCCCCTGACGGTCTGAAGGGCGTTCAGGAATTCCTTCCGGCTGATGCCGAACATCTTCATGATCTCTTTCATGTCCTTGTCGGCATATTCCATCATGGACAGCATCAGATGCTCAACGGATACATAATCGTCCTGCATCTTTTTCGCCTGCGTCTCCGCTTCCGTAAGCGCGCGGTTCAGCGCCTGGGAAACATATACGTTTCCGGTATTGCCGCTGACTTTCGGATAAGAAGAGATAATGCTGTCGATTCTGGCCTTTACGGAAGAAGGATCGAGCGTCATTTTGGTGAAGAGCTGCGGGATCAGTCCGTTTTCCTGAGCAAGGAGCGCGGAGAGAAGATGCATCTCTTCGATCTGCGAATTCTGGTTCCTGATCGCGATATTCTGAGCTTCCTGGATGGACTCCATGGATTTCTGCGTAAATTTCTGTATGTTCATAAAATCACCTCCTTACGATGAT
>CAMOZZ010000174.1 GCA_946631165.1 uncultured Lachnospiraceae bacterium | reverse complement strand
CGGCCTGACATTCTTGACATGAATTGCCTTCGGGTGTATAATTCCCCGCAGAAAGGCAAAGACGTCTTTTGTATTTGATACAGAAGGCGTCTTTGCCTTTTCTTTTGGAAAAAAGGAGAAAAGCCATGACAAAGTATATTTTTGTGACAGGCGGCGTCGTTTCCGGACTCGGAAAAGGACTGACTGCGGCATCGCTCGGAAGACTTTTACGGCAGCGCGGCCTGAAGGTGGCTGCCCAGAAGCTGGATCCGTATATCAATGTGGATCCCGGCACGATGAGTCCGTACCAGCATGGCGAAGTGTATGTTACCGAGGACGGCGCCGAAACGGATCTGGATCTGGGGCATTATGAACGTTTTATCGATGAAGATCTGAACAAGTATTCCAATCTGACGACAGGAAAGGTCTACTGGAATGTGCTGAATAAGGAGCGCAGAGGGGAATATCTGGGATCGACCGTCCAGGTGATCCCGCATATCACCGACGAGATCAAGGAATTCGTCTACCGTGTAGGCCGGAAGACCAATGCAGATGTTGTCATCACGGAGATCGGCGGCACCATCGGAGATATTGAATCCCAGCCGTTCATCGAAGCGGTGCGGCAGATCTCGCTGGAAGTCGGGCGGGAAAACAGCCTGTTCATCCATGTTACGCTGGTGCCTTATCTGCACGGATCGGAAGAGCATAAATCCAAGCCGACGCAGCACTCTGTGAAGGAATTGCAGGGGATGGGCGTAAATCCGAACATCATAGTGCTCCGGTGTGACGAGCCGCTGGAGGATTCAATCTTCGATAAGATTTCTCTGTTCTGCAATGTGAAAAGGGATTGTGTGATCGAGAACATTACGCTGCCGAACATTTACGAAGCACCGCTGATGCTGGAAAAGTCCGGCTTCTCAGAGGTGGTCTGCCGGGAGCTTGGGATCGAAACGCCGGCGCCGGATCTGACAGAGTGGAGAAAGATGGTGGAGCAAATCCATAAAGCAGATCTGCACCCGGTGGATATCGGGCTGGTCGGGAAATATGTCGGGCTGCATGATGCTTATCTCTCGGTGGCGGAAGCGCTGCACCATGCCGGATACTACCATAACGTGCATGTAAACATAAGATGGATTGATTCCGAATCCATCACGGAAGAGAACAGTGAAAGAGTCCTGGGAGGCCTTGGCGGGATCATCGTGCCGGGCGGCTTCGGCAGCCGCGGGATCGAAGGTATGATCCTGGCGGCAAAGTATGCCAGGGAGCACGGTGTTCCGTTCTTCGGGCTTTGTCTGGGGATGCAGATCACGGTGATCGAATATGCCAGGAATGTCGCGGGCATCGCAGATGCGGATTCGGGAGAATTCAGGGAGAATTGCCGGCATAAAGTGATCGATTTCATGCCGGGGCAGAGCGAGGAGATCGACAAAGGCGGGACGCTGCGGCTGGGCGCATATCCCTGCGAGATCGTGCCCGGAACAACGATGGAGCGGTGTTACGGAATACTGCAGATCAGTGAACGCCACCGCCACCGTTATGAATTCAATAATGATTACAGGGAGTGCCTTACGGCTGCAGGGCTGACGCTTTCAGGCTTGTCGCCGGACGGAACGCTGGTCGAGACGGTAGAGCTTACGGACAGACCGTTCTATGTGGGCGTGCAGTACCATCCGGAATTCAAGAGCAGGCCGAACCGGCCGCACCCGCTGTTCCTGGGATTTGTGGAGGCAGCAGTGGAGAAAGAGACAGGGGCGTTGTCAGGAAACTGCGGATTGTCATCCTGAGCAAGTGAAGCGCGTCGAAGGATCCACCGCGTTAAGACTTCGGTTTTAATAAAGCCGCCTGTGTTACATCGAAGATCCTTCGACTCCCTCCGGTCGCTCAGGATGACATAAGAGGGAGAGATGCTCAAGAGAATAAAGGAAGGAAACATGATTAAAGACTTCAGCAGAAAACTTATCCTCGAGGACGGGCAGGAATACCTGGGTCATTCTTTTGGTGCGGAGAAAGAGAAAGTACTGGAGATCGTCTTCAACACCTCCATGGCCGGTTATCAGGAGATCCTGTCGGATCCTTCCTATACGGATCAGGCTGTTGTGATGACCTATCCGCTGATCGGCAATTACGGGATGGCGGAGGATGATTACGAATCCTCCCTGCCTTCGATCGGCGCGATGATCGTCAGAGAATATAATAATGAACCGTCAAATTTCAGAAGTACGAAGACGTTGGCAGAAGTGATGCTTGCGCATGGTATCTGCGGGATCAGCGGAATAGATACAAGAAAGCTTGCCAGATCCATCCGGGATCACGGCAGCAGGAAAGTCCTGATCACGGATATACACACTGCTGCGGAAGAAGGGCTGGAGATTCTCCGCACTTATGAAATGCCGCATAATGCTGTCGCAAGAGTCAGCACATGCGTGCAGTGGGAATCTCCTGCTGAAACAGAACGGTTCCGTGTCGCAGCCATCGACTGCGGGATGAAGAGGAATATCATCCGTTCGCTGAACCGCAGAGGCTGCCGTGTGATCATCCTCCCCTGGAATACGCCGGCTGAACAGATCGAAGCGCTCTGCCCGGACGGCGTATTCCTTTCCAACGGTCCCGGAGATCCGGAGGATGTGCCTGAAACGATCCGTACGGCAAAAGCACTGATCGGAAAATATCCGCTGTTCGGCATCTGTCTGGGACATCAGATCCTTTCGCTGGCTTACGGTGCGAAGACGTACAAGCTGAAATTCGGCCATCGCGGCGGAAACCATCCGGTCAGGAATCTTCAGACCGGGAAGCTCGAGATCACTTCGCAGAACCATTCGTATGCAGTGGATGCAGAGAGCCTGAAAGACACACCGCTGGAGATCACGCATATCAATTTGCTGGATTATACGGTGGAAGGCGTTCGCTGCGCGACAGACCGCGTCATGAGTGTGCAATACCATCCCGAGAGCTGCCCTGGCCCGCAGGATTCGGGATATCTGTTTGATGAATTTATCAGCCTGATGGAAAGAGCGGGGAAAGGAGCCGGTGATCATGCCTGAGAGAACGGATATTAAAAAGGTGCTGGTCATCGGTTCCGGCCCGATCGTGATCGGCCAGGCGGCGGAGTTTGACTACGCGGGGACCCAGGCCTGTCTTGCCCTGAAAGAAGAGGGCTATGAAGTGATCCTCTGCAATTCCAATCCGGCGACTATTATGACGGATACCGCCATTGCCGACAAAGTATATATGGAGCCGCTGACGCTTGAATACATTGCAAAGATCATCCGCTATGAAAGACCGGACGCCATCCTTCCGGGGATCGGCGGCCAGACAGGCCTGAATCTGGCAATGCAGCTTGAGAAAAAAGGGGTGCTCGCGGAGTGTCACACAGAGCTTCTGGGAACGCGCAGCAGTTCGATTGAAAGAGCGGAGGACCGGGAAAAATTCAAGGAGCTCTGCCAGGAGATCGGCGAGCCTGTACTGCCCTCAGATGTTGCCTCTTCGATGGAAGAGGGGTTAAGGATCGCTGAAGCGATCGGTTATCCGGTCGTGCTGCGGCCGGCGTTTACGCTTGGAGGGACCGGCGGCGGATTTGCAGAGGATGAAAACGAATTCCGGGAGATCATGCGGAATGCATTGGAGCTTTCCCCGGTCAGCCAGGTGCTTGTGGAGAAAAGCGTAAAGGGATTTAAAGAGAT
>CAMOZZ010000173.1 GCA_946631165.1 uncultured Lachnospiraceae bacterium | reverse complement strand
GACCGGCAGATCCGTTTCCTCGAAAATGACTTCCGCCAGTTTCTTCGCGAGTCCGTCAGAGATATTGTTCAGGATCACGCCCGCGATGCCCGCGTCTGATCTGTAATCCTTCAGCCCCCTGATCATCGGCACAATGCTGACGCCGCAGCCGGAGCAGTCGACAACAAGCAGCACCGGCGTCCGCGTGACTGCCGCCGTCTCATAGGTCGAAAGAGCGACAGAGGAACCGCCGATCCCGTCGTAATAGCCCATGACACCTTCCATAACGGTAATATCCGCATCTTTTCCGTGCCTGTACAGTGCCGCCCTCATCTGCCCCCGGTTCATCAGGAAACCGTCGATATTCCGGCTTTTTATGCCGAGGATCTTTGCATGGAACAGCGGATCAATGAAATCAGGCCCGCATTTCATCCCGCGCACGGTGAGTCCCCGATCGCGGAAAGCCTTCATCAATCCGCAGGTGATCATCGTCTTCCCGCTGCCGCTTGCAGGAGCTGCCAGGATGATCCTTGGAATATTTACCATATCAGCTCTCCCTTTTCGTTCCGGCGTGCGTCATCGTCGAAGGCCGCCACGACAACAGGGTTTAACCCGGTCATCATATGATAATCACCAAGTTTTCTGGATCTGGCCGCTGTAATCTGCGTCACTTCATAATGGATTGGCGCATGTTCATTGAGATAATTTGTCAGCGCACCAATGCTCTCCAGCGATACCGCGCTGACCACGATCCTGACTCTGGGATTCTTCATTCGCAGCTGCTCGCAAATCTCAGCCATTCTTCCGCAGCTTCCGCCGATGAACGCATGCGTGGGCGCCGGCAGATCGCACAGCGCTTCCGGGGCCTCTCCCGCGATCACTTCCAGATTTGTCACGCCGAAATGTCTGGCATTCCTGCTGATCAGCTCGACCGCAGGCATTTTTTTCTCGATGGCAAGAACGAGCCCGTTCTCCGCCTGCCTGGCTGCTTCCACCGCCACAGACCCTGTCCCGGAACCGATATCATACACGATCGCATCTTTTGTCAGTCTCAGCTTTGATAATGCTACCGACCGGATCTCTTCTTTGGTCATCGGCACTTCGGCTCTTAAAAATGCATCGTCCGGGATACCATGGGTAACGACATAATTGTCCGCAGCCGGATTTTCAATGATCAGCACTGTAAGGCCGGACGGCGCATTTTTCACCAGCGCAGACAAGGTAGTTGCGTAGATCTTCTCATCCTCATAAGAAAGATTCACGCCGACTCTGACTGTCAGATCGCCGTATCCGAAATCCGTGAGCTGTGCAGCGGCATCCGAGAGCGCTTTCCTGCTTCCGACAAGGGAGAAGACCTTCTTGTGCCTGCGGATCGCGGCTGCCAGATTGCCTTCCCGGCCGTGGGCGCTGACCAGGCAGACATCCTCCCACGGGATCCTGCATTTCGCGCAGAAATACTGGACGGACGAGATACCGCAGATCAGTTCCACTTTATCTTCCTGCATTCCTGCCAGCAGTTTTTTCGCGCCGGAATAGAATCCCACATCGCCGGACAGCACAATGGCTATGGTATGATACTCCGGATGTCTGTGAATGAACGGAAGGATCTCTTCGCTCTTATAGGATTCCAGCGCAGGCTTTTTAAACGGGGACAGCGATTTGATAAGGCGGGCGGAACCGATCAGCACATCTGCTTCCGCGATCACATCAAGTGCCTCCTCGGTCAGCTGCGGCACAGCGCCCATGCCGGCGCCGATCAGCCAGATCTTCCGCTGTGAAACGGAAATCGGCGCGATCTCCTTTATCTCGCTGACCGCTTCCGGGCAAAGTTCTTTCACGGTATCGGCAAAACTTAAACCGCCTTCCTCTGCCGGTCTCCGGATCAGAATGATCTTTGCGCCGGCTCTTTTTGCCGCGGTCCGTTTTTCCTGAAAGCCGCCCTGATCGCCGGATTCCTTGGTGACCAGCCACGAGATATCATTTTCCTTCAGCAGCAGATAGTTCGCGTCCTCGGAAAAAGGTCCCTGCGCGGCAATGATGTTCCTTCCGTCAAAGCCTGCCTCCCTGCAGGCCGTAATTGATTCCGACGTCGGAAGCACCCTCACCATGAACCGGGCTGCTGCACCGGGTACCGAACCGAACGGCTGCAGTTCCTTGCTGCCGGTCGTGATGAGCGCATTTCCCTCATGCTCCGCCAGGAAATCCGCCGCTTCCTTTACGGAATCCACAATCGTGACATCCCGGTCTCCGCGGATCGCCTCTTCCACAGAGGGTCTCAGCAGCCGGATGTACGCCGTGCCGGAAGCGCTGCAGGCAGTCCTGATATTTTCGCTGACTGCCGTAGCATAAGGATGGGTGGCATCCACGACCGTGCACTCTTCTTCACGTATCAGCGTCTCCATATCCGCCGCATCCATTCTTCCGGTCCGGACATTCTCCGGCGGAACATCCTTCAGCACTTCTTCGCCATATTCCGTCGCGACACAGACCAGAACATCCTTCCCGTATTTCGTCAGCAGCTGAGCCAGCCGCCTGCCTTCCGATGTTCCCGCAAACAGTATGATCCTGCCCATTTTTCTCCCTCCGTTATACATCATAACCGCGCGGCGTCACCATCCTGCCGTTCAGTACACGCGTTGTCCTGTCTCCTATAAAAACAGTTGTAAACATATCCGGTTCTCTCTGTGCCAGTTCCGCAAGCGTAAGGATCTCGGCGGATTCCCCTTCTCTTCCAATATTCCGCGCCATTCCGCACGGCGTATCCACGGGCAGTTTTTCCAGGAAAATGCGGCAGATTTCCGTGAGGTACCCCCTGCGCGAATGGCTGCCGGGATTGTAGATCACGACCGGCATGCCCGCTTCTGCCAGCAATCCCGCCCTGCGGGTGATCTCCTCCCAGGGCGTCAGCCGGTCGCTCAGGCTGATCACTGCAAAATCATGTCCCAGCGGCGCACCGAGCAGCGCTGCGCCCGACAGAGCCGCGGTAATACCTGAAAGAATGCGGATCCGTACATCCGGGAACTGCTGCGCGAGCTCCAGGACCGGGCTCGCCATGCCGTACACGCCGGCATCGCCCGAAGAGACCAGCACGACTTTCTTTCCCACAGAAGCTTCTTCCAGAGCCAGACGGCATCGGTCGATCTCTTTCATCATGCCGGATGTGAAGAACGCTTTCTCCGGCATCTCCTCTCTTAACGGCTCCACATAGGTTGTATAGCCGACGATCAGATCCGCCATTTCCAGGGCATGCTGCGCTTCCGCAGTCCTCTTTTCCGGTGCGCCCGGGCCAAGCCCCAGGACGGTCAGTTCTCCCAAAATGTCACCTCCGCACAGGCAGCATAAGCCGCCGCTGTCATGCCAGTACCCACATGTTTTTCCATGAGGACTGTCCCGCCATCTGTATCAAGAGAGGCGGCTCTTTCACAAACATTATCAACGCCCGCGACCTGCTTAACAAAATCCGAAGAAGCGAACGCACCCTCTGCGTGCGCCAGTTCCTCTGCTGTAAAAGTCTCGAACGGAACATGCAGATCCTCCGCAAGTTCAGTCAATGCTTTCTCGTATTTTTTGATATCAATGCTTGCGATCTTCCTGATGCTCTCCGGGAAGATATGATGCTGCGAAAGTGCGGCAGCAGTCTCCCGTCTCAGCAGTTCGGGATCTGTATCCCGCCGGCATCCGATCCCCAGC
>CAMOZZ010000172.1 GCA_946631165.1 uncultured Lachnospiraceae bacterium | reverse complement strand
AGTCCCAGTTCCTCCGCATACGGCTTCATGCCCTCAATACAGATCTCCGCAACATCCCTTACTTCCATGCCGAGCAGTTCACATCCGCCTTTGATCAGTTCGCGGTTGCACTTTGCGGCAAATCTCTTATCCTTGAATTTCTTCATGAAGCTCGAGACCTTCAGGTCCGTCAGACCGTTTGGACGCATTCTTGCGCAGGCGCCGATAATTCCTGTCAGCTCATCCACGGTATACAGACTTTTCTCCATATTGGTGAGCGGTTCGACGTCCGTGCAGATGCCCCAGCCATGCGAAAGGATCGCCCGGACTTCCTCCTCCGAGACGCCCGCTGCCAACAACGGTTCCGCAGTATGCTGCAGGTGCTCTTCCGGGTACTTTTCGTAGTCATAGTCATGCAGATATCCCACTGCCTGCCAGTGTTCCTTATCCTCGCCGAAATGTTCCGCCATGGCGCCCATCGCCGCGGATACGCTGAGCGAATGATGGATCAGCGCCTCTGTTGTAACCATTTCGGAATTCAGTTCCTTTGCTCTTTCCAGTGTAAGCATTCTTTTCCTCCCTGTTCTGCCGGTTTCAGTTTTAATTCTATTCTCCCTGTACAGGTACCGTCACAGTCGCGATATACTCTGTATTCTCGGCACACTGTATTCCGGGATCATTCACCGAAACTTCGGCTTTTATCCCTTTCTCTTTCAGTCCCATCACGAAGTGGCACAGCGCGATCCCCACGTCGATCTTCTGAAGATCTCCTGCGGCTTCGTTTACATACCCCTTGTCTTTTTTCTCATAAAAATGATACTGTCCGTCCTTACAGACGATCCGCCAGGGCTGTTTGTTGACAGCGGACGGCGCGAACCGCACCATCTCGATCAGATCGTCGACCGCCTCCTTTTCCTGTCCGGCAAGCGGCTTGTCGAAAGATCCGCCGAAGAACAGCTTTTCAGCCGGAAACCGGCTGTCCGCGCCGACGCCTTTCCGCATCAGGCTTTCCTTTACGGATCTCTTTTTCGCAGGATATCCCAGCGGACTGATGCACGGCATCCTCTCTCCTTCTGCGACGCCGGCTTCCTTTTCAAACACCTCCCGCTTCATCGTACCCGCGATCCAGGTCGTCCCGATGCCGAGCGACCATGCATAGAGGACCAGCTTCTCAAAAGAGAAGCCGAAAGCAACGTCTGCGTAAGGCTTCTTCTCCACCTTACCGGCCACATAAAGCTTCTCTCCCGTGATCACCGGGCTGGAAAGCCCGTGTGCCGCTGCATCAAGGAACACGAACTGCACCGGGATACCGAAAGGATTGGTGATCTTTTCTGCATACCGCTTCAGTTTTTCCAGATCCTCCGCGGCAAGTTCCCTGCCGTCAAAACTTCTGACGCTCTTTCTGGTCCTGATTAACTCCGATAGTGCTGACATATTGATCCCCTCTCAGTTTTTATTTTTAACAAAATCTTACCGGTTCATAAAATGCAGCCATGACAGTGAAAAAACATTCTGCGCCTTGCGCGCGTTCTGTTCTGCTTCATTCATTTCCTCTTTATCCGGCTCTTCATTCATATTGGCCAGGATCCAGTACGCGCCGTAAAGCCCGCAGGTAAGGAACGTAAGCACAATCACTTTCAGATATTTTAGAACTTTTTTCATCTCTGCCTCTTTCTGTTAATAACCGAATATCCTCCGGCAGAATCCCTGCGCTTTACTGATCCGGCTGCTGTCCGTCGTGTGCTTTCCAGGCGCACTCCGTGATCTTCATATCCGTAAATACTGCCCTGAAGCTGGATTCCTCCGGACTGCAGGCATAGATGCCGAACCGGATCTTACCGGCGCCTTCCCACATATGGCAGACCCGCATCTGTGTATAATTCTCTCCGTCCCGCGAACATTCGATGCAATAATCGTCTTCCCTTCTGCTGAAGCGGTACCACATGACTTTTACATCAGAAGGGATCGCGGTCGTTGCCCAGTCCGAGTAGCCGTGATTCGTGACAACAGAACCGAGATGCTGGAACTGTTCATTTTCATATTCGACCGAGCCCTTCAGCCAGTTTTCCGAATCAAGATACATAACGATCCCGCACTGGTCGAAACGATGGCTGCTTTCCGTAAAATCGGTCTTCACGATAAAGGAAAAGAATTTCTCTTCCGTCTCCATCTGGAGCACCGGCGCATTATCATTGCGGAAATGATAATACGTCCTCTGCCAGAGATCGGTATGCGGCATGGTCACGATTTCGATCCGGTCCTGCTGAATGCTGTAGTTGTCAGGCTCTCTTGTCCATTGCAGCTTCTTCGTATCCATCATTGATCCTTTCTGTCTATCCGTAACGATCCTGCATGTACTATACCACAAACTGCCTCTTATTAACAGAACTCACTGCATGCCGGAAATACAGTATTTTGGCGCCGGGATCCTGCAGTCCGAATTGCCTGCCCCGAAGGGAATGCTGGTATGACTTGGCGTGATTAGTGCGGCTGCCCCTTTCTCCTATCTTGTCAGCAGTGCTGCCGTGTAAGCTGAAAAAGCAGTCGGTACTGCATAAACATCGCGGATCTCCCGGATGGATGCCAGGAAGATCTCTCCCGGACCAGCCGGCCGGTCCGGGCCGGGGAAACTTTCCAGCTCATCCGCCAGGATCTCATAGCCCGTCATATGCCATTCTTTATGGGTGAAGATATGCTTTGCTTCCGGAAGTGCATGGATCCGCAGCGGGGAGAATCCCATCTTCCGGACGGCCTCCAACGCTTCTTTCTGATCCAGATGACCGGGTTCATGCGGATACTCATAAAGACCAGCCAGAAGACCGCGGGCCGGCCGTTTCTTCAGCGCGATTCTTTCGGCGTCGCGGATCAGAAAAACAGTCAGCTGTTCCACCTTCCTGGCTTTCTTTTCCGGCATGACCGGATAATCCCGGGGATTTCCTGCCGCGAAGGCTTCGCAGAACGAACGGAGCGGACACACCTCACAAAGGGGAACCGCATTCGGCAGACATACCGCCGTTCCCAGATCCATCAGGGCCTGGTTGAAATCGCCCGGACGCACTGATTCATCCTGTACCATTTTTTCATGGAAAAAACCCTGTGCTGCCTTTTTGACTGCCGTTTCATTGATCCCCTGCGGGCAGCACGTCAGACGCGCAAAGATCCGCAGCAGATTTCCATCAACGGCAGGAACACATTCTCCGAAAGCAATGGATGCGACCGCAGCCGCCGTATACTCTCCGATCCCGGGAATCTTTTTCAGTTCCGCAGCGCTGTCCGGCATCTTTCCGCCGTACTGCTCCATGACCATGACTGCGCCCCTGTGCAGATTGCGCACACGGGAATAGTAGCCCAATCCCTCCCAAAGTTTCATATACTGATCTTCCGCTGCCCCGGCAAGTGAAGCTATATCCGGAAACTGTGCGAGGAATCGCGCGTAATACGCTTTAACGGCCTCTACTCTTGTCTGCTGGAGCATGATCTCGGAAAGCCATACATGATACGGCGACGGATCTTCCCGCCAGGGCAGGATCCGCCGGTGCGCGTCATACCAGGAAAGCAGGCTTTCGCTGAATGCTTTTCCTCTGTCCTCCCCGGTCTTTTGATTATTTTCCCTGTCTTCTCCTCTTCTGTTCATCATCAGTCTGATCCTTTGTATCATCACGCAATTTCAGGCTTTATCATACCACAGAAAGG
>CAMOZZ010000171.1 GCA_946631165.1 uncultured Lachnospiraceae bacterium | reverse complement strand
CTGCTTGACCGGGAGACAGCGTTTGCCAATATTACGCTCGGGGATGATGCTGCCGTTCATAAAACCGCTGCTGCAGAAAACGATCCTTCTCTGCGGGAACTGGTCAGTGCATTTGATTATGGAGAATTACTGCACAGACAGTGTAAAGAGCTCTCCGGCGGGGAGAAGCGGATTGCAGAAATCCTGCGCGCGCTGTATCAGATCCGTGCAGGCGGTGTGCTGTTCCTGGATGAACCGACGAACGATCTGGATCCTGACCAGACAGAGCATCTCCTCCGTCTGCTGGAAAACATGACGGGAGTTGTCATTATACTCATAACCCATGATGACAGACTGACCGGGCTGGCGGATGAGATTCTGGAATTTCCCTTTCAGAGAAAGGAAGAGGAGGTCATCGCGGAGATACACACGGCAGCAGCACAATTTGCGGAGATACACGCGGCAGCAGCACATTTGTGCGCAGCACGGGTCGGGCAGGATAATTCTGTGCAGACAGCCTTCTTTCGCGGCAGAATGCTGAAGAAAGGTCTGTTCCTCTCGTTTTATGCAGTGATGGCGCTGCTTTCTGTGCTTGTATGCGCTTTTTTCAGCATTCTTTCGGCGCAGGGAACGGAAACCGTAATGCCGCAGGAAAATGAGATCGATCTGATCCTTCCGGATTCCGATTACGGCGCGGCAGCGCTGACTGCCGGCGCAGTACCGCTGAAGTTCCTGGCGGCGCTGACCGGGGAACTGTCCCCTGGTGAGAAAGCGAAACTCCTTGCGGAAGCGCAGGAAAATATCGGCCGGGTCCCGGTCAATCACGAAACGCTGATGGACCTCCCCGAAGAGTATGAGACTTATCCGCTGGAATACATGATCCCGGAGGAAAGAATATATATCAACATTCCTGAACTATACAGCGAACAGTATGCGCCGGAGAACGGTGTAAATATGTCTGCATTGTTTGCGGCCGAAGAGGAAGCAGCGCATGCGGAGGCTGTTCCTGCTGATCCTGCGCTGCTCCGGGAACTTACGGACCTGACAGCGCAGGAAAATGCTTCCGCCGGAATCACTTATCTTGTTGTTCTGACGGAAGAAGAGGGCGGCCTGGCTGATTTCATGGAATCGGCGGTGTTTCGCGAACTGGCGGATTCGGATGTTTTCATTAAATCCCGCGAAACAGTGGAGCTATCGGCACTGATCACTGAAAGAACGAGAATGACGCAGACTGCTGTCACCGCTGCCGCAGGGGAATGTATTCTCATGCTGATCTTTCTGGTTTCATACACGGTTCTGCTTGCCGGCCGGAAAAAGCTTTTCCTGGTCATGCGGGATGCCGGATACGGAAAGGAGGAGATCCTGCATACTGCCGGATCAGCACACAAAGCAGGGACCGCAAGGCTGATGCTGCTGTCTGCAGCGATAGTTCTCTGCAGCGCGATCTGCGGAGGCAGACTGACAGATACACCTGCTGCGGTCCTGCCGTGTGCGGCCATTTCCGAACTCTTTGCATTCCTGCTGACCGCAGCAGACAGAATCACGATCAAAAAAATAATCACAGGAGATCTTTGAATGCAGATCATTCATTTTTCAGGCCGGGGTGCTGAAAGGATCCGCTGTCCCGGCGGGCTGTCCATAAGGAACAAAGGCATTTATCTGGTGACCGGTGCAAATGGCAGCGGGAAGACTACGCTGCTGCGTTCTGTGGTGTTTGGAGATAATGCAGCGCAATTCGATGCCGGGCCGCAGCAGAAAGCATATTATAAGAACAGAAATGCACTGTTTGCTTATGTTCCGCAGCAGGTACCTGCCTATGACATCAGCGTTTATGAATACCTTGGCATGCAGTCGGCAGAGGAAAGGAACGCAGAGATCTATGATCTTGCCGGCCGGCTTGCTTTTGACATCAGTCTGTTCTCATCCCGTCTGGATTCGGTCAGCGGCGGCGAGCGGATGAAATGCGCGCTGATCAGAGCATTCAGGAAACATGCGCCGTATATCTTTCTGGACGAACCGACGAACCACATGGATGACAATACAGCAGAGCGGCTCACGGCGCTGGTGGAGGAAAAATCCCGGTCCTGTACCGTAATCATCGTTACGCATGATCCACGGGTCAGATTTGAAAAATACAGCAGGATAACAGTGGATGATTTCATCGTGAAGGAAGCCGAAACGGACGGGCAGCCTAACACGGAAATGCCGGGCCGGTGCGGGAAACCGGATCTGCCGGGCTTCCTGGCAAAACTGCTCACAGGAAAATACAGAAGGTTATGCATTCTGCTGACGGCATTGTTCCTGCTGGCGGCATTGCTGGCGGACTTTCTGGTGCTTTCGGGATTCTATGCGAAGAGCCGGGAAGCCGCTCCGGGACGTATTCTCTGCTACAGCGCGGAGCATATCCTGGGAGATCTGAACAGGACATATGCTAAGGAAGCCGGCATAGCGCTGGATGGGATCGATCCGGCGCGCAGCATAACCCTGGCGGACATTCCGGCCATTGCCGATCTTGCAGGCGTCAATGAAGTCTATATCCTGGACGAAGTCGAGGCGGAAAGCAGGCTGGATGAGATCGCCGCGTATGATGATCCGGACGGGCAGCAGGCGTACAGTGCGCCGGAAATAGCCGTGCCGGCAGAAATTGCGGCAGACTTTGCGGATGTGAGCGGGTACGGAAACCTGTTCTCCCTTGTCTACGGAAGCGCACCGGAGAATGACAGCAATCAGATCGCAATGTCTGCGCCGATTGCGGAATATTATCTGCCGGGCGTGCCGACAGAGGAAGCAGTCGGAAAGACGATCGCTGTATTCGGTGAAACGTATGAAATATCCGGAATTACGGAATATGACTTTGTCTGGCGATCTTTCGGGAAAGACACAGAGGGCATTTACTACCGCTTTGACAGGAACACTTATTATGAGGCAGAGGAAAAGATCAGGGGTGAGCGGGAGAATGCGGATTATATCGATGTGCAGACCATGGATCACATCCTTGTTCTGTGTGCGCCGGCCCGTGAGGAAGAAGTGCTGGCGCAGCTGATCAGCAGATATCCTGCGGCAAATTATACATCGCGGATCTTCGGAGAAAAGTGGGATGCAGCGCACAACCGAAAACTGATGATCCTTCTTTTGACGGTGAACCTGGCTGCAGCGGTGCTGTTCGGCTTATGGCTCCGCTATGTGGAATCAAAGACAGCTGCTGTTGAGCGGGACAGGATCAGGGATTTTCGTGAATACAATATAATCGGCGACGAGAAGAAGATCATCCGGGCTTTCGGAACCGCACAGATCCTGACGGATCTTCTGCTCATAGGTGTCTTTGCGGCTGCTGCGGCAGCTGTCGGAGGCGGCGCTGTTCCGCTTGCTTCTGCCGTCGGGGCCTGTTCTGCCGGTCTCCTTCTCACCCGCATTGGCAGGATGATCGTTCCGGCGCGTGTGTCGGCGGAGACATGATCCTGTTATACACCTGGCTGCTGATCCTGCTGCACCTTTGCGTGCATGAACTTGGCCATGCAGCAGCCGCACATATGATCGGCGTAAAGGTGATCAGGGTGAAAATCGGCGGAGGGGAACCGGTACTTTCGCGGGGCAAATACGAACTCGGACTGTGGATAACCGGCGGTTATACGGATGTTTCCGCAGAAGATCTGGCCGGGAAAAATGTTCTGCAGAAGCTGTTGTTCTTTGCCGGCGGCAGTGCGGCGGGACTGCTGTTATGGCTGATGCTGTCCGCACTGCTTCACGGGTTTTATGCCGGT
>CAMOZZ010000170.1 GCA_946631165.1 uncultured Lachnospiraceae bacterium | reverse complement strand
GGGAAGCAGCGGAATTTCTGCAGATCCTCGTGCGCTGTGGATACAATCTGCTTATCTCCGGCGGCACCGGTTCCGGAAAGACGACTTTCCTGAATGCGCTGTCGGCGTTTATACCGGAGAACGAACGGATCATAACGATCGAGGATTCCCTGGAACTTCAGATCCAGAACATCCCGAATCTGGTCAGGCTGGAGACCAGGAACAGAAATGCGGAAGGGATGGGAGAAATTACGATACGGGATTTGATACGGACAGCACTACGCATGCGCCCGGACCGGATCATTGTTGGAGAGGCAAGAGGTGCGGAAGCGCTGGATATGCTGCAGGCGTTCAATACGGGCCATGACGGCTCCCTGTCGACCGCGCATGCAAATTCACCGGAGGACCTCCTCTCCAGACTCGAGACGATGATTCTGATGAGCGGCGAACTCCCGCTGCCGGCCGTCAGAGCGCAGATCGCTTCCGCTGTCGATATTCTGGTCCATCTTGCCAGGCTCCACGATGGCAGCAGAAAAGTAATGGAAATCAGAGAGGTAGGCGAATATCAGGATGGCCGTATCCTTACGCATTCCCTTTTCCGGTGGTCCGAAAAAGAGAACAGGCTTGTCAGAACAGGAGAAGGGCTCAGGCGGACGGGGAAGCTCATCCGCAGCGGCAGCGAAGAGGAAAGAAAACGATTACAGGAACTGCTCGCTGACGCCGGTTGAGTTTGTGCTGACAGCCGCCGCCGGATTGATTCTTGTGTATGCCGCCGGCAGACTGTTTTACAGGAGCAATATTGCGGCGGCGGTACTGTCTCCGCTGCTCATTATCCTGATCCGTTACGCCGGCAGACTGAAAGGAGAGAAGCGCAGACAGAGGCTCACAGCCCAGTTCAGGGATGGGGCGCTGTCCGTATCCGCGGCGATGACGTCCGGCTATTCGGTCGAGAACGCCTTCCGGGCTGCTGCGGAAGAAATGCGTCTTCTGTATGGGGAAGACGGGATCATCACGAAGGAATTCCGCGTGATCTGCCGGAAGATAGAGCTTAACGAAACGGCGGAAGATGCGGTCAGGGATCTGGCATTCCGGAGCGGATGCAGGGAAATACAGCAGTTCGCAGATGTTTTTGCCGCGGCAAAAAGATCGAGCGGGCAGATCGCGCCGGTGCTGAAGGATACGGCTGACTGGATTTCCAGGAGAATCGCCGTGCAGGAGGAGATCCGTACGCTGATCGCGGCGAAACGGCTGGAGCAGAGAATCATGTGCGTGATGCCCGCCGGGATACTGGTCTATATTAATCTCGGCGATCCCGGATTTACGGATCCGCTGTACATGACTGCTGCAGGCAGGATCGTCATGACTGTCTGCCTGACTGTCTATGCCGCTGCATTCTGTCTGGGGGAACGTATTATGAGAACCGAGGTCTGACGTGAGAAAAGAACGGAAAAAGAAACAGAACAGGTTTTTCTTTGCGGCGCTTTGGTACGGCGTCCGCAGGAAGCTCGGTTTTCCCGCAGTATCCGAAGCAAGGATCCTGCGCGTCCGCAGGCTCGATCCGGGATGTGATCCGGCCGCGGTCATCCGGGAGGAAGACAACAGCCGGATCCGGCTTGCGCTGTACTGTGCTGCCGCAGGGATCCTGCTGGCGCTGCTTTCGGCATTTGCGGCCGGCACCCATTATTATACGTCCCTTCAGCGGCCTGATTACGGCGAAGAGGAAGAATTCCATCTGCTGAGAACGGAATATAAGGGAAAGGAATATGAGATTCCGGTAACAGTCGGCAGCAGGAGGTATTCAGAAAGCGAATGGGAGGCGCTGAAGCAGGAAGCGTATAAGAATGTAACTGCAGCAGCGCTGCAGGGCAATCCGGACTGGCAGCACATTTCAGAGGAACTCGACCTGACGGAAGAAACAGGGATCCCCGGGATCACGGCGGAATGGGAGAGCGGGGATCCGGAGATCCTGTCGTTCGACGGCAGTCTGCCGGAGATCGATGAAGCGCTTCTGCCGGCGAAAACAGAACTGTATGTAACGATCGAACACGAAGATCTTTCCTGGAAGACAAAGATCGATGCGGTCCGGTATCCGTCTGCGGAAACGCCGGATTCACAGACAATAAAGAACCTCTCGAAGGCAGTCGCTGATGCGGAAAAAGAACGGACGGCGCAGGAGGTCCTGCTGCCGGATAAGGATGACGGGGCGCAGATCAGATATCTGAATGAAGACCGCGTGCCGCCCATATTGTTCTTCGCGCTTGGCGTTATAACAGCAGTATGTATGCTGATCCTGCCGGAACAGAGGCGGTCGGAGAAGATCAGGGAGCGCGAGGCGGAACTGGTCCGGACTTATCCGGAAATCGTCAGCATGCTTTCCGTCCTGATGAGCGCCGGAATGACGGTCCGGGGCGCCTGGGCGAATATCGCCGACAGTTACAGGGAAATGCTCGCACAGGGAATGGAAAAGCGAACGGTCTATGAAGAGATGACGTATGCGGTCCGTTCTTTTGATAAAGGAGAGCGGGAGGAAGACGTCTATGCGGAATTCGGCAGAAGATGCGGGCTGACTTCCTATATGCGGCTTGCCGGGCTGCTGTCCTCCAATGTGAAACTCGGGAGCGCGGGGCTGCTTCCGCTGCTGAAAGCGGAAGCCGATCAGGCGCTGGAGGAGCGGATGCGGAATGCGAGACGGTACGGCGAGGAAGCATCCGCGAAGCTGCTGGCGCCGATGATGCTGCTGTTGCTGGTGGTGCTCGTGCTCCTTGTCGCTCCCGCGCTGATGACATTTTAGAGAAACATTTTGCCAACAAAAGAAAAGAGGAGATCATTATGTCACTTTGGTTCAACATGTTCCTGCTCAGGCTCTTCGGCGGCCTGGCTGACTTTCATGAAGATGACCGTGGTGTGGGTGTGGTTGAAATAATCCTCATCCTGGTGGTCCTCATTGCACTGGTGCTTATATTTAAAACGCAGCTCACCAGTCTCACCGGCACGATCTTCAAAACGATTACGAAGAACGCGAAGCAGGTGCTGAATTAACACCCATGAAAACACAGAGGCTTCCGCTGATGCCGGCAAAAAAGGATCTCTGCGGTCTTCGCGGCGTGATTACAGTCTGGATGGCACTTACCCTCTCTTTATTCCTGGCAGTGACCGGTGTCCTGCTGGATTTTGCCAGAGCGCAATGTGTCTCCTGCCGGCTTGCCGCCGCGACGACTTCCGCGTGCGAATCCATCTTCGCAGGCTATTCCAAAGCGCTCCTCGGCCGGTACCATCTGCTCGGCCGAAATATCGATGCAGAGGAAACACTGGAAGAGGAGACCCTGCACTATCTGAGACCGCAGAGGACCGGCCGCTTTAATTACGGTGATCTGACAGCTTTCCGGATCGATTCGACGGGCTGGTCGGAACGCGTTTATATGACAGATGAAAACGGCGCTGTCTTCAGGAAGATGGCTTCTGATGCAATGCTTGACGGCGCAGGGGGGATCCTGCTTTCCTCATGGAAAGAAAGGCTCGGGCTGAATGCCGGAGACACGGCAAAGGCTGCCGAAGAAAATGCGCAGAAGGATTCCTTCCATGTTTCGGATGTATTCCAGGATTATGACAGTGTAATGGAAGCCGGGGAGGAAGCGGAACCGGCTGAAGCCGGGGCTGACGGCGGATCGGATGGCAGAAATGAGGCAGGCAGCGGCATCAATGGTACAGCACCTGCCTCTCCGGAGATCGATCAGCAGGGACTGCAGATCCTGGACCGCCTGAAGAGCCTGAAAACAGCGCTTT
>CAMOZZ010000169.1 GCA_946631165.1 uncultured Lachnospiraceae bacterium | reverse complement strand
TAGCTGAAGATCAGGAACAGGCCGCCTTCACGGATCCACTGGGCTGCTTTCGGATGTTTTTCTGCAAAACTGCTCATATAACCTCTCCCGGCGCATACGCGCCACCCTCCCCTGAAGGGGAAGGCTTCCTGTTAATTTATGCTCTTTGCTTTTTTCTGTACCTTTTTCTGTCTGAAGAAGCCGCCGATCAGGCCGCCGAGCCCTTTGAAGAACGCGATCGCGTGCCCGTTGATGATCGTGACGATCGATTCGCACATTTCCTGGCTGACCATGCCGCCGGCCATTTTTCCGATCGCCCTGAACGGCATATTGGTGACAAAGATGATGTTCAGGTCGGGTTTGCCCTTTGCCATGCTCTTATCAAGCATGCCCTGCATGATCTTTCCGACAAATCTGGCTTTCAGGCTCTTTGCGTAATACAGCTGGGCAATGGCGTCGTTCATGCGGAGATTTCCAGTCCACCTGCCGTCCGGGATCGGATGTCCGAGAAGTTTCGTGAATTCTTCATCCGATACCGCTGTGATATCACCGGATGCATAGCTCGGGAGTTCGGAGATGCCGACAGGAAGAGGGGCTTCCGTCCCTTTTACTTCGATCTTTGCGGAAAGCTTAATATCAGCGACGCTTGCGCCGACTAACAGCTCATATTCCCCGCCGTCGATCTCGTATTTGTCGGTCCTTGTGTTGAAATAACGGAATGCCTTGTCATCAAGCGGGATGGTGACTCTCTGGCTTTCGCCGGCTTTCAGGAAGACTTTCTTAAATCCTTTGAGCTCCTTCTTCGGGCGGTAGATCCTCGGGGCGGCAGCAGAAACGTACAGCTGTGCAATTTCAGCGCCGTCCCTGGCTCCGGTATTCGTCAGGGTGAAGGAAACTCCCTGATCTGTCGCAGCGATATCGCTGTATTCGAAAGTCGTGTATGAGAGGCCGTAACCAAACGGGAAAAGTACTGGCTTATTCACTGTTTCATAGTAACGGTATCCTACATACAGGCCTTCCCGGTATTCCACACTTCTTTCCTTCGCGGGGAAGTATGGCTTTGAAGAAACATCGTCATAGGAGAGGGGATAGCTCTCGGAAAGTTTGCCGGAAGGGTTCACGTCGCCCATGATGACACGGAGGACTGCGGCAGCGCCGGCCTGGCCGCACAGATAGCCATGCACCATGGCCTTGCAGGCTTTGATCCAGGGCATTTCGACTGCGGAACCGGCGGACATGACGATCACGATGTTTTTGTTTACGGCATGAACTGCTTTCAGCAGGGAAATCTGGCTCTTCGGCAGTTTCATGTGCTGACGGTCCAGACCTTCGGATTCGGAGATCTCGTCAAGGCCCAGATAGAGAAGCACGACGTCCGCTTTCGCGGCCAGTTCCACGGCAGCCGCTTCCATGGCGGGATCCTTTGCGCCGACACGCGGATATCCTTTTTCAAATCCGACGACTTCCAGCGGGAAGTTCTTTATGACATCCATGGCGGAATCGAGTTTTGTCGGGTTGACGACGGAGGAACCGGCACCCTGATAACGGGGCGTTTCCGCGAAGTCTCCGATTACAGCGACCTTTGTCCCGGCAGCGAGCGGAAGAATGTTCTCTTCATTCCGCAGGAGAACGATGCTCTGTTCGCTGGCTTTCCTGGCTGCGGCATGATGCATTTCGATATCGAAAGATTTTCCTTTGTAAGGCTGCACAGCCGCGTCGACTGCCAGGACGACATCCAGCAGTTCATCTACACGGCGGTCGACGATCGCTTCATCGATCTTTCCGGCCTTCACGGCTGCGATCAGCTGTTCGGCGGAATCGCCTCCTGTCGTGGGCATTTCAAGATGCGAGCCGGCTTTTACGCCTTCCACAAAGTTGTTGCCGGCGCCCCAGTCAGATACGACAAAACCGTCGAATCCCCACTGGTCCCTTAAGATCTCCTGCAGGAGATGCTCGTTTTCATTTGCATAGACGCTGTTTATTTCATTGTAGGAGGACATGATGCTCTTCGGATGCGCTTCCGTAACGGCGATCTCGAAGCCGGTCAGGTAGATCTCGCGGAGCGTTCTTTCATCGACCACAGAGTTGGAGGCCTGGCGTCTTAGCTCGGAGTTATTGGCTGCAAAATGTTTCGGGCAGGCGGAAATGCCGTTTTCCTGCATGCCGCGGATATAACCGGCAGCCATCTTGCCGGCAAGATAAGGATCTTCCGAGAAATACTCAAAGTTCCTGCCGCAGAGAGGGCTTCTTTTGATGTTGAGGCCGGGACCCAGCAGAACGGCAACGTCCTGGCAGGCCGCTTCTTCTCCCAGATTTCTGCCGATCTCTTCACCGAGCTCCGGATCCCAGGAGTTTGCGATCGTTGCTGCGGTG
This sequence comes from uncultured Lachnospiraceae bacterium, assembly GCA_946631165.1. Classification (GTDB taxonomy): domain Bacteria; phylum Bacillota; class Clostridia; order Lachnospirales; family Lachnospiraceae; genus UBA3305. Next base: position 1,583 of record CAMOZZ010000169.1, on the reverse strand, counting down.
GGGAAGCATGTTGCGGGAAGGGATCCGCCGAGACCGAGCTGGTCTCCGGCACCTTCCTGCTTGCGGATTCCGTGCGGGCCGTCAGAGAGACTGATGCTGGGAACGCCTTTCTTCTCTACACTGTAGGTGGACCAGAAATCACGGCCGGAGAGCAGGTAGCATTTCTCGTCCAGAGAGAGTTTTTCGATGATGTCCTGATGCTTCATTTTTCCTCCTTGTTCTATGTATATAATGAATTTTTAATGGGATTCCTGTTTTAATAATTGCTGTATATGGATCACGGAATGAGCCGTGGAGTCTTCGGATTCATGAACTTCAGTTGAAGGCATCCTGCAGTATTTGCGCGGTGGATCCTTCGGCGCTTTGCGCCTCAGGATGACAAATAAGAGGAGCAGTTATGGATTGCCGGTCTTTCGGTGTTATGCGCCTCAGGATGACAGCGCGGTAGAAAACAGCAGTGTATTGTCTGTCCCTCGGCGCTTTGCGCCTCCGGATGACACTGTGGGGGAATAATGTACTGTCAGTCCGGGGCTTCCCGGATATCATCTCCGGGAAGCCGCCGTGCTTCAGCGCCAGGAAGAGCACGGCGGCGATGTTTAATACTTCATATCATGCTGCAGTCGGTATTATCAGGCTGCTTTCTTTTTCTTCCTCCACATTGCGAAGAAGAGTGCTTCGAGAGCGATCAGGCAGATGCAGATCGGTACGTTGATCTTGGTCTGCAGCTCTTTCAGGGCATTGGATCCTGCAGTAGCGGGATCGACGTCTCCGGCATAGAATCCGGAATTGACAATTGTGTACATGATGTTCTTGCAGGCCTGGCGCATGGCAAGTGTTGCGGTCGCGCTGTTGTCTGTGAACTGGTTCGAAGGAGCGGATGCGAATCCGAGCATCAGGTCGTTGCCGTTCCTTACGCAGTGATCAGCGATCTGATAGCCGTAAGATCCGTTGTAGTCTGTCTCGACCATTCCGACAAATCCCCACTCATCGCGAAGTACGGTATTCAGCAGGTTCGGGTTCGAGCAGGAAGGAATGGTTCCGATGAAGTTGAAGGAGGACATTGCCGCGATCGGAGTGCCTTCGTATTTCTTTACAGCGATCTCGAAAGGTTTCAGATAGATCTCACGGATCGCCTGCTCGTCTGCCCAGGTAAGCAGGAACGAGCATCGGTTGCCTTCCTGGTCGTTCAGGGCAAAGTGCTTGATGTAAGGATATACGCCCTTTGTCGCAGCGCCGTTGATCTCCGCAGCGCAGAGCTTTCCGCCGAGCACGCCGTCCTCTGAATAGTACTCGAAGTTACGTCCTGCGAAAGCGTTTCTGTGGGTGTTCATGGCGGGTCCGTACCATCCGAAGTTGTTGGCGTCGGCATATTCCTGGCCCATCTTTTCGCCCATCTCATTAATGAGTTCGGTGTTCCATGTCTGTGCCATCAGTACCTCTGCGGGATAAGCGGTGCCGTAAGCGCCGGTAATGAAGTTGGACAGGCCGGCAGGGCCGTCGCAGTCAGAGGTTCCGACCTTGCCTACGGAAGCGACTTCCGCTGTCTGCCAACCGCCGAGGTTGATCATCAGGGACATGTCTTC
>CAMOZZ010000168.1 GCA_946631165.1 uncultured Lachnospiraceae bacterium | reverse complement strand
TACAAATGTATGACCTGTCATACCCCCGAAGCCTGAAACCCACGTATTTCCGCGGTTTCTCACTCGATGTTCTCCTGATACTTCCGCAGCACGAAATGCATGATCGTTCCCGTTCCCAGCACGCTGGTCGCCCAGATCCTTCCGCCGTGGTCTTCAATGATCTTCTTCACGATCGACAGGCCGATTCCGCTGCCGCCTTTCGCAGAGTTCCTCGACTCATCCGTCCGATAGAACCGGTCGAAGATGTAAGGTACGTCTTTCGACGCGATGCCTTTTCCGTTATCCTCGATCTCCACATGGATGAAATCACCGTCGTCCCTGATGCGCATGCCGATGATGCCATGCTTCTTATCCATGTATTTCACGGAATTGCTGATGATGTTATTCACGACACGTTTCAGCTGTTCTGTATCCCCGATGATCTCGACATCGTCTTCCAGATAATTCGAGTAGGTCAGCTCAATCCCTCTGGAATCCAGCTCCGTCTCCAGTTCGGCAGCACAGTCCGAGAAGTAATCATGCACACGGATGCGGGAATAATGATACGGAATACGGTTCGTATCGATCTTGGAATACAGCGACAGTTCATCGATCAGATTTTCCATATCACAGGCTTTGTTGTAGATCGTCCGGACATACTTCGTCATCTTCTCAGGGGAGGACGCTACACCGTCCAGAATTCCCTCACAGTATCCTTTCACAGCAGTCAGCGGCGTCTTCAGATCATGCGAAATGTTGCTGATCAGGATCTTATTCTCGCGGTCGAACCGGATCTTCTCTTCCTGATTGTCTTTCAGACGGATGCGCATCTCTTCAAAATCCTGGCACAGCTCGCTGATCTCGTCCGTCCCGTTCACGGCAAGGGAGAAATCCAGATCGCCGTCCTTGATGGCACGGGCCGCGGTCTGCAGCGTCTGCAGCGGTTTGATGATCGAGCCGGAAAGCCAGGTAAGGAGCATGAGCGCGGTTACCACAAGCACGAGCAGGATCAGAAAACCGATCTGCACGAACGCCTGTCTGTATTCCGGCGGCATGCCGGCAATATCAGGCATGTCCAGGAATCTTCCCATCAGCGCCCAGGATATGGCAAGCAGCACGACCGGCATGACGATCACCGATATAAAGGAAAGTACCATTTTTGTATGAAGCTTCATCTCGCGCCTCCCGTCAGAAAAAACCTGCCGAAAACAGCAGGTCTTTTTTTACCTGAATCTTACTCTTTTCAGTGCCGATCCGGAAAAGACCAGGCAGCTGGTATCTCCGGTCATGATCATCTTGGTTATTCCGCCGGTGATCGTGCCGGAGAATCTCTCCCGGCCGGACAGGGAAAAGATCCTGCACTCGGAACTGTTGTACAGAAGCAGATAATTCCCGGAGAACTCTGCTTTCGTGTAATCAAAATCAAGTTCTCTGCTGAATTCTTCTTTCCCGTTGTCATCATAGACATAGATCATCCGGCTGCCTTCGTCCGAACCGGCGACCACGCCCACATGTTCATCCCCGGGAATCACGCTTGAGATCTCATGTTCGAACGCGATGCTCTTTAACAGCACCGGATTGCTTTCATTCCTCATGTTATAGAAATTGACCTGGTCATCCCCAAAGGCAACGGCTCTCGTCCGGCCCATATATTCGACCTGCGGGAACATGGTATCGCCGTAGGCAAATGTGCCGACGATCCTGTTGGAATCATTCTTGCCGACGTCAAAATTATAGCAGATGATCTGGTTCTGGGTGCTTCCCTGATCCATATAGACCATAGAGGTGATCAGGCCGGCGCCGGAGGGCGAAAGTGCCAGATCTAACGGAAAACCATCCCCGGAAAGCATGGTCTTTATGCGGATATCAAGCTCTCTTCCGGTGCTGTCATAGAACTGAATGTAATCGGAATCCGTGGAATCCAGTTCCAGCGCCAGCACCCCGTGATCGGAAATCGCATAGCCGAGGATCGGCATGCTGGTGGTGATCGTGCCGGTCACGCCGTCCTTTCCGAAGATCACAGCGGAATCCTGCATCAGGTCGATCACCGCACCATACTCTTCGCCCCTGATCATCTTCGGGTTGCTCATCGAATAACCATGGCTCCAGATGATCTCTCCGTCTGTGTCAAGCGCGGAGACTCCGTCTCCGGTCATCTTAATGATGCTGCCTTTGAACTGATCATAGGAAGCGTCCGCACCGCCGATATCTTCCTTGATCATACTCTCGATCGTTTCTGTATAGTGCATGGCGTCTTTCAGGGTCCTGAGTCCCAGATAGACAGCGATCGCGATCAGAACAATGGCAGTGATCCGGATCACCCTTTTCCATTTCTCCAGAAAGCGCGTCAGACTGCCGTCTTCCATTTCCTCGTCTTTAAATGAAGCGAACCTGGCCTTGATCTTATCAAAATTCAGGATCTTTTTTTCGGAACCGTCTTCATTCATTCTCATTATCCTTCCGTAAAAGGGAGTCCTGCTTCCTCCCGAGTATATCTGAAAGCCGCGCGAATTCCGAAAGGCTGAGGGCTTCCCCCCTGACTGTCGGGGAAAGCGCCATCTCTTCGAGCGCTGCAGCAACCTCTTCTTTTGTATACGCCAGTTCCGGATAGTTCGCTACGGCATTGACCATCGTCTTCCTGCGCTGGTTGAACGACGCCCGGATCAGCGCGAACATCAGCTTTTCATCGGTCACGGATACCGGCGGTTCTTCATAACATGCCAGCGAAACAACGGCGGAGCCGACTTTCGGTCTGGGAATAAAACAATTCGGCGGCACATGTGCCGCAAGATACGGTTTCGAATAATACTGTACCGCAAGGGATAATGCGCCGTAATTATCGCTTCCCGGCGCTGCAGCCATACGGTCCGCGACCTCCTGCTGCACCATGACTGTCATGCTTTTCATGGGCACTCTGTCTTCCAGGAACTTCATGAGCACCGGCGTCGTGATATAATAAGGAAGATTTGCGACCACGCGGACGGGCTGTCCGTCATTCTCTTCTTCCACCAGCCTGTTGAGATCCAGTTTCATCACATCTGCGTGCACCAGCTTTATATTGTCATACGGCGCCAGCGTTTCGCCCAGGATCGGGATCAGCTTGTCGTCTATTTCGACGGCGATCACTTTTTTCGCGATCCTTGCAAGGGCCTGGGTCATGGTGCCGATGCCGGGACCGATCTCGATAACAGTGTCTGTGTCATCTGTCCCGGAGGCGTCCAGGATCTTGTCCAGGACGCGGGCGTCCGTGAGAAAGTTCTGGCCGTATTTTTTCCGCATGGTGAAGTCATGCTTTTTGATGACTTCCATGGCGGCGCTTCTGTTTATTAAATCATTTTCGTTCATGGTATTGATCCATTTTTAAATGCTTGTTTTCATTTGTCATAAAACCGATATCCATACGCGGTGGATCCTTCGTCGCTGCGCTCCTCAGGATGACAGTTTTATAGTTTCGCATCTCAATGACTGTGAAACAGCACCGGCAGAGCCATCCGTTTCATGCTCTCCGGGAGGACATCCTGTAGAACCGCAGCGCGTTCTCAAAGCATACCGCTTCCGTTTCTTCCCTGTCAGTCTCTTTGATCCGTGCGATCTCATCCAGCACCAGCGGGATCTTTCCCGAATCGTTCCGTTTTCCCCGGAACGGTGCCGGCGTCAGGTAAGGACAGTCCGTCTCGGTCAGCAGCTGTGACAGAGGCGCCAGCGCAACGGTCTCCTTCAGTTTCTTCGCGTTCTTGAAGGTGACCACGCCGCCGATGCCGAGATAATATCCCATCTTCAGATATTCTTTCGCCATCTCCGGGCTGTAGGAGTAGCAGTGCATCACAAGCATGCCTTCCGGAATACCGGCTTCCTTAATAATATCAAAAGTGTCCTGCGCCGCCTCCCGGCTGTGGATCACGACCGGAAGCGACAGTTCCTTTGCCAGATCCAGCTGGGCCCGGAACCATTTTTTCTG
>CAMOZZ010000167.1 GCA_946631165.1 uncultured Lachnospiraceae bacterium | reverse complement strand
CGCCGAGCTCTTCGGAATAAAACTGCCAGAGAATTTCAGACAGCCGTTCTTTTCACAGAATGTCGATGAATTCTGGCGCCGATGGCATATCACGCTCGGTGCATGGCTGAGGGACTATGTTTTCTATCCGGTATCCCTGTCGCGCCCGCTGATGGAACTCAGCAAAAAGCTCCAGGGCCGGATCGATCCGTATTATGCGGCGCTGATCCCGACTTCGCTCTCGTTGTTCGCGGTATGGTTTTCCAATGGTCTATGGCACGGCGCACAGGGGAAATACATTTTCTACGGCCTTTATTACTACCTCATTATGATCACGGGGAAACTGCTCACACCGTTTTTCCGGAAATTCATGCCGGATGAAAAGGACGCGGGCAGAGGCGTAAGACTCTTCCGGATCCTCCGGACATGGCTTTTTGTCGCCATCGGCATGACGATCTTCCGCGCGGATACGCTGCGCGATGCAGCCGCAATGCTGTCGGGAATCTTTTCGCGCGGCGCCGGCCTGGCGGGCTTTGGCGAAGCCATGAGCGCCGTGGGCATTACAAGGATCCAGCTGCTGATGGTATGCTGCGGTATCCTGCTCATGTTCGTGATCGGATATTATAAAGAACGCGGGACGGATATCCGGCGGGTGATCGCTGCCCGTCCGCTTCCGGTCAGATACGCCGTTTACCTGGGACTGCTGGCGGCAGTCATTGTGCTCGGCGCTTACGGGACCGGCTTTGGCGCAAATGATTTCCTGTATGCGAAATTCTAGGAGGGGCGGAACATGTATGAGAACCTGAAAAAATATTCGTTCCGGATCATCCTGCTGCTTGTGCTGACACTGCTTCTTCTGATGGCGTCCTCCTGGATCTGCACGGTCCTTTACCGCAATCCGGGCGTGCTGAATAATAATGATTCGCTGGGGATCCTGCGTGAACCGGAAAATACGATCGATGTTGTTGCTGTCGGCGACAGTGATGTGTACAGCGCCGTAAACACGATGATCCTGTGGAATAAGCACGGCATCACCGCCTATGACTGGTCGGAAGCCGGCGCGAAAGTGTATGACTGCAGATACTATCTGAAGCACATCTGGAGCAGGCAGACGCCCCGGGTCGTTATGATCTCCGTCAACTCCCTGTTCGCAGATGATTCTCGCACGGATATTCTGGACAGAAAGATCAGAGCGGCGCTGACATACCGGTTCCCGGTATTCGAATATCATAAATACTGGAGAAAGATAAAAATGTTTCCGGATTGCCTGCGATCGACGCATTCGGTAACGCGAGGATTCTACCCGCGGGTGTCGGTTAAGGCAGCCCCGAAGAAAAAGATCCGCCGCTATATGAAGCCGTCCGGTGAGTCAGCGGCTGTCCCGGCGGAGGCGGAGAAAGAACTGATGCGCTGTATAAAGCTGGCAGAAGCGCATGGCGCAAAGGTCCTGCTGATTGCCGTTCCATGCGTAAAGGACTGGTCATACGAAAGAAGTGAGGAGATGACACATCTGGCAGAAGAGAACGGACTGGATTTCCTGGATCTCTCCCTGCAGCCCGAAGTGAAGATCAACTGGAAGAAGGATACCTGTGACAGCGGGGAGCATCTGAATTACAGAGGGGCGAAAAAAGTCAGCCGGTTCCTCGGAAAATATCTGAAAGCACATTATGATCTGCCGGATCACAGGAATGAAAACGGATTTGACAGATGGGAGGAAGATTATATACTGTATAAAAAAGCGCTTGAAGAAAGGCTCTCTCACTAGTCTATGAAAAAACGATTGATCACAGGCCTTCTGGCCCATGTTGACGCCGGCAAGACAACGCTTTCCGAAGCGATGCTCTATAATGCAGGTTCCATCCGGAATATCGGAAGGGTGGACCGGAAGGATGCTTTCCTGGATACCGAAACGCTTGAAAAGGAACGCGGAATCACCATTTTCTCCAAGCAGGCGCAGCTCGAATACAATGATACGCAGATCACGATCCTGGATACACCGGGGCATGTGGATTTTTCCGCGGAAATGGAACGTACCCTGCCGGTGCTGGACGCGGCAGTGCTGCTGATCGGCGGCCGGGACGGGCTGATGGGCCATACCCACACCCTCTGGAGACTGCTCGCAAAACATCATATCCCGGTCTTCCTTTTCGTCAACAAGATGGATCAGCCGGATTCGGACAGAGACAGTATCACGGCGGCTCTTAAGAAAGAGCTTTCGGATGCTGTCTTTGACATGTCAAAAGCCGGAGAAGAGGAGACGGCCGAAAGCCTGGCCCTGGCAGATGAGGAAGCCATGGAGGAGTATCTGTCCTCCGGAGAACTTTCCAATGACACGCTGAAGAGACTGATCCGGGAGAGGAAAGCGTTCCCGTGCATGTTCGGTTCCGCGCTGAGAAATGAAGGCGTGAAGGAATTCATGGATATCTTTACGGAATACGCATCCCCGCCGGCATATACGAAAGAACTGCAGGCAAGGGTGTACAAGATCACCAGGGATCCCGCCGGTGTCAGACTGACACATCTAAAGCTGATGGGCGGCAGTATCGCGAACCGTCTGCAGATCACCTATGCCGGAAAAGAGGGCATGGTGACAGAGAAGATCACAGGGATCCGGGAATATTCCGGAACCGCTTTTAAGGCGCTGGATTCCGCGGAAGCCGGCATGATCGTCTGTGTGACGGGGCTGTCCGAAACCCGTCCCGGACAGCTGATCGGGAAAGAAGGGGCTGACTGGAACCGGTCGCTGTCTCCCGTACTTACCTATGCGGTGAGACTTCCGGCAGGTATGGATGTTCCGGCGTTCATGAAGATCGCTGCGGTGCTCAATGAGGAGGAGCCGGAACTCTCGATCGAATGGGATGAGGAGACCAGGGAAGTGACCGCCCATCTGATGGGGGAAGTCCAGCTGGAGATCCTGCAGAGACTTCTTCACGACCGTTTCGATACGGATGTTGAGTTCGGAGAAGGCCGCATCATGTATCTGGAAACGATTGCCGATACCGTAGAAGGCGTCGGACACTTTGAACCGCTCAGACATTACGCGGAAGTCCATTTGCTGCTTTCTCCGGGAGAACCGGGAAGCGGGCTTACCTTTGATTCCAGACTTTCGACCGATATTCTCGCGACGAACTGGCAGCGGCTCATTATGACGCATCTGGGGGAGAAGATCCACAGGGGCGTTCTTACCGGTGCGCCGCTTACGGATGTTCATATCAGTCTTGTCAATGGCAGGGCGCATGTAAAGCATACGGAAGGCGGGGATTTCCGGCAGGCTACCTATCGTGCGGTCCGGCAGGGTCTTATGCAGGCGCGTTCCGTCCTGCTGGAGCCGTGGTATTCCTTTGTGCTCACTGTCCCGACAGAGATGACCGGAAGAGCGATGACGGATCTGGAACGCCGCGGCGCAGCCATGGAACCGCCGGTGTCGGAGGGCGATATGACGGTGATCCCGGGAGAAGGTCCCGTCGCTTCCATGCGCAATATAGCGAAGGACATCGCCGCCTATTCAAAGGGAAAAGGCCAGATCAGCCTGATGATGAGCGGATACCGGCCGTGCCATAACGCGGAAGAAGTGATCATGGAAAAAGGCTATGATCCGGACGGTGATCTGCGCAATCCTTCGGGGTCTGTTTTCTGTACACACGGGGCAGGGTATACGGTGCCCTGGGATAAAGTACGGGAGCATATGCATCTGGAGCTCTTTGAAGATAAGAAAACGGTTTCAGGGGGAGAGGAAGCGGCGTATATCCGCGAGGAGATCGCCCTCGGAACAGATGAGATCGACGATATAATAAGGAAGACATTTTATGCGAACGGGCGGGACAGATCGCTGGAGAGAAAAGGGATCGGCAGGAAAGAATACGCGCCGAAGAAGGATACCGCTCCGATCAGGCGGGAGTATAAGCCCGTCAAAAGACTTCCGGCGTATCTCCTGGTGGACGGTTACAATATCATTTTCGCCTGGGATGAACTGAAATCGATGGCGA
>CAMOZZ010000166.1 GCA_946631165.1 uncultured Lachnospiraceae bacterium | reverse complement strand
GGTGCCGGAGGATACTGCATTCTCTTTTGCCCAAAGTACCATTCCCTTTGAAGCGTCCACATGCGTAACGGATGCCCCCGCCTTCAGCGCGCTTACGGTAGCCCCGCCGGTATACGCAAACAGGTTCAGCACCTTCACCGGTCTTCCGCTCCGGCTGATCAGATCATACATCCATTCCCAGTTCACTGCCTGCTCCGGGAATACACCGGTGTGCTTGAAAGTGAAGGGTTTCAGATTGAAATGAAGCTTCTTTTCCCGCAGCGGAAATGTGATCTCCCACTGCTCCGGCAGGTCGAAGAACTCCCAGGAGCCGCCGCCGGAGTGACTGCGGTGATAGATGCCGTTCGGCTTTTTCCAGCCGCGGTTCTTTTTGGCGGAATGCCAGATCGCCTGAGGATCCGGGCGGATGAGGAGATACTCTCCCCAGCGTTCCAGTTTTTCCTTATCGGAAGTATCTATCATTTCATAGTCTTTCCAGTTTGATGCTGTCCACATAATAACCCCTTTCGCCGGCAGGTGCTGACATTTAACAGCCATTCTCTATGCGCCGCCGCGCCGACCTCCCCGCCGGGAGCCCCTTTTCTCTGCACCATCTGTCTCTGCCGGAAGAGATGCTGCACTTTTGTGCGAAATATTCTCTGTATTCTACAAACGATACCCCAAAGGTGTCACGAAATGATTGCGCAATTATATGATTCTCCATTATTTGGGCATTATTTATGCATTTTCAAACACAAGCTACCCCTTTTCCTTCCTTTTCAAGCTTATCTGTCTCATTAAAAGGGTATCTTCTTGCAAAATAAGCGCAAAACCCGCACAAACCAAATGTTCAGCAATCTGGGATTTGGCATTAATCCCGGAGATAACGCAAAATCCGCACAAACCAGAATATTCCTGTGCATCATTCTGTATCTTCCTGCTTCCACCGGCCGGACAGATAGAATGTCCCGCCGATAATAAACGGCATGAATCCTGCAAGCGCGTCTCCCATCCAAAATCCGAAGCAGTCCAGTTTCAGCGCGAATCCCAGAAGCGCTGCCAGCCCGATGCGGCTGATCACGCCGTCAATGATCGCAACCGCCAGATTCAGCTTTGATCTTCCTGATCCGTTGATCAGTGAAAATGCGACGCTCCTGGTAGACGCTCCGTAAAAATTCAGAATGATCGGCAATGTCAGCACGCCGGCCAGCGCAAGTACATCTGCTTCCTGTGTAAAGATGCCGTAGACTGCATTCGGCCACAGGAGCATGACCATCGTGAAGACCACTGATATTCCCGTTCCGATCACAAAGATCGTAAACAGGATCCGGTTCACGCGGTCATATTTCCGTCCGCCGAGATTCTGCCCCGCCATCGTACTGCCGGCTGCGGTAAACGACTGCGAAATGACACCGCACATCGTATTGACTTTGTTGAAAATTCCGGACAATGCGGAATATGTAACGTCAAAGATATTGATCCAGGACATCAGCACGATCTTGGAGAAGCTGATCGCCGCAGACTGGATCGCCATCGGAATGCCCAGAGAAAGCAGTCTGGCAAACGCCTTTCCATCTATCTTAAAACTCGACAGTCTGAAATCAAAACCGAAACTATCTTTTCTGCGATAGAGATAGATCAGTGCGAACAGAAAGCTTGTCCCCTGCCCGATCACTGTTGCCAGCGCCGCGCCGAACACCTTCATCCCGACATATTTTACGAACAGGATATCCAGCACCGTATTCAGTACGGAAGCGATCGCAATAAAGATAAACGGCCTTCTGCTGTCGCCCATGCCGCGCAGGATCGCGCTGACGATATTATAACCATAGATGAATACCAGACCGCAGGTGCATGTCACGAGATAATCCATCGCGAATTTTTCCGCGGCAGCCGGCGTATTCAGCCATGCAAGAATATGGAACCGCAGTATATAACAGATCAGTGAGATCAAAAGGGACGCCCCCAACAGGAACGTGAACATTGTTCCGATCGTCTTCCTGATCTCATCTCTTTTTCCTGCGCCGACAGCTCTTGCTATGATCACCTGGCCGGCGGAGGAGAAGCCCATCGCCACGAACGTCAGCAGATGCAGAATATCCCCGCCGATCGAGACGGCGGACATGCCTGCCTTCCCTATATAATTGCCGACGATGACCATGTCGATCAGGTTATAGAACGCCTGCAGCGCATTGGACACAAAAAGCGGGAACGCGAACCGGAGAAGCTGCGGTACGACCGGCCCCTCTGTCATGTCGCGGATCATCGTCTCCATGGAACTGCTGCTCATTACTGCTACCTCTTTCTGTACTTGTGGGTAATGATACCATCCGGCAGATAATTCTTCAAGTTTCTTCTCTGCAGAACGGGTGCTGCGAACGTTTTCATTTGCGGAACGCCCCGGGCAATCCTCAGACATTTCTTCTCATAGTCATTGCCCGGATCTTCCGAAAAAGGCACTGTGACCGGACCAAATCTTCATAAAGTATTAATCTCTGCGACAACAAAACTGCACAATTCTGGTTTATAGTGAACCATAATTCTTAAGGGGAGGAATTACACAATGAAAAAAATGAATGCTGCTATTCTTGCATTTGCTCTTTGCCTCGCGCTGACCGGCTGCACCGGCAGTCCGAAGCAGGAAGAAACACTCAGCGAAAGCGAGCAGCAGGCGATCGGCGAAAGCCTGGCCTCGGAAATCGACCAGATGGTCGGCGACATCACAGCTGCTGAGACGCCGGAGGGTTCGGAAGAGGGATCTGAAGCGGCAGAAACCGAAGCGCCTGATGCGGATTACGAGACTGATGCAGAGGAAGGCGACACTGCAGCAGCAGAGTCTGTCAGCAATTCTCTGACCGGCATGGATATCGCCGTTCCTGTCCCGCTCATGTATACCGGAGAGGATCCTTATATGCAGACTGTTTTTGACTGGATGGAAAAAGAGCCGGCTTCCTATTATGAAGACGGTGCATATTTCATCCCCGCGCCGGTCATCTTCTATACAGACGACAGTGATCCTGCAGATATCCGCATTTTCGGCGATTTCCAGGTATTTAAATATGATCTGGAGGGCGAGAACCTGCTGTGCAAGAGCGGCGGTTCCCATCCCGGCCTGCTTCACCTGAAGAAGTCCGAAGAAGCCGGCACAGGTTATGAAGCGGTTTCCTTCGAAGCCGTTGCGGATGGAAGTGATATGGACGAGAGCATGAAAGAGATTTTCGGCAAAGCCCCTGCCGAAGCCGGGGACCTCACCGCACTGTTCAGTACCGCACACGACGACGGCACCTATGAGAACGTGCGGAAGGAATTTATCAAAATGTATGCTGACCAGGTGCCCTTTACCATTACATCCTATCAGGATGAAGGCTGGGATCCGGTAATGATCGGCGACTGACAGAGCGTTCATCCTGAAAAATATTTCTGCTTTTAAGTTCATTTAAGTTCCATGATGTATATTCCGGTCAGCAACAGATAAAAAACGTACTGTATTTTATCCGAAACAACAGAACATTCAGCAGATCAGAAGATCAGGAAAGGAGCCCGGACATGAAGAACAGCAGAATTACATTGAACAGGAACGAACGGCAGCAGCAGATCGCTATGTGTGCGAAGACTTTTTTCAATCTGGAGGGCAGGATGCCGGAGCCTGCAGAACTGGCATCCTGGCTGGATGAGAGCTGGCTGGGGGACATCATGAATTATCTGGGGATATCCTTCCTGCCGGAGGTACTGTGCGCATGAGATTCTCCCTCGGCGTTCGAATCCCCTATGTATTATACAAAAAAAGATCCACGGCATCACGTGGACCTTTTTGTATGGAGCATAGGGGATTCCCTCCGGCGGCTCTGCCGCCTTTCCGGCCGGCCTTCGGCGCACACGTGTCACCGGCACGTGCGCTTCCGTCGCCTTCGCTCCTCCCTCGGCGTTCGAATCCCCTATGTATTATACAAAAAAAGATCCACGGCATCACGTGGACCTTTTTGTATGGAGCATAGGGGATTCGAACCCCTGGCCTCTTGACTGCCAGTCAAGCGCGA
>CAMOZZ010000165.1 GCA_946631165.1 uncultured Lachnospiraceae bacterium | reverse complement strand
TTCAGCAGCAAAGGATCTGTCCTCAAATCTTCATCAGGTGATACACATAGCTGTGCGCGTCCTCACCCGGCTGCGGCAGCGGCAGTCCCATATCCATCATCGCGTCTGCTGCACACACTCTGCCGTCTTCCTCGATCCGGTACATCGCGCCGGGCTCCAGCCCGTCCGCCTTCACATACATCGCCGGCATATTGCCCCGGCTCTCAATGATCACGGCACAAAGCAGCACCTGGGACTTGTCTTCCGATACATATGCCCACGCACCCATATTATCGGATACCGGATCCGACAGTCTGTAATAGTCCCCGTTCTGAATGAGCGCAGCATCCTTTCTGAACGCCTCGATCTGCCCGCAGACTTCCTCTTTTTCTTCCTCTGTCATCTTCCCGGGATCCAGTTCATAGCCGAACGTACCGTTCATAGCCACCGCAGCGCGCGTTTTAAGCGGCGTCACCCTGCCGTTCTGATGGTTCGGGCAGGTGGAAACGTGTGCTCCCACAGCAGAGACCGGATACCCAAACGATGTGCCGTACTGGATGATGAGCCTGTCCACAGCATCCGTGTTGTCACTGCACCAGATCTGCGGCGTATAATACAGCATTCCCGCGTCAAATCTTCCGCCGCCGCCGCTGCAGCCTTCGATCAGGACGTCCGGATAACGTGCATTCAACCGTTCCAGTACACTGTAGAGTCCGATCATGTAATCATACAGCACTTTCCCCTGATCATCCGAGGTATGAGAGAACACATCCGCAATTGAGCGGTTGTAATCCCATTTCAGATATTCGATATTTCCCTGGTCCAGCACACTGCAGACTGCTTTATACATCCATTCGCGCACTTCCTCTCTCGAGAGATCCAGCACCAGCTGGTTCCTTCCGAGGACAGGCTTCTTCCCGGGGATCACCATCGCCCAGTCCGGATGCGCGCGGAACAGATCGCTGTTCTCGTTGACCATCTCCGGCTCGATCCAGATACCGAATTTCACTCCTGCCTCATTGACGCGGCTGATCAGCTCTGCCAATGAACAGCCCAGCTTCTCTTCATTTGCCGTCCAGTCACCGAGCGCCAGGAAATCACTGTTCCGTTTCCCGAACCAGCCGTCGTCCATGACCAGCAGATCGATGCCGAGCTCCTTTGCTTCCTTCGCCAGGCGGACAATGCCGTCACCGTCAAAATCAAAATAAAATGCTTCCCAGCTGTTGAGCAGGACCGGCCTTACAGCGTCGCGGTATTTTCCCCTGCACACATGCTTCCTGATACAGCGGTGCAGGTTATGCGACAACTTTGCCAGGCCTTCCCCGCTGTAACTCATGATCACTTCCGGAGAGACCAGTTCTTCGCCCGGTGCCAGCGGATAGGAAAACTTTTCCTCCGCCAGGCCCATCTGTATCCGTGTCTGATTATACTGATCCCTCTCGGCTTCCGCCTTGAAGCCGCCGCTGTAAACGAACTGCATAGACCAGCATCTGCCGGAGCGTTCGTCCGCGGTATGATCCGCCAGGATCATCATCGGGTTGTACTGATGGGAAGACATGCCGCGGCGGCTGCCGATCACATGGGAACCATGTGTCAGCGCGCAGCGCTCCGGCTGCCGTTCCATCGCGTGCCGTCCGCAAAATGTGATGAGATCAAAATCACCGAACGGCAGATCCAGGCAGGCACTCTGCAGCTTTTCGATCCGGAACGGTTTTTCGCCGCGGTTCGATACGATCACGCTTCTGGTGATGATATCGAGGTCCGGCAGTACGCCATACAGCAGCGTAATGTGCAGTCCCAGCCTTTTGTCTTCCAGAAATACTTTCAGCGTCTCCGCATGATCGTTTTCCGAATCCGCATATACTGCAGGCAGTCCCTGCAGGGAATACTTTCCGGGAGCGATCTCATAGCCGGCGTAACGAAGTTCGCAGCCAAAAGCATCATTGATATCCTTCACGATCAGCATCGGGCTTCTGTAATCACCGGTTCCCTGGACCGGGAACTCCTGTGGCAGATAGTCCAGCGAATAACCGCGGATGTCAGCCGCGTCATACGGCGAACCGGACAGTCCTCTGTCGGCTACAGTCAGCAGCCAGTCCATGCAGCCGGCGGCTTTTCTTCCATAATAAAGATGGAGCAGATAGCCGTATGGATCGACCTGCATCTGGTAGGTAGTATTTTGCGTGTGAATCGTAAAAGTTCTTTTTTCAGCATCATGGATTATTGCCATATCTGTATCTCCTTCAGGATTTCAGACTATTCATGAAACGTTTTATATGTGTGCATATTATCATCTTTTTTTCGGAAGTCAAGGGGATATTCATGCGGATCGGAGGATGTTTTTTCCGGTTCCAGAGGACCGCGCAACGGTTCTCCGATCCCCTTACACGCTGCCCCTTCCATCCGCCGGATGGACAGAGCCGGAAAACCGCCCTTTGGTCTCTGCGCCGGCGTCTTCCCCGGCGTCCTACTCTGCCCCTTCCATCTGCCGCATCTTCTCTCTCACATACCATGCAAAGGCTTTTACAGCAGGCGACCCGGCGGACAGCGCAGAAACGCCCATTCCCAGCTCCACATACTGCGGGGGATCGAGCGGCAGGATTTTCACATCATAATTCCATATATGCGTGCTCAGTTCATTTACAAGAAGCACGCCCATATTGCTCTGCACCATGGCGGCAGCGGTAAAGGAATTTCTTGTCGTGGCAATAATATTCGGACTGATCCCGTACTTTTCAAAGATCGATTCAATATCCCTGTCTTTTCCGTAAGAGGACTGGATCAGCGGCGCGTTCTCACACTCCCGCAGCGGGAATGCATCCATCCCGGCATAGGGGCTGTCCTTCGCGACCACGGCGACCATCGGATTGCTCCGGAGCGCGAACCATTCTCCTTCAAAATCATGCTGATCTGCAAAAAAGCCTATATCTGCACGGCCTTCCGCAAGCGCCTCGATCACATATCTGCGGATGCTGTCATCGATATGAAGACTGATCCCCGGATATTTCTCCCTGAACCCGCGGATCAGCTCCGGAAGCCAGGCCGCGCAAATGCTTGGATATGCGGTGATCCTGACCTCTCCGACCAGTACCCCGGAGATCTCTGCAGCCGTCTCATAGATCCGTTCCTCCTGCAGTATAAAATTCATGATCACCGGACGCATTCTCTCGCCGTCCGCTGTGAGTTCCACCCCTTTCCGGCTGCGGCGGAAAAGCTTCACATGCAGTTCTTCCTCAAGCGCCGCGATCAGCTGACTGACTGCCGAAGTCGTATAACCAAGTTCCTCGGCAGCGCTCCTGAAACTGCCGTATCTGGCTGCCGCGGTAAATGCTTTGCACCTTGCCGTTTCCATTGTCCATCTCCTTACCGGTAATACTTTAATTGCCTGAAGGAATCCTTTATGCAGGCATCGTTTTGTTCCCTGTATTAGATCTTTCAATCATATTTTATATTAAGTTTTACTTAACATCAAGTTTAAATACATTAGATTTACTTTTCACCAAACATCCCATATACTTTTCTCAGAACAACACATCGGGACAGCGGATGATTGCCAATATCATTTCTGCAGTCCTTACGAAAGGAGCCGGATATGTCAGTCACACAGCTTGGCTTCGCGGAGCCGTTTTTCAGTATCGATTACATAGAGCATGAAAAATCGATTTACATCGCTGAAAAGAGTATGCTCATCAATCTCGCCGAACATGAAAAAGAGAATATTCTTCTGGACGACGGGCGTGTGATCCTGCCGCTGAAGGCAGCCATCGTGCAGGATATGACGACGAAAAACCTTACACGCGCCTTCCTGATCCGCGATTTTGAAAGATGCGACATCACGGATCCTGCGACCGCCGATGCCATCATGCAGACCTGGAGATCCCTGTATGAAGTATCCGGTCTTCCGCGTCATCAAGGTCTTCCTTATTATAAATCTCCCAAATTCTGCATTGGGGAAGGAAACCGCCGCATAGAGCTGAATCTCTGTTTTGTGAGCAAAGGGATGATACCCTCGGGACCTCACCGGGATCACGACCGCGATTTCGATGA
>CAMOZZ010000164.1 GCA_946631165.1 uncultured Lachnospiraceae bacterium | reverse complement strand
CCGTTCATGAGATGGCCCGCGACGAGGCTCGTCACGGCAAGGCATTTGCCGGTCTGCTGAAGAGATACTTCGGCTGAGAAACGAACTGCCTGAAACCGATAAAAAAGCGTTCTGCAGGGAGTGCGGTGTATTCCGCACTCCCTGATTTTATGCTATAATATCCGAAAAATGAAACTGCAGGGGAAATATTTATATGACTATCAGAGATCTTGCGATCGGTCAGTCAGCCAGGATCGTATCAGTGGGAGGAGAAGGCGCGCTGCGCCAGCACTTCCTGGATATGGGGGTTATTCCGGGCGCTGAAGCAACACTGGTAAAGCTCGCTCCGATGGGCGATCCCATGGAACTCAGGATCCATGGCTACGAACTGACACTGAGACTTGCCGATGCAGAGAAAATAGAGATCGAAATTCCTGAAACAAAGGAGAAGATCCGGAAGGATGATCCCGGCCTGTCCGGCGGCAAGCAGCCGGCTTCCAGGCAGATCGAGCATCCCGGACTGGGTGAAGAAGGAAGATTCCATCCGAAGGGGAGCGGAGATCCTCTTCCTGACGGCGCCCTCCTGACATTTGCCCTGGTCGGCAATCAGAACAGCGGAAAGACGACGCTGTTCAATCAGCTTACCGGTTCAAACCAGCATGTGGGAAACTTTCCGGGCGTGACGGTAGACAGGAAAGACGGTGCCATCCGGGGGCAGGACAATACCTCCATCACAGATCTGCCCGGTATCTACTCTATGTCGCCGTATTCCAGCGAAGAACTGGTCAGCCGTGACTTTGTCCTGAAAGAGAAGCCGAAAGCGATCATCAATATCGTCGATGCTACAAATATTGAACGCAATCTGTATCTTACGATGCAGCTTCTGGAAATGAATGTCCCGATGGTCGTGGCACTCAATATGATGGATGAACTTCACGGGAACGGCGGATCCGTGGATATCAACAGAATAGAGAACATGCTCGGCGTCCCCGTCGTCCCGATCTCTGCCATCAAGAACCAGGGCGTGGATGAACTCGTCCGCCACGCCGTTCACATTGCGCATTATCAGGAAAAACCGCTGCGGCAGGATTTCTGCGGCACGGATGATCATGGCGGAGCCGTTCACCGCTGTATTCATGCAGTGATCCATCTGATCGAAGACCATGCGGAACGGGCAGGGCTTCCGGTCCGTTTTGCCGCTTCCAAGATCATTGAAGGCGATGCCCTGATCCTTGAGCAGCTCGAGCTTGACCAGAACGAGAAGGAAATGCTGGAGCACATTGTCCTTCAGATGGAAAAGGAGAGAGGGCTGGACCGCAGTGCGGCCATGGCGGATATGCGGTTCGCCTTTATTGAGAAGGTGTGCGAATCCTGCGTGATCAAACCGCATGAGAGCAGAGAGCATCTGCGCAGCCAGAAGCTGGACAGGATCCTTACCGGAAAATATACGGCTATCCCGGTCTTTATCGGCGTTATGGCACTGGTATTCTTCCTTACCTTCAACGTGATCGGCCTGTTCCTGCAGGAACTGCTGGAGGCGGGCATCGGCGCGCTCAGTGATTCCGTGGATGCGGCGCTTACTGCCGCCGGCGTCAATGAAGCGATCCACAGCCTGATCATCGGCGGAATTTTTGAAGGGGTGGGAAGCGTGCTGAGCTTTCTCCCGATCATCGTTACGATGTTCTTCTTCCTGTCGATCCTGGAAGACAGCGGATATGTTGCCAGAGTTGCCTTTTTTATGGACAAGCTTCTCCGGAAGATCGGCCTGTCGGGCAGAAGTATTGTGCCGATGCTGATCGGCTTCGGCTGCACTGTCCCGGCCGTCATGTCCACAAGGACGCTGCCCAGCGACCGTGACAGAAGGATGACGATCCTTCTGACCCCGTTCATGAGCTGTACGGCAAAGCTGCCGATCTATTCCTTCTTTGTGGCGGCGTTTTTCCCGGAAAAAGGATGGCTGGTCATCACGGCACTTTACTTCACGGGAATCGTTTTCGGTATTCTGGCGGCTTTTCTTTATAAGAACACGCTGTTTACCGGTTCCGCTGTTCCATTTGTCATGGAACTGCCGAATTACCGGCTTCCGGGCTTCCGGAATGTCGTTCAGCTCCTCTGGGAGAAAGCAAAGGATTTTCTACAGAGGGCATTTTCCGTGATCCTGATCGCTACGGTGATCGTATGGTTCCTGAAATCCTTTGATTTCCACTTCAATCTGGTGGTCAATGAGCAGGACAGTATCCTTGCCTTCCTTGCCGGGATCATCGCGCCGCTGTTCGGACCGCTTGGACTGGGAGACTGGAAGATCTGCACTTCCCTCATTTCCGGTTTCATGGCGAAGGAGAGTGTGGTCTCAGTCCTTGAAGTGCTCTTCCAGGGAAACGGCGGCGTCGGTGCGGCGATGTCCGCCCTGTCTGCCGGCTGTCTCCTGGTGTTCTCACTGCTCTATACGCCGTGTGTGGCGGCTGTCGCTTCCATAAGGCGGGAACTTGGCGGAAAATGGGCTGTCGGTGTGGTACTCTGGCAGTGTGCTGTCGCCTGGATCGCGGCTTTCCTGCTCAGATTGATCGGGATGATATTCGGACTTGCTTAAAGGAGCTGAACCTATGGGTGCTGTAGATTTTCTTCTTATATTAATAATTGCAGCAGTGATCCTCTTTGCTGTACGTCTGATGATAAAAAGAAAACGCCGGGGCGGATGCTCCGGCGACTGCGGCAGGTGTTCCGGGTGTCACTGACCTGCCTGGATCCGTTTTCTTTCTTCCTCGCGCTGCCGGCAGACTTCTGCCCAGTTCGGGGATTTTTTAATAAGACCGGGAAGTTCTGCCATGGCAGCCGGGATATCGATTCCCTGCGGACATACGGCGGAACAGGCACCGCACCCGATGCAGGCGTCCGGCTGCTTTTCGGGCGGGATGGCATCGAACTGCATGGCAATGACCATGTTGGAACCGGAATACTTCAGATCATTATAGGCATGGATCAGCATCGGAATATCGAGTTCCATCGGACATCCGTCGCAGCAGTAGCGGCATCTGGTGCAGGGAAGCGCGTCCTGCATCTCTTCCGCAAGCGCTTCGAGCACGGCGTTTTCGTCTGCCGTCTGGGGGCGGTCCGTGGAGAATGTCTTAATATTGTCTTCAAGCTGTGCCATGTCGGACATGCCGGACAGGACCACTTTGACATTCGGAAGGTTCATCAGATAACGGAAGGACCAGGAAGCAAAGCTTTCGTCCGGACGGAGCGCTTTCAGCTTCCGGCCGGCGTCTTCCGGCATGGCGGCGAGCTTTCCGCCGCGCAGCGGTTCCATGATGATGAGCGGAAGGCCGAGCTTCTCCAGCATATCGTACTTGACATTGCCCTGCTGCAGTGTCCAGTCCATGTAGTTGAGCTGGATCTGACAGAATTCCATGCTGCCGTCCGTATAGTCCAGGAACCGTTCCAGCGTATCGGGACGGGCGTGCGTGGAGAGACCGAGATGTTTTATGCGTCCCAGCCGCCGCTGTTCCTTGCAGAATTCCAGGATGTTCCAGCGCGGATCCATATAGGTGTTTACCGAATTCTCATAAACATTGTGCAGAAGATAAA
This sequence comes from uncultured Lachnospiraceae bacterium, assembly GCA_946631165.1. GTDB lineage: Bacteria > Bacillota > Clostridia > Lachnospirales > Lachnospiraceae > UBA3305. The sequence goes on along the minus strand of CAMOZZ010000164.1, from coordinate 490 downwards.
AATCAAAATAATCGGTGCCGCAGCGTTCCAGCTGTTCTTTAAAGATTGCTTCGCAGTCGTACGAATCGGCAATGACATGTCCCGGAAACTTATTCGCGAGATAATAGCTGTCCCGCGGATATTTCTTCAGCGCATCGCGCAGGGCTGTCTCGCTGAAACCGGAATGGTACACATAAGCGGTATCATAATAATTGATCCCGTTCGCCATGGAACAGTCGATCATCTGCTGCAGGAGAATTTCATCGATCCTGCCATCCGCGCCGAGAGGCAGGCGCATGGCGCCGAACCCGAGCCGTGAGACTTGTTTTCCGAGAAGATCATTTGTAAACATCGGTTCCCGCTCCTTTCTGAACAGATCCTTGTTCAGGGAAAGTATAGCAGAAAAATTCCCTCTTGACAAACCGGTTGTTTTCGGATTATACTCTTACGTGCGCATCGAGGCGTGGCTCAGTTTGGTAGAGCGCTGCGTTCGGGACGCAGAGGCCGCAGG
>CAMOZZ010000163.1 GCA_946631165.1 uncultured Lachnospiraceae bacterium | reverse complement strand
GAAAGCATCTGTACCGATCATTGCAGTCAGCGCGAATGTTTATGAAAAGGACAGGAAAGAAGCGGCGGAAGCGGGTATGGATGCATTTGTGGAAAAACCTATCTACATCGACCGCTTATTTGAAACGATGACGGAATGCCTTAATAAAAGTACTGAATAGTTGCATAAAGAAAGTACGGATCCTGTACCGGAAGCGGCTTTACTTCAGAGTAAGGCCGTTTTCTTTTTATTCATAGAAGAGTTTGTCCTTGCAAGCAAAATGACTGTTTGCTATAGTATTGATGGTTTTCGGGCAGGTGCTTTGGCAACGAAGCATCGCGCAGCTTATATTCAATGTGGTGCGATTTATCGCATGAGGTTTATGCTGGAACGAAAGCGGAAATAAGAGTCCGGGTGCTGCCCTTTACAACACCTATATACCGGAAGAATGTATGAAGATCATGATCAGCGCCTGTCTGACAGGGATAAACTGTAAATATAACGGCGGAAACAATCTGGATGAAGAACTGATGCGGCAGCTTGAAGGCCACGAACTGATCCCGGTCTGTCCGGAGCTTATGGGCGGTCTGCCCGTTCCGAGGATACCGTCAGAGATCTGCGGCGGTGTGGTAATGACAAAAAACGGCCGGAACGTGGATCGGGAATTTCGGGAAGGCGCGGGAAAATGCCTGGAAACAGCTCGAAAAGAAATGCCGGAGCTCGTGATCTTTCAGCCAAGAAGTCCCAGCTGCGGCGTAAAGCAGCGGTATGACGGCAGCTTTTCCGGAAGGCTGATCGGAGAGCCGGGGATCACAGCGGCGCTTTTGGCTGAAAACGGTTTTCGGGTGATCGATGCTGAGGAGTTTAAGCTTAAAGCAGCTTCCGGTTCAAAAGAAGCTTCAGACCGAAATCAGGGTCAGTAAACCGCACCCGGCAGGACAGAGATTTAAAGCGGATAAAATACAATATCTTTTATAGCAGAGCCGGCTTATGATACGGCGGAAATAAATCAATGAAACGAGTAGATTTTGGAAGCGGAAAAACTCTTACAAACATTCTTGCCACCGCGCTTCCCATGTTCGTGGCACAAACATTAAACCTTCTGTATAACATAGTAGACCGGATCTATATCGCCAGGATCCCCGTGATCGGTACGGCTGCGCTCGGAGCGGTAGGCCTGTGCTTTCCTCTGGTGATCCTCATCACTGCGTTTACAAATATGTACGGCAGCGGCGGCTCTCCCCTGTTTTCCATCGCCCGCGGTGCCGGGAAAAGAGAAGAGGCGGGAAAGATCCTTGATACGGCATTTTTCCTCCTGATCATCACGGGAATCATTCTGACTGCAGTCGGAGAACTGATCGGAAGGCCTGTACTGATCGTGTTCGGCGCATCGGAACAGGCCCTGGTTTATGCGCTTCCGTATCTCCGGATCTATCTTCTTGGAACCATCTTTACCATGATTGCTACGGGCATGAACCCTTTTATCAATGCGCAGGGGTATTCTACGACCGGAATGACGACGGTCATCATCGGAGCTGTCACCAATATCATACTTGATCCGATCCTGATCTTCGGTCTCGGAATGGGAGTAGAGGGCGCTGCGATCGCAACCGTCCTTTCACAGGCGCTTTCTGCCGCCTTTGTCCTTCGCTTCCTGTTTGGACAGAAAGTGGAATACCGGCTGCATATGATGAAACCGGAGGAGATCAGAAGCTGCGGGCCGCGTGCAAGGAAGATCATTGGACTCGGCACAGCAGCTTTTATCATGCAGTTTACCAACAGTGTCGTTTCGATCAGCTGCAACAGTGTGCTCGCCCATGTCGGAGGGGATCTCTATGTTTCCATCATGACGATCATCAACTCTGCGCGGCAGATGCTCGAGACACCGCTTCTGTCGATCACGGAAGGCACATCTCCCATTATCAGCTATAATTACGGCGCCAAACGCTATAAAAGCGTGAAGGAAGCCGGAGCGATCATGTTCCTGCTTTCACTCGGCTATGTCGTAGTCGTCTGGATTCTCATCCGCCTGTTCCCGGAATTTGTGATCGGGATATTCAGCTCGGACAAAACACTGATGGAAGATGCACTGCCTGCATTTCACCTGTATTTTTCCACCTTCATATTTATGGTGTTTCAGCATTGCGGACAGATCATTTTCAAGTCTCTCGGAAAGAAGTATCATGCGATCTTCTTCTCTCTGTTCCGCAAGGCTGTGATCGTTGTTCCTCTGACATATATCCTGCCGTATGTATTTCATATGGGAACGGACGGAGTCTTTGCAGCGGAACCGATATCCAACGTCATTGGCGGTCTGGCATGCTTTATTACCATGCTGCTGGTCGTCCTTCCTGAACTGAAGGAGGAAGCAGAATGAATGTATGTCTTTTAAATGATTCCTTTCCGCCGGTCATTGACGGTGTGGTCAATGTACTCTTAAATTATGCGGAGTATCTGAAAAAGGACCATCAGGCGGAGGTTGAAGTCGGCACTCCGGAGTATCCGGACGCCGATTACAGCGTTTATGATTATCCTGTCATCACCTATCCCAGTCTGAATACGGCCCCGGTGACCAACGGATACCGGACCGGAAATCCGTTTTCCGAGAAGCAGGTCGCAGAGCTTGCTTCTTTCCGTCCGGATATCATACATTCACATTGTCCGGCGTCTGCAACCGTGATCGCAAGACTATTAAGAGAGCAGACAGATGCTCCCGTTGTGTTCACGTATCATACAAAATACGATATCGATATCCGCCGTTACATGAAGGTGAGATCGATCGCGGATGAACTCATACGGGCCATGGTCAGCAATATTGAATCCTGTGATGAGGTCTGGACTGTCAGCCGGGGAGCAGGGGAAAGCCTCAGGGAGCTTGGCTTTCAGGGCGAATACCGCGTTATGAATAACGGCGTGGATTTTGCCAGAGGACGGGTCAGTGACGGGAAAGTCGCAGAGGCAGTAAAGGATTATGACCTCCCGGAAGGCATTCCTGTGTTTCTTTATGTCGGGCGTCTGATCAGCTATAAGGGACTGCCCCTGATCCTTGACGCTTTGGGAATGCTGCATGCAGGCGGGATGGATTTCCGCATGGTCTTTGTCGGAAAAGGACCGGACAGGGAGATCCTTGAGCAAAAGGCGGCTGAGGCCGGGTTATCGGATAAATGCATTTTCACCGGACCAGTGTATGACCGCGATGTCCTGCGTGCGTGGAATACAAGAGCGGATCTGTTCCTGTTTCCGTCGACGTTTGATACGAACGGACTTGTCGTCCGTGAAGCGGCCGCGTGCGGACTGGCAAGCGTGCTGATCAGAGACTCGTGTGCTGCGGAGGGTATTACAGACGGACGGAACGGTTTTGTCATAGATGAAACTGCAGAGGCTATGGCAGCCTTTCTGAAGGAGGCATGCAGGGATATCCCTCACCTGCATGAGGTGGGCCGGAACGCGATGGACGAGATCTACCTTTCCTGGCAGGAATGCGTCAGTGAAGCATACGAGCGTTATCAGATCATTATCGATCAGTATAAGAGCGGGAAACTGCCGGGCAGAGAAATGGCGGCATCAGACCGTTTAGTGGCAAGGGCAGCCCGTGATATGCAGGAAATGGAACGAATTCGCCGGCTGGGTGAGGCATGGGTGCAGCAATTGAAGGACTATAAAGCCGGAATGATGGAAAATATGACGGAAAGCAACTATGCGGCGGATCATCCCTACCTGGCAAGACTGAAGGCAAGGCTGGAGAATTACCGCATGCACAGTGAACACTGAATCGGTGCTTACATCCTTACCAAAGGACAGGAGTTTCATGAACGGCAGTGAGCAATTTGATTTTCGTAAAATGTCTTTTTACCAGATCTGGGTACGCTCCTTTGCGGACGGCAACCACGACGGGATCGGTGATCTCTACGGTGTTTATGACCGGCTTGAATACATAAAGGAGCTGGGAGTGGACGGCATCTGGTTCAGTCCGATCTTTCCTTCTCCCAATGCCGATTACGGCTATGACATTTCTGACTACAAAAACATCCATCCTGATTATGGAGATCTTGAACAGTTCAGGAAGGTCCTCGACAAGGC
>CAMOZZ010000162.1 GCA_946631165.1 uncultured Lachnospiraceae bacterium | reverse complement strand
GATCGCTTCTCCCGCTTTTAAAGAAGATTTCCGCCTGCTTCCGCTGGAAGACGGGCATGTGAAGACAGCGGGGGAAGAGCAGTATGAGAAGCTGAAGCTGGGCGGTATCCGTGCCGAAGCTGCCGGCGGTTTCCAGTCCGTGCAGCGTTTCTGCTGGCCATACCTGGCTGCGTATCTCGACCGGGAAATGGATTACAAACGTGCCGGATCCCTGGCGCTGATGCATCTGCTCGCCAATGTGGATGATTCCAACATGATCAAACGCTCCTCAAGAGAAGAACAGCTGCAGGTGAAAGACGAAATAAGGAAGCTTCTGCAAACAGACCCGGAGCCTGCCGAAGAGAAGATCCTGGAGACGGATGCGGAATTTATCCGACGCAATCTCAGCCCCGGCGGCTGTGCGGATCTTCTTGCGCTGACATTCTGGCTGTACCTCATTTCCTGGCTGCTCTGACTGTTTTACACGTTGTTGATGAATACTGCCGTGCGGTATAATGATCCCGAAAGATCATATACCGCTTTTTTTCTGAATCTGTAACCTTCTGCCGGATAAACTGTACTGAAGGGGTGAAGACAGGAAAGGAATCTTCTTTCTGAAAGGATCCCGTTATGGAAGATATTGAGATCATCAGCCTGTATTTTGACAGGGATGAACGCGCGATCGCCGAAACAGACGGCAAATACGGTCTGCGGCTCCGCCGGTTCGCTGACAACATGCTCACCAGGGAGGATGGGGAAGAGTGTGTGAACGACACCTATCTTTCCGCCTGGAATTCCATTCCGCCCGTCAGGCCCATGCATTTCTGCGCATGGCTCCTTAAAGTGCTCAGAAATCATATCGGACACCGTATTTCCTATCTGACGGCGGATAAGAGAAAGGCTGTTGTTCAGGAACTTTCCGATGAACTTCTCACCTGTATTCCCGGCGGGAGTGTGGAGGAAGAAGTCGATTCAGGGGAACTCGGGAAAACGCTTTCCGCGTTTCTGTACGGCCTTCCGGAAGATGCGCGGCGAATGTTCATCCTCCGGTACTGGTTCGGGGATTCCGTAAAGGAGATCGCAGTTTCCACGGGCAGTACCGAAAGCCGTGTCAAAGTAAGTCTTCATCGCACAAGAAATCGTTTGAAAGAGTATCTGGCAAAGGAGGGATATGCGGTATGAGACCGGAGGATATCTTAAAAGGCCTGAATCATATCGATGATGAACTGATCGAAGAAGCGATCAAAGAACAGCCGGTACGCAGGAAGAGACTGTGGATCATTCCCGTCGCAGCTGCGGCATGTATGACACTGCTGGTCGGGTATTCCGCAGTCAGATCCGGACTGCTCGGAAATATGCATTCTCTGTCAGCGGAACAGGAGGTGCAGGAACAGATGATCGGTTCTGAGATGCCGGAAGAAGAAAGAGAGGAAGCAGCGGCTTCGGAAGAAACAGAAGCTTATTTCCCTGCTGTATCTGACGGAGCGTCAGAGCAGGCTGATGCAGCAGGCGGTCATGAACAGACCGATGCCGGAAGCGGCCTGATGTATGCCGGAAGAACTGATGCGGAAACCCCCGCCGCTGATTTTCACGCAGCCGGTGACTATACGGATGTTTATTCCATGATCAGCCGTTTTGAAGAGGAAGAGCAGCGGGAATCCGATGTTGTATATATGACGGAAGAGGCAGAGGAAGCGGATTATGCCGCCGAAGAAGCTGCCCCTGCCGGGAACGAATTGTCTGCTGCAAAATCCGATCTGGCAGCTGGTACGACCGGCGCTTCTGATTCGTATTCCGGGACGAATGTCATGGTCGACGGCATCGATGAAAGCGATATCGTGAAAACGGATGGACGGTTCATTTACCGGGTATCCGGCGCTTCCGTGATCCGTACGGATATCAGGGACGGAAAACCGGGAGAAGAGAACAGCATCGAAATTCCGGGCTTCGGACCCGCGGACAATATCCGGGAGATATTTCTGGATGAAAAGAATCTCGTTATTATCGGGGAGAAAACGGAAACCGGAGATTTGCAGCAATGGAGCGAGGATTACACAAGGCCGGATATTTCCCGGGAAACAACTGTTACTTATGCTGCCGTTTTTGATATTTCCGGAGACATTCCGCAGTATACCGGCATGTATACTCAGGACGGTTTTTACAAAACAGCCAGGAAGAAAGGCAGTCATATTACCTTGTTTACAGACATTTATCTGTACGGCTGTATCCGGGATGAAGAAAGCCGGGAAATGCGTGCCCCGGAGGAATGGGTGCCGAAAGTGAACGGAAAGATGCTTCTTGCGAACTGCATCTATATGGCAGAAGATTCTTATTCCGGCATCCTTGCTTCCACCTTTACTGAGAGCACGCCGGATACTGTAGACGATGCGAAATTCATTTTCCTGAATTATGCAGAGGTATATGTTGGCAGCACTTCCGTATGGCTTTATTATAATGATTTTGCCTCAGCGGCAGGCACAACGAAGATCATCAGCATGCCGTATGAAGACGGCTGTATTCGGGCCGGAAAAACGGCAGAGGTGAGCGGAAGAGTCACGGACAGCTTTGCGATCTCAGAGGGTTACGGTTTATTAAGGATCCTTACCAGTGTGAGCGGCAGTGCAGGGGACGACAACCGGCTGTATCTTCTTGATGCGGATACGCTGGCAATGACTGGCAGACTGGATGGAATCGCACCCGGCGAGATCATTTATGCCGCCAGATATATCGGAAACATTGCGTATTTTGTTACCTACAGAAATACCGATCCGGTATTTGCAGCGGATCTTTCAGACCCTGCCGATCCGAAGATCATCGGTGAGCTGAAGATCAGCGGGTTTTCCGATTATCTGCATCCGTGGGATAAAGATCACATCCTGGGACTCGGTCATGAAACGAATCCCGCAACAGGTGAATTTATCGGCATCAAAATGACTATGTTCGATGTTTCTGATCCATATCATATAAAAGCGGTTGACACAAAAGTGCTGAAGGAAGGCCGTTCCTCCTCCGCCATCGAGAATAATTATAAAGGGATCCTGATCGATCCTGAAAAAGGGATCTTTGGTTTTGCGGATCTGGAAGGGCAGGAGGAAGAAGCATGGAAACCGCATTACAGAGTGTTCTCCTGGACACCGGAAAAAGGCTTCACGGACCATCTGAACAGCGCGCTTAAAACAGATGATTATTTCTCGCGCGGAATCTATGCCGGTGAAACATTTTACATTATCGATAACGATATAACAGCATTTACCATGATCGGTAAAGAATGGAAAGTCATTCCTTAAGAAATGTTAAAAGATTCATGAATTATCACTTTTCACTTGCATTAAATTACGTTCTATGTTAGAGTAGTGAACCGTAAGAGCGAGGATCACTTACAAAACCAAGACCTGCATGCGGAATCATTTCCGTATTCCAATATTTTTGATCCTGTCGAAAGGAGTTACTATCATGAACAAAGAAGAAGTAAAAGAGACAATCGAATCCACAAAGGAAATCGCTGTAGAATCTGCGAAGGAAACTGTTAAGAAGGCAAAATCCAGCGCAAAGAAAGCGACCTCTGAAGCAAAGAAAGTTACTGAGAAAGCTGCCAAGGCTGCCAAGAAGGAAGTCCAGAAGCTCATGCTCCGCGAGACATATATTCAGTTCGCAGGTGCTGAATATAAGGAGAGCGATATCATGGCTAAGGTTGAGGCTGCTTACACAGCACAGGGCCATCGCTTCTCTTCCGTAAAATCCATCGAGCTTTACATCAAGCCCGAGGACGGTGCAGCTTACTATGTCATCAACGACAAGATCACCGGAAAGGTTTCCCTGTAATTTGTCTGCATTGATTGACTGATTTAAGTCGTTGCATATTCCGCCGGCGCATGCTATAATGTGTGCCGGCGTCACTATGTGACGGAACTGGAGAGTTATCGAAGTGGTCATAACGAGCCGCACTCGAAATGCGGTTGTCGGTTTCCCGGCACGTGGGTTCGAATCCCACACTCTCCGCTGCGGATTTATCCGTTTCCATATTCCTGCGGCGTATAGTCTGATCCGCTCTTGATTTTTTCCGGATTCATGCTATACTAACGTAGGTAATCGTTTGGGATCGTAGCTCAGCTGGGATGAGCGTTCGCCTCACACGCGAGAGGTCATGGGT
>CAMOZZ010000161.1 GCA_946631165.1 uncultured Lachnospiraceae bacterium | reverse complement strand
CCGGACGCTGGACGAAGTAAACCAGCTTTTTCCCGGGGGCGCCGGATGCTGAAAAAATCCGCTCTTTTATCCCGGCATGCCTGACGCCGGGAAGCACTGCTTCAGACACAAGGGAGAGAATCGATGGATCCGAACAGAGAGCATTTGAAACAGCTGGACAGATATCTGTCTCCCATAGATGTGTGGGGCATGGCCTTCGGCTGTATGGTCGGCTGGGGCGTATTTGCCATGCCGGGGAATACCTTCCTTCCCGTGGCCGGACCTGCGGGCACGGCCATCTCCATGCTGATCGGAATGGCGGTCATGCTGGTCATAGCCCGTAATTTTTCCTATCTGATGGGGAGGACTTCGATCACCGGAGGCGTTTATTCGTATACGAAAGAAGCGTTCGGCCGGGATCACGCATTCCTGAGTTCATGGTTCCTGTGTCTGTCCTATCTGACCATCGTTTTCCTGAACGGAACGGCCCTTTTCTTCGTCGTGCGTATCCTTTTCAGCGGCGCGGCACGTACAGGTTTTCACTACACGATCGCGGGGAACACGATCTATATGGGCGAGACGATAGTCTCGGTTCTTGTGCTTGCCGGTACAGGCGTGCTTTTTGTTGCCGCAAAGCCCTTCCTGCAAAAGCTGCTTACTATACTGGCGGTGACCCTTTTTGCAGGAATCGTGATCACTGCTGTATTCTGTCTCCCGGATGCTGTCAGGAACGGAGCGCTGACTTCGTTCGGCACGTCAGCGGTGAGCAAGGGGTACGCTATATTCAGCCTGGTCATCCTGGCCCCCTGGGCTTATGTCGGCTTTGAAATTACGTCTTTTGATACCGCGCACTTTAAGTTCCCTATAAAAAAGTCCTGGCGGATCCTTTTCATCGCTATCATTGCAGCTGCTTTTGCCTATATCGCCATGGCGTTCGTGAGCGTGTCGTCGAGGCCGGACGGTTTTTCTTCCTGGCAGGAATATATCACTGCGCTTGGCACCCTGAATGGTGTGTCATCCGTGCCTACTTTCTACGCCGCGCATTCCATCATGGGAACGGCAGGGCTTGCCGTAATGACAGTCACGGCTGTGGCAGCGATCCTGACAGGGATCATCGGCGGCTACCGGGCGTCCACCAGAGTCCTCTCGACCATGGCGGAAGACAGGATCCTTTCGGAGAAGTTCTCGGAAACCACGTACAGCATTCTTTTCATTATGGTCCTTTCCATTTTCCTTTCGCTGCTTGGCAAGAATACGCTGAACTGGTTCGTTGATCTGACGTCGTTCGGCGCGATCGTAGGATTCGGATATACTTCCGCTGCTGCATACAAGATCGCAATGGCCGAAGGAAAAAGAGAGATCATGATCACCGGGATAGCCGGCACACTGATCTCCGTCCTGTTCGCGATCGTGCAGCTCGTGCCGCGTCTGTCAGCGATGGAAGCAATGGGAAGCGAGGCATTCCTGCTGCTTTCCTTCTGGTGCCTGCTGGGCTTTGTGTTCTACTGGAGAACGGTCACGCGCAGTTCCCTGACGGAGTACAGCGGCATGTCGACATCCGGCGTCGTGCTTTTTGCCCTGCTCGTTTATTCCGCTCTTCTGTGGATGGCGAAGAGGCTGGCAGCTTGCGGGAGTACGGAAGAGGTAAGAGACGCTCTTGCATACGGCGGTGTGATCCTGCTGATCATCATTTTCGTCGGACTGGCAGTCATGCTGTATGTGCAGAACGTCGTCAGAAAGAAGCATGAAGCTGTGGAACGGGAAAAGATTCATGCAGTTGAGAGCAGTCTGGCAAAGAGCCAGTTCCTGTTCAATATGTCGCACGATATCCGTACGCCAATGAACGCGATCCTCGGCTATACCAATCTGGCGCGGAAAGAAAACGACCTTTCGAAGGTCCATGATTTCCTGGATAAGATCGACAGTTCCGGCCAGCATCTGCTGGCACTGATCAACGATGTCCTGGAAATGAGCCGCATAGAGAACGGCCGGATCGAGCTGGAATATGTACCGTCAGATCTTCCGGTGGTCTTTGACGGGATCCATGATCTTTTCTCGGAGCAGATGAAGCAGAAGAATATGGATTTCCAGGTGCATACCGGCCAGATCCGGGACCGATATGTCTGGTGCGACCGGAAAAATCTGAACCGCGTGCTCTTAAATGTCATCAGCAATGCCTTTAAATTTACACCGGAGGGGGGAAGGATCAGCGTTTCTCTCTGGCAGGCCGGCACAGAGGAGAACGGTTACGGTTCCTATGAGATACGTGTGCAGGATACCGGAATCGGGATGTCAAAGGAATTCGCGGAAAAGATGTTCGATGCTTTTGAAAGGGAGCGCACTTCCACGGTTAGCGGCATTGAGGGTACGGGACTTGGGATGTCCATCACCAAGAGCATAGTGGATCTGATGGGCGGGACGATCGAGGTCCTGACTGCGCCGGGCAGCGGTACGCAGATCATAATCCGGCTGAAGATGAGACTGGCTGAAGAATCGGATATAGTGGATCAGGCAGACGGAGAGGAAGAGACGGACAGCACTGATGCAGAAAAGGAAATTGATTTCACAAAGAAACGCCTGCTGATCGTAGAGGACAATATGATCAATATGGAGATCGCCAATATGATCCTGACACAGGCCGGATTTAAGACGGAGACTGCCGAGAATGGCAAGATCGCGGCGGACATGGTGGCGGCTTCCGCGCCGGGATACTATGATGCGATCCTGATGGATATCCAGATGCCGGTCATGGATGGGTATGAAGCGACCCGGATCATCCGGAACCTGCCGGACAGACAGCTTGCCGGCATACCGATCCTCGCCATGACAGCCAATGCCTTCAAGGAAGATGTGGAGGCAGCTGCAAAAGCCGGCATACAGGGGCATATTGCAAAGCCGGTAGATGTGGGAATACTGATGAAGACACTTACGGAGGTCCTGTGGGAAGCGGAAAAAGCAGGAAGTCCGGATCATAACAAATAAACAGGGAAGGCTGCAGCAGCCTTCGGAAAAGCGGGGTGAGAACATGCAGTACAGAAAACTGAAAGACGGAACGGAAGTATCCGTGCTCGGCTACGGATGCATGCGTTTCGACAAAAAGGGAAACCGGATCGATATTGACAAGGCGGAACGCGAAGTCATGGCGGCGGTTGATGCGGGCGTAAATTATTTCGATACGGCTTACGTCTATTCCGGCAGCGAGGAAGCGCTGGGAACGATCCTGGAACGCAATCATTGCCGGGAGAAAGTATATATCGCGACGAAACTTCCGCACTATCTCATTAAGAATCCGAAAGCGATCGACAGATATTTTGACGAGCAGAAAAAACGTCTGAAAACAGAATATATTGATCTGTATCTCATGCACATGCTTCCGGATACGGCTGCATGGGACAAACTTGCCGGACTTGGCATGAAGGAATGGATCGAAGGGAAGAAGGCTTCCGGCGAGATCCGGAATATCGGTTTCTCTTTCCATGGGGATACGCCGACTTTCAAGGCGCTGATCGATGCCTATGACTGGGATTTCTGCCAGATCCAGTACAATTATCTGGATGAGCATACCCAGGCTGGAAAAGAAGGCCTGCAGTACGCGGCCGCGAAAGGCATTCCGGTCGTGATCATGGAGCCTCTCCGCGGCGGCAGGCTCGTGAAATATCTGCCGCCCAGGGCAAAGAAGATCATGGAGGCATATCCGGTAAAACGTTCCCCTGCCGAATGGGCTTTCCGCTGGCTTTACGACCAGCCGGAAGTGACCTGTGTGCTCTCCGGGATGAGCTCCATGGAGATGGTGACAGAAAATGTCAGGGTCGCATCGGAGGCTGTGCCAGGTGAATTCACAAAGCGGGATTTCTTCCTTATTGAAAAGGTGAAGGAAGCGATCAACAGGTCCGTGAAAGTCGGCTGCACCGGCTGCGCTTATTGCATGCCGTGCCCGCAGGGCGTCGATATCCCGAATACATTCCTGAACTATAACAAGCTCGCCTATGAACCGAAGACCCAGGTCATGCTGGAGTATCTGCAGATCACCGGCATGAAGCGTGACAACAGTGATGTCAGCAAATGCATTCAGTGCGGGGCCTGTGAGAAGCACTGCCCGCAGCATATCCCGATCAGGGAAGAACTGAAGAATGCGAAAAAGGCGCTGATGCCATTCCCGGTCGAGCATGCGATGAAGGGGGTAAGGCTCTTCCTGAAGCACTGACCGGAATAACCGAAG
>CAMOZZ010000160.1 GCA_946631165.1 uncultured Lachnospiraceae bacterium | reverse complement strand
GATACCATTCTTACGGAAAAATATCTGCAGTGCCAGAAACTGAATATTCAAATGACAGCGGTAGTTGACGGAACGGCGATGGAATTTCTGCCGGTCATGGAGATCTGCTCGCTGCTTGGGAATGCGCTTGATAATGCGATCGAGGCCGTGCAGAAAGTCGTGCCGGAACAGGAAAGACTGATCCGTTTCTCGGTAGATAAGACCAAAGGATTTCTGCGCATGAGAGTGGAGAACCGCTATCAGGGCGAGCTGAAAATGCGGGACGGGAATCCGTTCACGACAAAGCAGAACAAAGAATATCACGGCTTTGGCGTAAAAAGTATGAAAACGATTGCTGAAAAGCATGACGGCTCGCTGCATGTGGAACTCAAAGACGGATGGTTCCTGCTGAACATCCTGATTCCGGTCCCTGCCGGATAAGACCGCCGGAAAGGAGAGGGAGCGCAGGGAACTGCGCTGCCCAAATACTGCAATGAATCAGACGATCCTGAAAAAACTGTCTCCCGTGACGGAGGAAGAAAAGCGGATCCTGGACGGTCAGACACAGATCGACCGGAGCATTTATATGGACGGCAGCCGCGATGTGATCAGCGGGGAGAAACTGCTGAAGCCCGGGCAGCTGATCGATGTGCGTCCGCATACCAGATTTATCCCGTTTCCCGAGCATACCCACGATTATGTGGAGATCGTATATATGGCTTCCGGGAGTACAGTACACATCGTAAATGAAGACAGGATCGAACTGAAGACCGGTGAACTGCTCCTGCTCGGGCAGAACGCCAGACAGTCGATCGAAGCGGCAGGAGAAAAGGATATCGCTGTCAATTTTATTGTACGGCCTGATTTTTTCGCCGGCACGCTGGATTTTCTCGGGACAGAGGAAACGCCGCTGCGGCATTTTATAACCTCGTGTCTTGTCGGAACAGGAGAGACCGGATATCTGTATTTCCAGGTAGCGGACATCCTTCCTGTCCAGAATATCATTGAGAACCTTCTGTTCATGCTGACCGAGGATACGATGAACCGGAGAGGCATCAACCAGATGACGGTGGGACTCCTGTTCGCGCTCTTGCTGGAACATACGGACAGACTGACTTTTAAAAGACGCGATGATGAAATGCATGTCAAAGTACTGCGGTATATTGAAGAGAACTACCGTTACGGAAGCCTGACGGAACTGGCCGCGCTGATCCCTTATGATATCGCCGGCCTTTCCAGACTGATCAGAGAAAAAACAGGAAAGACCTATACGGAACTGATGCAGGAGAAGAGACTTTCCCAGGCAGCCTGGATGCTCATGAATACTGACATGAAAGTCAATGAGATCTCGGAAAGCGTAGGATATGAGAATATCAGCTATTTTCACCGGATTTTTACCGCCCGGTTCAGCCTTTCCCCTAAGAAATACAGAGATTCCAAATAAGGACACTTTTTAAGCAAAATAAGGTCATGGACAATGTCTCCTTTAAGATGATAGAATAATATCGTCACGAAAGGAGGCTTTTTATTATGAAATATTACCTCGCTGTAGATATCGGCGCTTCAAGCGGAAGACATATCGTCGGATGGATGGAAAACGGAGAACTGAAGACAGAAGAGATGTACCGCTTTCCAAACGGCGTTACCGAGGTTGACGGCCATCTGACCTGGGATATCGATGCGCTGCTCGGTCATGTGAAAAAAGGAATTGAAATTTCGAAAGCGAAATATGAGGAAATCGAAAGTCTTTCAGTAGATACCTGGGGCGTGGATTACATCCTCCTGAAAGGTGACGAAACCGTTTATCCCTGTTATGCCTACAGGGACAGCAGGACGGAAGAGATCATTCCGGAAGTGCACGGTATTATCCCTTTTTCCGAGTTATACAGAAGAACCGGCATCCAGTTCCAGCCTTTCAATACGATCTACCAGCTGTATCTGGATAAGAAGAACGGCCGTCTTGAAGGCGTAACTGATTTTCTGATGATGCCGGAATATCTCATGTACAGGCTTTGCGGGAACAAATCGCATGAGTATACAAACGCCACTACCGGCGGCATGATCAATGCGGAGACCGGCACGTATGATACGGAGATTATTCAAAAACTGGGACTGCCGAAATCGCTGTTCGGGACTCTTTCCCAGCCCGGCACCGTGATCGGAGAATATGCAGGGATCAAATGTGTTCTCTGCGCTACCCACGATACCGGTTCCGCCGTGGAAGGAATCCCGATGGAAGGAAACCATCCGTATATTTCCTCCGGCACATGGTCGCTGCTCGGCGTGAAAACAGAAAAACCGATCACCAACGCTTCCAGCGAACTGGCGAACTGGTCCAATGAAGGCGGCGTGGGATATAACCGCTATCAGAAAAACATCATGGGCATGTGGCTGATCAACCGGCTGCGGTCGGAGCTTTGTCCGGAAAAGCCGTTCGGAGAGATCGTTGCAGAAGCGGAAGCCAGCAGTTTTTCAGAGACTGTCGATGCGAATGCAGCTGGATTCCTGGCGCCGGAGAGCATGAAAGCGGCGTTTGATGAAGCACTGACGATGAAGCCGGCGACCGTGGGAGATTATTTCCGGTGTGCCTACAGAAGCCTGGCGCTCAGCTATATGAATGCCGTGCAGGAACTGCAGCACAATACGGGAAATCATTACGACAGGATCTATATTGTCGGCGGCGGCGCGAAGAACGCATTTCTCAACAAACTGACGGAAGAAGCTTCCGGCAAGAAAGTGATCGCGCTTCCGATCGAAGCGACCGCGATCGGCAATCTGAAGATCCAGATACAGGCTGCGGAATAATATAGTTGGCAGGAGTCACGGAATTTCAGTGACATTATCCTCACGGCCTGTGACCACTTCGGTGAGCCATAAGGCAGCTTCGACTAAGTGTCCGGCGTATTCGCCCATATACGCCAGGCTCTTACCCCGGACACTAAGTCTACGTAAAGCCTTATGTCTCCCTCTTCGTTCTTTCACAAACGGCCGAGAGGGGAATATCACTGAAATTCCTCGTCTGCTTAAAGTCATTAAACAAATTGATTCCGTCAGTTTAAAGAAAACAAATCAAGTTGATTCCATCAGCTTAAAAGCAAATAAATCAAGTTTTATGCATAGCAGGAAATCCAGAAAGGAGGATATACAATGTTAGTTGAAACCAAAGCACGCATCGGCGTCTTCTCCATCGCCCTCGGCGCCTATCTCCCTCAGTTCCCTTCCCTTGTACCCGAATTTGAAGCCCAGTACGAAGATTTCAAGAAACTCATTCCGGATTCCGTCGAGATCATCGACGGCGGCATCGTGACCACGAAAGAACTGGCCATGGATGCGGGTGATAAGTTCCGCGCAGCTGATGTCGATCTTGTCATCCTGCAGCTTCTCACCTACGCCACTTCCTACAATATGCTTCCCGCGATCCGGGATCTGGACGTTCCCGTTGTCCTGGTGAATATCCAGAAGATGAAAGCGCCGGATTATGAGAACACCGATATCGCAACATGGCTTGGCACCCTGTATGCCTGCGGCGCTGTCGGCGAGATGGTCGCCGATCTGGAAAGGGCCGGAAAGAGACACGCCGTCATTACGGGTGTTGCCGAAGGCGGAGATCCCGAAGTGGAAGCGGAGATCGCGGACTGGTGCAAAGCCGCGCAGGTGCGCCGCAGATTCCGCGATACAAATCTGGCGCAGATCGGCAGGCCTTATCCCGGCATGATGGATCTGTATATCGATGAGACCAATCTGTATCACAGAATGTCCCTGTATACCAAACAGTTCGATTGGGAAAAGATGTGGGCAATCGCCGACAATATCACGGATGAAGAAGCGATCAGGGCCAAAGCGCAGGATATTCTGGATACTTTCGATATCGAAGGCGTGAACACGGTGGAGCCGATCTGGGAGATGGCAAAATACGTGGTCGCTTTCGAGCAGTGGGTAAAGGATGAGAAGATCGCTTTTGTTGCTTCTCATTATGATGGATTCGCCCAGGGCAAGGCAGGCGTACTGGACGGCATGCTGATCCCCGCCTTCTCCATGCTGATCAAGCAGGGGGTTGCCTGTGCCGTGGAAGGTGATATCAAGGTTTCCATGGCAATGTCGATCCTGAAGACGATCTCCGGCATGGGACAGCTTTCCGAGATGTATTCCATCGACTTCAACGAAGATATCTGCATTATCGGTCATTCCGGATCAGGCGATGCGGACATCTCCGAAAAGAAGCCTACCATGAAGATCGTTCCGGTATTCCACGGAAAGACAGGCGGCGGTTATCTGACACAGTTCTATCCGCACCTCGGTCCGGTCACTTATCTGGGCATCACGCAGGATAAGGACGGAAACTTCAAGTTCGTCGTCGCTGAGGGCGTCAATGAGCCCG
>CAMOZZ010000159.1 GCA_946631165.1 uncultured Lachnospiraceae bacterium | reverse complement strand
CCCAGATCCTCTGTTATCTGCCGACAGATAATTATAATGATCATTTCCACGGCGGGGAACTGGATGAGCGCGGTCAGTCAACAGAATATTACGGATTCTTCTACAACCGTGTGTTTGAGGAGAGAAAGAATCATGACGTATCGATCCTGTTCGCGGATCAGGAAGAACTGAAAGACCTTCCGCAGACAGACATTATCACAGCCGGACTGGATAATCTGAAAGAAGAGGGCGAGGCGTATTATAAGAAGCTGACAGAAGCAGGAGTTCCGTCGTCGTATCGCTGCTTTGAGAACAGCAGACACGGTTTCCTTGTGAATCTCTATGATGAGTGGAAGGAAGGCGAAGATTACCTGACGGAGCTGATGAGAAAGTATTTTTAAACAATTGGATAATAAATGGATTGAAAGGGTGCCTGGCTTAATTGCGGGCACTCTTTTTTTCCGTAAGTGATTTTGCGGAAGTGCATAGTGCCGCATGAAAGAAGTTTTCATTTTAGATTTCCTGAATCTTGTGATATGATAATAAATAATTTCAGAAAAATGATTCTGAAGCGGTCTTTGCGAAGGAGAAACCGTATGACGGGATTAGGTACTATTATCAACAGCACTGCGATATTGGCCGGTGGATTGGTCGGTCATTTTACCGGGAAATTCTTTCGGGAAGAACAGCAGAAGGCCTTAACGGTTACCTGCGGGATCAGTGTGCTGTTCATCGCTATTGCCGGTGCAATGCAGGGGATGCTGCAGATCGACGGGAACAGGCTGGTCAGCGGGAAGTCCATGCTGATCGTCCTTTGTCTGGCGCTGGGAACGGTCATCGGAGAGATGGTCGGCATCGAAAACGGATTTGAGAGATTCGGGGAATGGCTGAAGCGGAAATCCGGGAACAGCGGGGACCGGCAGTTCGTGAATGCGTTTGTTGTTTCTTCACTAACAGTCTGCATCGGCGCGATGGCTATTGTAGGTGCGATTCAGGATGGGATCACAGGAGACTATTCAACGCTTGCGGTGAAATCCGTGCTGGATTTTATTATCATAGCAGTAATGACTTCTTCCATGGGAAAGGGATGTGTTTTTTCCGCAATCCCCGTGTTCCTGTTTCAGGGAACCATCACCTTGCTTGCAAAGCAGATCTCACCGATTATGACAGATCTGGCGACCGCTTATCTGTCCCTGATCGGCTCCATTCTGATCTTCTGTGTCGGGCTGAATCTCGTGTGGGGGAAAAAGGTGCGCGTGGCAAATATGCTGCCGGCTGTCCTGCTGGCAGTAGCAGCTGCGTATATACCGTGGTCATTTTGAAAGCCGGGAAGCACAGCCCGAAGAAGGATAAAAAATGAAAAAAGAACTGGATCATTTTCTGATCGATGAAAGTTATGGCGGGAATCAGGAGTGGTTTTCTGATTCCTGGATGAAAATCGGAGGCTGCGGAGCAGTCACAGCATGCGACCTGTGTATCTGTCTGGCAAAATATAAAGATATGAAAAGTCTGTGTCCGTTTGATCCGGAAACAATTTCTCTGGAAAAATATCTGGAATTCGGAATGCAGATGAAGAAGTATTTGAGTCCCCGTATGACAGGGATCCATAAGACTTCCATTTATGTGGACGGATTCAATGAATACCTGAAGGATGTTGGCGTTCATACGCTGGGTCTGGAAAACATATCCGGGGATGAGGATCTGGCGACCGCTGTGGAACTCGTGAAAGACCAGATTGACAGAGGATTTCCGATCCCCTATCTGATGCTGCTGCACACAGACAAGAGGCTGGATGATTACATGTGGCACTGGTTCCTGCTGAACGGCTATGATGAATCCGATGGAGCATTTCTGGTCAGTGTTGTATCCTATGGCAGAAAAATATGGATGGATCTGAACCATCTGTGGAATACCGGGAAGATCAGAAAAGGCGGATTTGTCAGGATCTTTCAGAGGAATTAAGACCGCCGGGGAATAGCCGGACATACCGGAGAAGAGTGTAAAATGGAATTATTGGATATTTGCAATGAAGAGGGATTCCCGACAGGGGAAACGGTCAGCAGGGATATTGCGCACAGAGACGGCATACTGCACAGAACAGCGCATGTATGGGTGGTAAGAAAGAAAGAAGCCGGCTATGACATCCTGCTGCAGAAAAGGAGTATGGAAAAAGATTCTTTTCCCGGATTATATGACACTTCGTCTGCCGGACACATACCGGCAGGGGAAGAATCATTGCCATCCGCGCTGAGGGAACTTGCGGAGGAACTCGGCATCGTCGCGCAGCCGCAGGAACTGTCTTATGCCGGGATGTTCCGGATTCAGTATGATAAGAACTTTCACGGAAAGCGCTTCCGGGATAATGAAGTGGCCAGGGTCTATGTTTATCAGGAACCGGTAGAGATTGAAGATCTTACATTGCAGGCAAGCGAGGTTGAGGAAGTCAGATGGTTTGATCTGGAAGAGGTATACCGGGAAATACAGACCAGCAGGAATCGTTTCTGCGTCCCGTTAGTGGGCATGCAGGTGCTGAGAGATTATCTGGTCAGCGGATAAGGATTTGGCATAAATGTAGTTCTTCTTGAGAAATTCCATTGCGTTGCAGAATGAAGCTATGGTACTATTCAATTGATATAGCTATTTGTTTTCAGAGACATGTAATCTTTCATAATGGAAGGAGGGATCATCATGAAGAAGTACAAATTCCTGTTTCTGGTTTCATTTTTGCTGCTGATACTTTATTTCCCTGTCTCTGCTGTTCAGGCGGAGACAACCTATACATGGAAGCGTACATACAGTCCTGCGACCGGTACACAGGAGAACGGCTGTCAGATCATGCATAATAATATCAATTCCAGTCATGCTGACGGTGAGACCAATTATGCGGATGTTTACGTTTCCCTGGAGATTCCCCCGGAATCATTCCCGGCTAATCAGGAATTGTCATTAAAGTTTAAACTTTATGGAAATGTAGAGCGGAACGACCGTGGCCGCGGGATCTATGAAAGCTGTGATGTAATCGTTGCTGAACCCGGCCTTGACCGGGATGCGACATTAAATGCCGGTTATTCTATGACGCCGGAAGATTATACTGCGCTTTCGTGGGGCAATTATACAACAGGAGGTTTCAGCGACAGGGAGACGGTCGTCTCCCGCTATATGAGCAGCAGCGGCTATAACGAAGGGGATGAGATTTCGATTTATCTCCGTACGAGTTTTGACCAGTGCGAGTGGCGTTACAGGCTTGAAAAACATGAATCCAATGAGGAAACAAACACCAATACAGCAGATACGGATTATGTCGTGAAGGGCGATCTGGTATATGCGGTGAGCAGCGGCAAAGCAGCATTCTTTTACCGCAAGAATGATAATTTGACAAAGATAACGATTCCGGCAGCGATCACATATAACGGAAAGAGTATTCCGGTTACATCGGTTTATGCAGAGGCTTTAAAAGACATGAAGAAACTGAAGACCGTTGGGATCGGCAAAAATGTTTCCGTAATCGGGAAAAACGCCTTTCTGAACTGCACGAACCTTAAAAAGGTAACCGGCGGAAAGGCGCTGTCATCGATTGGGGACGCCGCATTCAGTGGATGCAGGAGCCTGGAAAAGATCACGCTTTATGCAAAGGTGAAAAGTATAGGAAAAAATGCCTTCCTGAATTGTGCGAAACTGAAACAGATCACGATTCAGTCCACAAAACTGACTGCCGCGAAAGTCGGGAAAAACGCATTCAGGGGGATCTATAAGAAAGCGGTATTCAAGGTCCCGAAAAAGAAGCTGACTGCTTATACAAAATTCCTGAAGAAGAAAGGCATTGGGAAGAAGGTTAAAATAACGAAGTAAAGCAGATGTCTGGTCTGCCATCAGATATTAAATGAAGGAGTATTGCATTGTATAAAAGCAGAGAACAGGAGATTCGTGAAGCCATTGACGCGGGAGAGTATGCGCTCTCCTGCCTGTATGAAGCAAAAGATAAACTGAACAGCGCCGGGAACTGGGGGCTTCTCGACATGTTCGGCGGCGGGCTCATTTCCGGTTTCATGAAACACAGCCGGATCGATGAAGCGAAGAGAGCCATGACCAGCGCCAGGAATGCGCTGCAGTCTTTCAGCAGGGAACTGCAGGATGTCGATGATGTGCAGTCCGGTTTTGATATGGACGGATTCCTTACGTTTGCGGATTTCTTCTTTGACAGCTTTCTGGTCGATGTCCTGGTGCAGAGCAGGATCGCAAAGGCGAAAGAGCAGGTGGACGATGCGATCCGGCGTGTGGAGGATATGGTCAGAACACTGAAACGGTACAGCAGACAGAACTAAAAATATTTTAAACTGGTGCATCTTGTCACGCTATTATGCATCTTACCGTCTGCAGGCTTGAAAGATAT
>CAMOZZ010000158.1 GCA_946631165.1 uncultured Lachnospiraceae bacterium | reverse complement strand
ACAACGCAGAAAATCGCAGGACATGCAGATTCAAAGACAACAAGCGAATATTATCTTTTTAATACGTTGGCAGAAGATACTATAGTACAGTATTATGAACGTTCTGAATTGTTACAGTAAAAAAATACCTGTTACTAACCTGTTACGGTAATACCGTCATCATCAAAAAAACCACGTAAAAACGTGGTTTGAAAGAGCGGATGACGGGAATCGAACCCGCCTCCTCAGCTTGGGAAGCTGATATTCTACCGATGAACTACATCCGCGATAACGTAACCTAGTATGAATCATTTTAACAGATTTGTCAAGCGTCTGAGATCGAACCGGAGAACCGTCCCCCGGTGCAGCCGATAAAAACGGGAGATGTGAAGTGAAGTATACGGCCATCCCCCGTCTTCCCCTTCAGCCGCTTTTATGCTGTAAATTTTCCGGTGATCGTTTTATATTTCTTTGTTCCATACGGTGCTGCACCGGTGATCCTGTAGCGGTATACAGTTCCTTTCTTTAAGCCCTTCACCCTGACTTCGATTTCATCTTCATCCTTTTCCACGATCTTTATGACAAAGTCTTTCTCGTCCGCCGTGATCATTACGAGGGGATCCTTCCACGTTACATCCTGCATGAATGCAAAAGATACTTCACTGTCTCCTTCATCAAATTCGATCTTTTTTACTTTCACGCTTTCAGCAGCCGGAACGCTGAAACGCCCCTTAACTGTATAATACTTCTTTGTTCCCGCCCTGCGCACTTTCGTGATGCTGAAGGTATACTTCTTTCCGGGCACGATCTTCTTTACGGTAAAAGCAAGATCATCGTCATCCTTCTCCGTGATGACCGCCTTGCAGGTCTTTCCGTCAGCATCTTTCACTGTTATCTTCGTTTTTCCATATTCCACGTCATATTTGAAATCAACATCAACTTTTCCGCTGCCTTCGTACCCGATCTTTTTGATCTTCGGCGCTTTGTTTTTCGCTGCCAGTGCGGGATCTGCGCCGGCAAAGGCAAGTGCAAAGACCGCCAGTCCCATTATCAATACCGATAAGCCAATTCGTTTTCTCATGGTATTCCCTCCTTCTGTTTGAGCTTCTTTCATTCTGTTTCAGTAAAACCGCATGTTTTACGGCACGGATCCTTCAGCAGGCGCAGGATGACAAATGCAGCAGGCAGCTGCATTCTTCAGTCGTCATCATCGTCATCATCGTCCCGGCTGTCATCGTCATCATCGCGATCCTCACCGTCATCATCATCATCATCATCGTCTGCATCGTCATCCCGGTCATCGTCGTCATCAGAATACGTTTTCTCAGCATCAGCGGTATCTGCAGTCTTCGGACTTTGGATTTCTTCATTTTCCGGTTCTTCCTCTTCATTCTCCCATGTCCTGATCTGCTGCTTCAGCACCTTCCCGCTGTATGCATCGATCTCGATCTCATATTCCTGATTTTCCCTGATAAATTTCACTTCATAAAGCGTTTTTCCGTCATCTGTCTCGAGACTCGTATTATAGAATTCCACTTCACCGGCAGGAACTCCTGCTTCCGCAAGCGCTTCCTTCTGTGCATTTTCAACACCGATCAGTGCCGCTGCACCTGTGGTTTTCATGGTACCGGTCTCCTCCGGCAGCGTTCTTTCCGTATTTTCGACGACAACTTCCTTCAGTACAGTCACTTCTCTATCCCGGACTGCCCCTGTCCTGGCATTGATCTCATATTCATAATCGCGTTCGTTCGTATAAAAATCGATTTCGTAGATCAGGATTCCTTCTTGCGAATCCAGTTTTGTCTTCGTAAAAGTGACTTCTCCGATATCGACGCCCGCGTCAGACAGCGCAATCTGCCTGGCCTGGTCAGGCGATACATCCGGATCCTCAATATCCGCATGTACATTCCTGTAAAACAACGCAGCTGCAGAGATCAGTATAAGCATCATCAGCGCGCCGGCCAGTATATAAAAATGCTTTTCCTTTCCCGTGGTATCACCTCCTGTCAGTGCTGGGGACTCCTTTCTGCATGCATGCCTTCTCCCTTTACTGACTGTATCATACAGCCTGAAGATGAATGGAAAATGAATCCTTCTGCATCAATACGGAAAAATTATTCTGAATGCAGTTCCTTTCCCCGGCGCAGAGGATACTTCCACAGTGCCTCCGTGTTCTCTGATGATCCACTGTACCATCGACAGTCCAAGTCCCATGCTGCGCGCATCCTCTCCGGCATTTCCTTTATTCCTCTCCCTGCCGGCTCTGTAGAATCTCTCCCAGATATGATCCAGATCCTCCTCCGCGATTCCGATCCCGTCATCCGCCACTTTTACTGTTATGCCGGCATCATTCTTCCTCACGCTGATATCCGCAGTTCCGCCTTCTTTTCCGTATTTCACTGCATTATCGATCAGATTGTCAAACATTCTTCCGATAAAAACCGCATCACACTGCATATAGCAGCCTTCTTCGGCATCTGTTCTGATCGTGATATTTTTCGTTCCGGCATAATGCAGATGTCTGCTTGCCGCTTCTTCAGCGATCAGAGAAATATCCGCCGTTTCCTTCCTCAGCTGTTCAATCCCCCTGTCAGCCCTGGCGAGCCGGAGGAGCTGTTCGATCAGCGATGACATGCTGTCGGCCTGCTTTTTTATCTCATGCAGGGATTCTTTTATTTCTCCGGGATCATCCAGATTATCCAGTGCATACTCACTCTGTGCTTTAATGACTGCAACCGGTGTCCGGAGTTCATGGCTGGCATTGTTGGTAAAACGTTTCTCATTTTCAAAATCCCTTTCGATCTGATCCAGCATCTCATCAAATACAGCTGCAGTGCGCATGACCTCATCAGAATCATGGATATCTCCAAGCCCGATCCTGCCGCTCAGATCTCCTCCCTGCCGGATCGATTCTGCCGTGTCTATTATCCGGGATAACGGTGCGAATGCCTGTCTTGTGATCATCCATCCTCCTGCCATTGCCAATATGAACAGAACAGGAAGCACAATAAGGAAACCATACAGCATTTTCATTACGGATGGCGCCATATCGCCGAGTTCTGCAGAGGTCATTCCTCTCACCCAGATCCTGCCGGTCTTCCTGTTTTCAATAAGCCGGTCGTACGTATAATACTTCCTTCCGTCTCCAGGCACCTTCCTTATCTCGTTTTCGGAAAAATCCGACAGCGGCGGAAATCCTTCCATCAGAAGGCCTGAGATCACGGTACCGTCATCACGGCATACGACCACATACGCCCCGTCATTGTAATAGGTGATATCCTCGTCGATCGAAAGCGCCCCATCCGTGATCCGCACATCCCTGACTGCTCTGTCCGTGAGCGACATCAGATTTTTCTCCGTCTCGTCAAGGATCAGGCTGTCTCCGATTGCAAGCAGCAGCGCCATCGTCAGCAGGATGATCGCCAGAATCGAAAACGCATACCAGAGCGCCATTCTGTTCTTGATTGACAATCTGTTCAACTTTCTTCCCTCATGACATAACCGCTGCCGCGAACCGTATGGATCAGCTTAACAGCATGCCCTTCATCCACTTTTTTCCTGAGATGCCTTATGTAAACATCCACCATATTGGAAGCACCTTCATAATCATAGTCCCACAGATGGCTCAGGAACTGTTCTCTCGAAAGCACTCTCCCCTTGTTTGTGATCATATACGCAAGCATGGAAAACTCTTTTGCAGAGAGTATGATCTCACGCCCTGCACGCACTGCGGTACGCTTCTCCATGTCGACAGAGAGATCCCCTATCGTAAAGACATTGCTCTTGTTCCCGGTCCTTTTTCTGGTAATCAGCCGGATCCTTGCCATCAGTTCTTCCAGCGCGAACGGTTTGGTCAGATAATCATCCGCGCCAAGATCCAGCCCCTTTACTTTATCTTCCGTGGAATCAAGCGCTGTAAGCATCAGAACGGAGGCATCAGAACCTCCGGACCGCATCCATTTCAAAAGTTCAAAACCGTTCATCCCGGGAAGGATGATATCAAGCACTGCGACATCATACTCGTCTGCCTGCAGATGTTCCCTGGCGGAATCACCGTCAAAGCAGGCATCAACGGAATAACCGTTCTTCTTCAGATGTTTTGTGAGCACGCTGTTTAAAGCAGGCTCGTCTTCGACAACCAATATCCTCATGACATACTCTCCCTGCAATCCGGACATACCGCTGTTCTTCCGGTGTTATTGTAAATGATAAAGATGAAAATTGCATTAACGGATTGTACAGTGACACGGCGCACAGCTCCTGAAAACCACAAAAAGAGGAAAGCTCGTCAGAACTCTCCTCTTTTTCTTTATGCTCTTCTGCAGCAGATGCTGCATGTTCGTGATACCCGGGGTGTCGTTCCCGTCTTTTGAGTCCCAGCCGAAAGCCAGGTGGGT
>CAMOZZ010000157.1 GCA_946631165.1 uncultured Lachnospiraceae bacterium | reverse complement strand
ACCATCAGGATATACTCTTCAAAGTTTTCATCCAGTTTCTTCCAAAAATTCATTCCGGAATTTCCTCCTCTCCCTTATTTCCCGATCCGGCAGGATGCGGGCCGGCCGACAGGAAATCGGGCCGTTTGTCTATGCCAGCACTTTATCCCAAAAAAGCCCACATGTATAGAAAAAGGTTTTCAGAGCGAAAACAAAAAGCCGGAATATCCGGCTTTTTGTTCATCGTGTGTAAAAATGTTCATGTTAATACGTTCAGTTCCGTTAACTTTTCTTTGAATTCCTGTATCCTGCAGGAGTAACACCCGTAATCTTCCTGAAAACACGGTTGAAATTCTGCGGGGAATTGAAACCGCACCGTTCACCGATCTCTTTGATCGTAAGCTCTGTTGACGTAAGAAGCTGCTTCGCAATGTCGATCCGGTATCCTGCAAGATAGGAGGAGAATTTCTCTCCGCCCACTTCATTGAACTGCTCGCTCAGATAGGAGGAACTGATCCCGATCTTTTCCGCGACTACCGACAGCGACAGGTCACTGTCGGAATAATGTTCAGCAATATAGCCTTTTGCCACATCCACATAACGATACTTTGCTTTCTTCTGATATTCCCGGATCAGCTTCATGAACAGCATACATTTGCTTTCCATGTATACCGTCATGGCATCCCTGTCTTCAATTCCGGTGATCTCTTTTCTGAAGATCTCTTCATCAAAGGCTTCCTGCTCTTCCTCTGTCAGCGGATAAGACACGATCCTTTCCATGAACACGTTCCACAGCTGCAGATATCCGTATCTGAGTTCTTTGATATCCTGTCTGAAATTCTCCAGCCGTCCCAGAACATCGTCCAGTTTCAGCTTTGCAGCTGCATTTTCTCCCTCTGTCACCAGGGAAACGATCTCATCCACCCTTCTTCTCGCCCAGAAAACATCCAGTTCCAGATTGCCTTCTGTCTTTTCCGCTTCATCAGCAGCAGTTTCTGCATACAGTGGTTCTCCATCCTGTTCGATTCCGTTGTTCTCTGCTGCTTCCTGCGTCCTGCTGCCCTTATGGTATTCAATGATCTCCACTGCTTCCCTGTAGCTGCTTCCGGCTTCTGTCAGCGTGTTGATGATCTGGCCTGTTTCCGAATAGATCTGATAGGGAAGAAGTTCAATATTTTTCTTGAGATAGGCGGACAGCTCAATATATTCTTTTTTGACTGCTACGGCGGACATATCCTCCGGGAAGGACATCAGAACGCATAGGCGGTCTGCATCGCAGGCCACGGGGAAGATCTTTGCCTTTGCAGACGGATAATCCCTGATCAGATTGCTCAGCGAAGGAATATAAAGCGTTCGCTCACTGTCGCTCACATTCCGGCTTTCCGGACTGTATACCTCGCATACCGCGATCATAAATCTGCCTGTGGCAGGGACCGGATTGCCAAGAGAATGCAGTGTTTCCGTGAGCTGCTCCTCCGTATAAGGATACCCTGTCACCAGCTTCCGCAGCAGGTTTTCAAAGATCTCGGAAGATACTGCTTCCATGACACTGCTCATCTTCCGCTGATCATTCATCGCCTCTGCATAAATGGCTTCCAGCCTGTCGATTTCGTTCCTGTTCTCTGTTCCCGTTTTGCCTGGTGTTCCGTTCCTGTCCACTGTCAGTTCCAGCAGCCGGTTGATCGGCTGATACAGAGACCTGACAACATATACTGTTATCAGAATGCTTACCGCAAACAGGGCTATCAGGACGGGAAGAAACGCGTTGAGCATATCACGCAGGGAAATGTTCCATTCTTCCGGATTGACAGGCATCAGATAGGTGAACGGAAGGGACTCTGACGAATACAGATAATATCTGACGCGGGCCGGATCAGCAGATGCCATCGTATCTTCCGTTATGAGTTCTGCACTCGTGAGCAAAGAAGGATCTCCCGGAACAGGCTGATAAGACTGGACCTGGAGAAAAAGCTGTTCTTTGTTCTTCCCGAACGGATAGATCGTATTCCAGCTTTCCGCATTCTGATCGGAGATAAGCCTGCAGAGTGACCCCACATCCAGTTCACAGGATATACTCGCCAGATAGACGCCCATCACAAGATCCTGTACGATAAACATACGGCCGTCTTTTATGTACAGATAGGAAATGGTACTGCGTCCCGTATTGTTCTTTATCATGATAAAGCCGTTTCGTTCCGTATGATTCCCTTCGAACAGAAAACCCTCCGGGCAGCCTTCCAGTGTTTCAATTTTGTCGTTTTCACTGTTCAGGATCCTGTGTGAATATTCGGAATAATAGACCGTCTTTTTGATCACCGGATTTCCGCCGGACGTATTCTTAAGCATTCTGGTCACGAGATAGTAGTCTGACTGATCCGCCTTTTCCGGACGCAGCGTGTAATCCATGACGTCATGCGCCCAGTGCAGCTGGGAAATATCGTCTGCAACATAACCTATGACCATCGACAGCGTCCTGTCAGCTGCAGCCAGTCTGTCGATCCTGACCCGCATCGTCTCCCTTCGCTGGTTCAGACCATACATCCTGTTCATCCAGAAAGTCATGATCAGGATCAGCACAAGAAAAAGAGCGATCAGTCCCGCGAAGATGCGCGGAAAGATACTCCTGCCGCCGAAGATACGGCTGTCCCTTTTTTTGTTCACAGTATTTCTGTTCATAATATCATCCCAAAAACTGTTCATCCGGAAAATTGTTCACTATGGATGAGTTTATATTATCATTATAATCAGAATTCGTAAAGAACGGAAAAGCCGCGGGAATTCAGCGTCCCGCAGCTTTTGCATGAACAATTTTCAGTTTTTCCGGCGGTTCCTCTTTCTTATGCAGGGCGATCCCGGCCAGGATTGCAGTTATACGATACCGGTATAAACCACCGTATCATTCTGTACCAACAGGATGCCGTCTTCGGCAAATTCCGCATACAGCGCCTTCAGTGCCTTTACAAATGCCGCATACCCGGCGTCCCCTTCGCGCAGGGCATACGACCCGGACAGGCACCGGCTGACAAACTTCTCTTCCGTATCATACACCAGCGGATTATCAAATGCCAGACGATCATAATTACCCTCAAAGAATGCCTCGATCCGCCCGTCCTCCGGCCGGAAGCCGCCGTTCGGCCCCCTGAATTTCGGACAGTGTTTCCGGAGGACCGAGAACCATTCTTTATTGACCGGATCTTCTTCATCCCGGATATTCCAGAGCAGGAAGATCTTCCCGCCGGGTTTCAGGATCCTCCTGCACTCTGCCTGAAATTCCATCGTATCGAACCAGTGAAAGGCCTGCGCGGCAGTCACAAAATCCACGGAATGATCCGGCAGACCGGTGTGTGAAGCGGTTCCGTCATACTGCACAAACCGGCTGCAGCCGGCAAAGGCCTTCACTGCCGCTTCCCGCATATCCGCATTCGGTTCAACGCCGTAAACGAAACTGCCGCGCTCCAGGAGCAGTTTTGAGAAAATGCCCGTCCCGGAACCGATATCCGCAATGACAGAATTATCTGAGAACCCTTCTTCCCTGTACAGATGATCGATCAGCGCCTTCGCATAAGACGGCCTGCCTTTGTCATAGGCAGCCGCCCGGCCGCTGAAGAGTTCCGTATTCTCCGCTTTTTTTCGATCCGACGCCATAAAAGCTTTCTCCTTTCGCAGTTCAGCACTTCTCCTTGTATCATTCCCGCACAAATCGTGACAGTATTATCAGCAGAAGCTGCGATCATTGCACATCTAAAGACAGTATACCATAAAATTGAGTGCGTAATTGCACCGTTCTGATCGTTCATAAATGCCGGGAACGTCCGGATCGGAAAAAGAACTGCCGCGGCTGCGGCAGTTCTCTGTTGTTTCCTGTCATGTAAAACGGATCTTCGCATTCCGCTTCACTGTATACTCACATTCCCAGGTAAGCTTTCTTTACGATATCCGACTCCAGAAGCTCCGCGCTCGTCCCGCTCTGCAGGATCCGGCCGGTCGCCAGCACATATCCTCTGTCCGCCAGTTCCAGCGCTTCCTTGACTTTCTGTTCAACGATCAGCACTGTAATTCCTGTGGCGCGGATCTCCTTCAGCGAATCCATGACCTTCTCTACGAGCACCGGTGCAAGACCGAGCGACATTTCATCGATCATCAGAAGCTTCGGCCTGCACATCAGCCCTCTCGCGATCGCGAGCATCTGCTGTTCGCCGCCGCTGAACGTCTCCGCCGCCTGATCCTCTCTTTCCTTCAGTCTCGGGAAAAGGTGGTAAACGGATTCCAGCGCATCCTTCTTTTCCGCTTCATTCTTCAGCGTATACGCGCCCATCATCAGATTTTCCCGCACGGAGAGCTTCCCGAACAACTGTCTGCCTTCCGGGACATGCGCGATCCCCATTTCGACCAGCTTGTGTGCCGGTATTTTTGTGATATCCTGTCCCATGAACTCGATTTTTCCGTTCATAGGTTTTATCAGTCCGGACAGCCCGCGCAGGATCGTGGATTTTCCGGCGCCGTTGCTGCCTACGATCGAGACGACCT
>CAMOZZ010000156.1 GCA_946631165.1 uncultured Lachnospiraceae bacterium | reverse complement strand
CGCCGGCTCCTTGTTCTGATAGCCGGAGAGTCATACGATCAGGAAGAGATCAAGCAGGATCTGGTCTCGCTGGGATATGAGCGTGAGACCAGCGTGGAACGCGCCGGCCAGTTCGCGATCCGCGGCGGCATTATGGACATCTTCCCGCTGACAGAGGAGAACCCGGTCAGAATCGAGTTCTTCGGCGATGAAATCGATTCGATCCGGACATTTTCCGTGGAAACGCAGCGCTCGATGGAAAACCTGAACATGATCACCATCTATGCGTCGGATGAAATGCCGCCGGTGCATGACGGCAAATATGTCTCACCCGTTTCATTCCTGCAGTATTTTAATGAAGACGCTGCCGTGATTCTTGATGAGCCGGCAAGCATGAAGGAAATGGCGGAGGGGGTTTACAAGGAGTTCCATGACAGCATGGATATCCGGCTGTCGGAGGGCGTCTTCGGCGACGGTCCCGTGCCGCAGCTGATCACGCCGGAAGAAACATTCAGGGCGCTTGACAGAAAGCACACGCTGATGATGACCGGCCTTCCGGCCAGGAATCTTACGCCGAGAGAGCAGAAAGTCTTTGAGATCACCGGAAAAACGATGGTGAGCTACGCCGGCAATATGGACGGGCTGAAGAGAGACCTGAAGGGCTGGAAGAACGATCATTACCGGATTATGATCCTCTGCGGAACGGGCGGCCACGCGCGGAGAATCGCGGAAAATCTCCGGGAATATGAGCTTCCGGCGGTCTGTAAAGCCAGGGATCCGGAAGCACGAGGCACCGAGGATGTGGAAGTGAATCCCGGTCAGATCATCGTTACCACCGGCAGCATCCACAAGAGCTTTGAATACCCGCAGATCAGATATGCGGTACTCTCGGAAGGCGATCTTTTCGGGCGGGAGAAAAAGAAGAAAAAACGGAAAAGCCAGTATACCGGCACGAACATCAAGAGCTATGAAGAGCTTTCCGCCGGTGACTATGTCGTTCATGAAAGCCACGGGCTCGGGCAGTACAAAGGCCTGGAAAAGATCGAAGTGGGCGGCATCATCAAGGATTATCTGAAGATCACCTACAGTGACGGCGGGAATCTTTACGTTCCGGTCACGCAGATGGATGTCGTGAAGAAATATGCCTCTTCTGATACGGAGAAGATCCCGAAGCTGAACCGGCTTGCCGGCAATGAATGGAATAAAACACGCACCAGAGTCCGCCATGCGGTGAAGGATATCGCGAAGGACCTGGTCGCCCTTTATGCGAGACGGCAGAGCGCGCAGGGATTCAAATACTCGCAGGATACCGTCTGGCAGACGGAATTTGAGGAGCAGTTCCCTTACGAGGAAACAGAGGATCAGCTCAGGGCGATCGGGGAGTGCAAGGCCGACATGGAGTCCGGCCGGATCATGGACCGGCTGATCTGCGGGGATGTCGGGTACGGGAAAACGGAGATCGCCCTGCGCGCGGCATTCAAAGCGATCCAGGACGGCAAGCAGGTGGCTTATCTGGCGCCGACCACGATCCTGGCGCAGCAGCATTACAATACTTTCGTGCAGCGGATGAAGGATTATCCCGTGGGCGTGGAACTTCTGTGCCGTTTCCGCACACAGGGCGAGCAGAAAGCCTCCCTTGAGAAGATCCGGCGCGGAACGTCAGACATCGCGATCGGCACACACCGGCTTCTGTCAAAGGATGTGGAATTCAAGGATCTGGGCCTGCTGATCATTGACGAAGAGCAGCGTTTCGGCGTAGCCGACAAGGAGAAGATCAAGAAGCTGAAGGAAAACGTGAACGTTATGAGCCTGACGGCGACGCCGATCCCCAGGACGCTGCATATGAGCCTGATCGGGATCCGGGATATGTCGATCCTTCACGAACCGCCGCTGGACCGTCTGCCGATCCAGACCTATGTTATGGAATACAATGACGAACTGGTAAGGGAAGCGATTCAGCGTGAGCTTTCGCGCGGCGGGCAGGTCTATTATGTCTACAACCGGGTCCGGACGATCCGGGACATGGCGCTGAAGATCTCTGCGCTGGTACCTGATGCAAATGTCGTGTTCGCACACGGCCAGATGAAGGAACGGGAACTGGAAAAGATCATGATGGATTTTGTCTCCGGGGAGATCGATGTGCTTGTCTCCACGACCATCATCGAGACCGGTCTGGATATCCCGAACGTAAATACGATCATTGTGCATGACGCGGACCGTTTCGGACTGTCGCAGCTGTATCAGCTAAGGGGCCGTGTGGGCCGTTCTTCGAGGAGGGCGAGTGCTTTTCTGATGTACAGGCGGGACAGGGTGCTGAAAGAAATCGCCCAGAAACGACTGACCGCCGTCAGGGAGGACACGGAGCTGGGCTCCGGCATCAAGATCGCCATGCGCGATCTGGAGCTTCGCGGCGCGGGGAATCTCTTGGGCGCCGAGCAGCACGGCCATATGGAAGCCGTAGGCTATGAACTTTATGTCAAGATGCTCTCGGAAGCGGTGAAGGAAGCCAGGGGCGATGAAGCGCTGCCGGCGTTCGATACGGCGATCGAACTCGAAATGGACGCGTATATCCCGGATGGCTATATCGCGGATGATACGCAGAGAATGGATATGTACCGCCGCATCGCGGGCATGGAGAACGCAGAGGATTATGACGATATCCTGGATGAACTGACCGACAGATATTCGGATCCGCCGGGCGCTGTGATCAACCTGCTGGAAGCGGCGCTGATCAGAACGATGGCAAGGGAAGTTTTTGTCACCGAGATCAGCGGGAACCGGGACAACATCCGCTTTTCGCTGTTTGAAAAAGCCGGCATATCTCCTGCGAAGATCCCGGCATTTGTGGAGAGCTTTGACGGAGATATAAAGCTGCTGGCCGGAAATCCTCCGGGATTCATGTACCGGGATCAGCGCGGCAGAATAAAGAATGACGCGGGACTTACCGGTCTTGTAAAAAATGTTTTAAGCAGGATGAAAATCTTGCTAGAAGCGTGATTTCGTAGTATAATCTTTTGCCGGTGGCGAAAAGACGGATCATTTTCCTGAAAATGGACCGCCTTCCGCCGGAAATGACAATATCGGTTAGGACAGCGCCGGAAGGAGCGTCCGGGGAGGATAGAATGAAACTGAAGAAAGCATTTGCAATGATGCTGGCAGCCGTTACCGCTGCAGGGATCCTGTCGGGCTGCGGAAGCAGCAAGATCGGTGATTACGCGACCACGGAAGTGGCGAAATACGGCAGCGAGCCCATTTATCTGGAAGAGGCGAATTTCTGGCTGCGCTATGAGCAGATCACGAATGAAGCCTATTACGGTCAGATGTACAAGTACTTCGGCTATGACAATATGTGGACCATGCCCGACGGAAATGACGGCAAAACGATGGCTGATACCGTGCATGCGACGACCATGTCCCAGCTTCTGCAGATGAGAGTGCTGCGGGATCACGCTGCGGACTATAATGTGGAGCTGACAGAGGATCAGAAAGCAAAGTGCAAAGAAGCGGCCGGATTTGTTTTTGAGGATTATCCGAATTTCGGGGAGTATTCTGATGCGGATACTGAGAAGATCGCTTCTTACATGGAGCTGAATTCGACAGCTGTCCTGGTCGCGAATGCGATCAAGGCGGAGACAGAGATCGATGTGCCGGAAGATTCTGTGGCTGCTTACGGCGTGGAGTACATTACTGTGACAGCGCCGGAGGAGGAGACTGCGGAAGCAGACGCTGAGACGGAAGCGGCCGCGGAGACGGAAGAAGCGGAAGAGCCTGCCGGCCCGGAGGGCGAGGCGCTTGCGAATGAAGTGCTGAAAAAGGCACAGGAAGGCACCTCTCTGCAGGATATCGCGGCAGAATATGATTCCTTAAGCGTACAGAATGCGGACTACCTTCTGACCGGAGAAACATCGACGGATGATAAATATCTGAAGACGATCGGCATGGCGGCAGGCGATGTGGATATGATTTCCGCTGAGAACAGCTGGACGATCGTTACCCGTGTCAATGACAAGGATGATGCGGCGACAGAGACAAGAAGACAGAACGCGGAGAATGAGCAGAGAACAGAGCATTTCAACGCTGTTTATACGGATCTGGCAAAGACGGCGCCGAAGTTCAAGGTGAACGAGAAGATCTGGGAGCAGATCAAGATCACGGACATGATCTATGTGGCGCCGGAACCGGAGACGCAGGAAGCGGTTGAAGCGGAACCGGAGACGGAAGCAGCGGCGGAAGAGACTACTGCGGCGGCAGAGGAGACGGCCGCGGCGGCGGAAGAAACAACAGCAGCGGCTGAGGAGACAACCGCGGCGGCGGAAGAGACCACTGCGGCAGCTGAGGAAACAACAGCTGCAGCGGAAGAGACAACAGCCGCAGAATAAAAACTGTCATCCTGAGGGAGCTTGCGACCGAAGGACCCTCGTCGTAACGCAGGCGGTTTTATAAAAACCGAAGCCTGAACGCGGTGGATACTTCGACGCACTGCGTTTGCTCAGTATGACAGAATTACAATTTGAAAATCAATCGTACATTATAAAAGGGAAGCCGGGGGCGCCATGAATCCTGTCAAAAACGAAAAAAAGGATATCTTCGACCGCCTTATGGAGCTTCCCTTTCTGCGCCTTTTTA
>CAMOZZ010000155.1 GCA_946631165.1 uncultured Lachnospiraceae bacterium | reverse complement strand
TCGACGGCGACGCGGACAGATGCCTCTGTGTGGATGAGAAGGGCAATGTCATCACCGGCGATCATATTATCTATATTTACGGCCTTTATATGAAGGAGCGCGGAAAACTCCTGAACAACAAAGTCGTTACGACCGTCATGAGCAATTTCGGCCTTTACAAAGCGCTTGACAAGGTCGGTATCGAATATGACAAGACCAAAGTCGGAGACAAATATGTCTATGAAGACATGGTCAAAACCGGCAACCGCATCGGCGGCGAGCAGAGCGGCCATATCATTTTCTCCAAATATGAAACGACCGGAGACGGCATCCTTACTTCCCTGAAGATGATGGAAGTCATGCTGGCAAAGAAAAAGCCCATGAGCGAGCTTGCGGCGCCCGTCGTATTCTATCCGCAGGTCCTCAAGAATGTCCGTGTAAAGAGTAAACCGGAAGCGCAGAACGATCCCGATGTGCAGGCAGCAGTTGCAAAAGTAGCTGAAGAACTGGGCAGCAACGGCAGGATCCTGGTAAGGGAATCCGGTACGGAACCGGTGATCAGAGTCATGGTGGAAGCGGATACGGATGAGATCTGCGAGAAGTATGTTGACAGTGTGATCGATGTGATCAGGGCGAAAGGACATATGGTATAATTCCCTTAAATAATGCTTGACTTTTCCTGCCATCTGATGGTATTATCTTTTGGTGCGTATCCACGCACATACGCACGGTAAGGTTTAAGATCCATACGGACACCGAAGCCGGCGAATTCGAATCAGGAGGTGTACTTAAATGTACGCAATCATTGCTACTGGCGGCAAGCAGTATAAGGTTGCCGAGGGGGATGTGATCCTCGTTGAGAAGCTTGATGTACCCGCAGGCGAGACTTATGAATTTGATCAGGTCCTTGCTGTAAGCGACGATACTTTTACCGTTGGCACGCCCACTGTTGAGGGTGCGAAGGTCAAGGCTACCGTTCTTGCACAGACGAAGGGCAAAAAGGTCATCGTTTATAAGTACAAGAGAAAGTCCGGCTATCACAAGAAGAACGGACACAGACAGCAGTACACAAAGCTTAAGATCGACTCTATCGTAAAGTAATCGAATCAGGCAGGGAGGTGAACATTCATGGCACATAAAAAGGGAGTTGGCTCCACCAAGAACGGAAGAGATTCCGAGGCGAAGCGGCTTGGAGCAAAAAGAGCAGACGGACAGTTTGTTCTGGCCGGTAATATCCTTTACCGCCAGCGCGGCACTCATATCCATCCCGGAGTGAATGTCGGACGTGGAAGTGATGATACGCTCTTTGCTATGGCAGACGGCGTTGTACGTTTTGAGCGTAAGGGCAGAGACAAAAAGCAGGTCTCCGTTTACCCCAGAACCGAAGTCACTGAATAACAACACTTTGGCCGGTGCTTTATGCACCGGCTTTTTTCTCTGAAAAGCGGAGGTTTCCATGTTTGCGGATCATGCAAAGATTTATATAAAATCAGGCGACGGCGGTGACGGCCACGTCAGCTTCCGCCGCGAACTTTATGTTCCGGACGGCGGTCCGGACGGCGGAGACGGCGGAAAAGGCGGCGATATCGTTTTTGTAGTCGACAAAGGCATGAACACGCTTTCCGATTACCGTCATAAAAGAAAATATGTGGCGGCGAACGGGAAAGAAGGCGGCAAGCGAAGATGCACCGGCGCTTCCGCTGAAGATCTGATCCTGAAGGTACCGGAAGGTACTGTGATCCGCGAAGCGGAAAGCGGAAAAGTGATTGCCGACATGTCCGGCGGCAATGAGCGGGAGGTCATTCTGCGCGGCGGCAGAGGCGGTACCGGCAACATGCATTATGCGACTTCCACTATGCAGGCGCCGAAGTACGCCCGTCCCGGCCAGCCCGGCCAGGAGCTTATGGTGGAACTGGAACTGAAAGTGATCGCCGATGTCGGCCTTTTAGGTTACCCGAACGTCGGCAAATCGACGTTCCTTTCCAGAGTGACCAATGCCAGACCGAAGATCGCCAACTATCATTTTACGACACTGCAGCCGAATCTCGGCGTTGTGGATATGGGAAACGGACACGGATTTGTGATCGCGGATATCCCCGGACTGATCGACGGCGCCTCGGAAGGTGTCGGTCTCGGCCATGATTTCCTGCGTCACATTGAAAGGACCAGGCTGCTCGTTCATATTGTGGATGCTTCCGGTTCGGAAGGAAGAGATCCGGTGGAAGATATTAAAGCGATCAATGCGGAACTGGAGAGATTCAATCCGGAACTTATGGAAGTCCCGCAGATCATTGCTGCCAACAAGACCGACATCATCCAGACGGAAGAGGGAGAAGAAGACCCTGTCGCGCGTCTCGCGGCCGAATTCGGGCCGGAAGGCATAGAGGTATATCCGATATCCGCCGTGACCGGAAAGGGCGTAAATGAGCTTATAAACGCGATATATGAACGTCTCAAGTTAATCAATAAGGAACCGGTCGTTTATGAGAAGGAATATATTCCGAAGAACAATGTGCCGGATCTGCCGTATGAAGTTTCCGTCAATGAAGATGGAGAATATGTGATCGAAGGCCCGATGATCGAAAAGATGCTCGGGTATACAAATCTGGAATCCGAGAAAGGATTCCTGTTCTTCCAGCAGTTCATGAAGGACAGAGGGATTCTGGACGAACTGGAAGCGCTGGGAATCAAAGACGGTGATACAGTCCGCATGTACGGCTTTGCTTTTGACTATTATAAATAATAAGACACGCTGTCTGATCGGAGAATACTATGACAAGCAAACAAAGAAGTTATCTCATGAGCATTGCTGCAAAGCTGGATCCGGTCGTACACGTCGGAAAAGACGGTGCGACACCGGAAGTGACGGCATCCGCAGAGGAGGCTATTAAAGCAAGAGAACTGATCAAGATCGATGTACTGAAGAACTGTGTGTTCGATATCAGAGAGATCGCAGAAACGATCGCGGAACGAACAAGAGCGGCTGTCGTTACGGTAATCGGCAGAAAGATCGTCCTGTACCGTCCCAATCCTGACAAAAAGAACCGTATTGAACTTCCCTGACAGGAGTGAGAACGCATGAAAAAGACCGGGATACTCGGAGGCACGTTCGATCCGATCCATCTTGCGCATGAACGGATCGGCCATGCGGCGCAGGAAATGCTGGGGCTTGACGAGATCATGGTGATCCCCACCGGCAATTCCTATTTTAAAACGGTGCACGGAAATGTTACCAGCGCCAAGCACAGACTGGCCATGGTCAGACTGTCGATTCAGAATGATCCGCTGTTTACCTGTTCTGATATAGAGATCAGAAGGCAGGGTTATACCTTTACGGCTGACACGCTTCTTGAACTGACCAGAAGCTTTCCGGACGTAAAATGGTACTTTATTCTCGGCGCGGATTCCCTCGCGGGCATGAAGACCTGGTTTGCGCCGGAAGTGATCTGCAGACATGCCGAGCTGATCCTTGCGACAAGGGAAGACCAGTGTGACAAAGCAGCGCTGGAGGCGGATATCAAATATATGACAGACAGATACAGCGCCGTCATTCATGTACTTCCGCTGTCCGATCTGCCGGTTTCTTCCTCTCAGATCCGGCAGGATATTTATAACGGGATACTGCCGCATCCGATGCTGGAACCCGCTGTCAGCCGGTATATTGAAGAGCATGGACTGTACGGCAGACAGAAAAGCGAAGCGGAGATCATTTCATCGCTGAAAAAAAGAATCAAGCCTTCCAGGTTTCAGCATACACTGGGCGTCATTGAAACCGCTGAAAAACTCGCTGCAGCCTGGCATTATCCGTATCCTGAAAAAGCACGGCTTGCTGCATTGCTGCATGACTGTGCGAAATCCGAATCCGATGCACTCGGGCATGCGCCGCTTGGGGCCGTTATTGCGAGAGAAGAGTACGGTGTAAGAGATCCGGAGATCCTGGAGGCGATCCGGTGGCATACGACCGGGCATCCGGATATGTCTGTTCTTGAAAAGATTATTTTCATAGCCGACTACATTGAACCCGGCCGGGACAGAGCGCCGCATCTGAAATCGCTCAGGGAACTGGCTTTATACGATCCTGACAAAACAATATATTGTATTTTGGAAGATACACTTTCCTATTTAAGGAACTCCGGTGCCTGTATTGACGCGGCATCGGTTGAAACATATAATTATTACAAAATTCACACTGACAGCAGAAAGGGGTGATATCCTGTGAGCGATGCAAGAAGTATGGAAGATGCAAAAAAAATGCTGCAGATTTCTTATGATGCGCTTGATGAAAAGAAAGCAGATGACATAACCGTGATCGATATCCACGATGTCTCCACGATAGCAGATTATTACGTGATCACAAACGGCGAGAACGCAAACCACGTTCAGGCGCTTGTGGAGAACGTGCAGGAAAAAATGTTCAAAGCAGGTTATGCCTGCCGTTCGCTGGAAGGCTACAAAGCAGCCAACTGGGTCCTGATGGATTACGGCGATATCGTAGTGAATGTTTTTTCGAGAGAAGACCGCAGATGGTTTGATCTGGAAAGGATCTGGAGAGACGGAAAGATCGTTGAAAGAGAAGAACTGGATAAATAAGATATAATAAAAAAGCAGGCCGTGCGGTCTGCTTTTTTATGCTTGTTCGTACGTTTTATTATATCTTCCTGT
>CAMOZZ010000154.1 GCA_946631165.1 uncultured Lachnospiraceae bacterium | reverse complement strand
GTATCCCCCGCTTCAACTGAAGTGGGAGATGCAGGACCGTCCCCTGTCTCCTCACTTCCCCGTTTTTTATGATCTTTCCTCTGCGCTTGACAAAAAATACTGCATATCGTAAACTGTAATAAGTGTGTAACAAAAATGAAACAATTATCCCGCCGGAAAGAAATGAACGGCAAATGGAGAGGATGAAGAAATGACCTTCAAAAGATCATTGCACTTTTACAGAAATCTGATCGCAGTATTTGCAGTATGCGCTGCTGTTTTGGCATCCGTGGCTGTGCAGGCTGCCACAAAAGAAGACTTGAACGATCCGGATTATGTGAAGCGGTACTATCAGGAAAAGGCGCTGGCTGCAGCCGGGAACGCCGGTACCGCAGGCGCCATTTCTGCAGGCACTTTTACCGATACGGTAAAAAACAAATACACCGGTAAATATTATACGCATTCTGATGCTTTCAGAGACTGCGATATCCTTAACGGCATCGACATTTCCAGACATAACGGAAAGGTCAACTGGAATAAGGTGAAAGCCGACGGCATCGATTTCACGATGCTCAGGATCGGCTATTCCAGACTGAATAC
Organism: uncultured Lachnospiraceae bacterium; assembly: GCA_946631165.1. Taxonomy (GTDB): domain Bacteria; phylum Bacillota; class Clostridia; order Lachnospirales; family Lachnospiraceae; genus UBA3305. The sequence goes on along the minus strand of CAMOZZ010000154.1, from coordinate 4,085 downwards.
GGACCTCAGTCCGAAGATCTCGAAAGCCAGTCCCGGACCGCTGCGGCTGAATAAGGATGAGAACTTTGACATAAATCTGGCGGGCGTGCAGGCAGCAGGCCTGCCGAAAGGCGTTTATTATTTCTCGCAGGCGGTCACCGTAAAGGAAGCAGAACAGGAGGCGGAGTATGTCCTGCAGCTCCTTAACGGCCTGAAACTGGATCTGCCGGTGGTGTTCGACTCGGAAATGACGCCGGGCGGACGGCTCGCGCTGGTCCATCCCGGTAAGGCAGCATATACAAATATCGCGAAGGCATTCTGTGAGAAGATCAAGGCGGCCGGCTACACGCCGATGGTCTATACAGGCTATTACAGCATGAAGGATCATTATAATGCTTCCGTGCTTGAAAATCTCTGTGATCTCTGGTTCGCCCGTTACAATACGAACACCTATTATAGCGGAAAATACCTGATCTGGCAGTACGCCAGCGATGGAAAAGTGGACGGATGTTCTACCAGCGTAGACATGAACTTTTACTATCGGCCGAAGTCTTCGGAGTCGTTCTTCCAGTCAGAAGATGAGTCAAAACGGGTTTCCGGCCTTTCCGTAAAACAGGAGTCCGCGTCCTCCCTGTCGCTTGCGTTTAATGCGGTGGCATCCGCTTCAGAATACAGCATTGAGCGTTCCGGATCCGCAGAGGGGCCGTTTTATAAAGTCGCAAAAGTGAGCGGGACCTCTTATACGGATACCGGTCTGAAAGCCGGCAAGGAGTACTACTACAGAGTAAAAGCATATTACAGCGAAGACGGAAAGAAAATGGCCGGACCGGCATCTGCCGTGGCGTATTCGGCTACGAAAAGAAGCGGCACCAAGACGATCCGCGTCAATCAGCAGGTTGCGCATATCCGCACGCAGGCGGGCGTCAGCCACGATTCGCTGGGATATGTGCAGGCGGGCACAAAGCTCAGGGTGTATGCCGAGACCGAGAATAATGAAGGGCTTACCTGGTACAAGGTAAGACCGACGATCAACGGGAGCAAAGTCACGGGATATATTTCCGCGAAATGCGCGGACATAGTGCTCGGAAAAGTGAAGACCGTCAGGCTGAAAAAGAATGCCTCCCGGTCGCTTACGATCAGTTGGAGCGCTGCGAGCGGAGCAGACGGATATGAGATCTGGACTTCGGATGCGCCGAACGGCACATACAAAAAAGCCGGAGAGGTATCCGGAACATGCAGTTTCCGGCAGAAGGGCCTGGCGAAATATACGGAGTATTATTACAAGATCCGTGCGATATGCCGCGTGGATTCATCCGTGAGCTATGGAAAATATTCCCCGATCGGTGTATTCGGAACAAAGAAGACAAAAGCAAAATACACCGCCTCCGGCGCCTCGGCATTGAGGCTTTATGCAGGGACCAGGTATAAGAAGCTTTGTGTGATCCCGTCCGGGACAGCGATGACGATGTATTACCGTACCAAAGACAAAGCAGGCACGACATGGTATCATGTGGCGGTCAAAGTCAAGGGGAAGACCTATAAAGGTTATGTAAGCTCGAAATATTTAAGAAGGAAATAAACGGACAGAAATCAGCCGGCAGCGGCGTTTTCCGTCACAAAACAGATCTTTGCGCAGATGACCAGGACAGAAACGGCCGGTCATCTGTGTTTTTTTTCGGGAAAAGAAAGGAGGGAGAATGTGCAATGACGGCATGGCTTCTCATCACATGCGCGGTTCTTGCCTCTGCGGCTTTGGAGGACAGCAGGCAGAAAAAGATCGGAAAAGGGAAGATCCTGTTCATGATCCTGCTGGGTTCCCTGCGGCCGGACAGGGAGCCGGCAGCGGTTCTTCAGAATGCCGGTAATGCAATGATTCTGTTCCTGGCGCTGCTTGCCGTATATATGGCATCGGAAGGCAGGGTGCTGGGCGGCGGGGATGTCAGGCTGCTGGCTGCGGAGGCTTTTCTGCTGAAAGAAAAGGAGATGATAACGGCACTGCTCGTTTCCGGGATCCTGCTTCTGGTTTACTCTCTGCGGTGCAGAAAAGAACATGCCGGAAACAGGCAGATCCCGGCTGCAGTGTTTCTCTGCCCGGGCATGATCTTCGCACTTTTTGTATCTGCAGTCATGACAATTCGTCTTTAAACGCAGACAATCGGCATTTTCGATGCTTTTCACGGAAAAAACGTTCTGTTATAATGCCGTAAGAACTGACGGACGGTGAAACTATGAATGGAGAAAAAAGAACAGTCGACGGCACCATGCTGTATGCGCTGAGAACGCAGATGGGAATTTCCCTGCAGCAGGCGGCTGCCCTGCTCGGCGTCAGCAAAAGTACCCTCTGCAGATATGAGAGCAGAAAGGACCTGCGCCTGGACCGGGCAAGGATCGACGATCTGTGCAGGATCTACCGGGTCAGTCCCGATGCGCTTGGACCGGACCGGGAGGAAACGGGCCAGGGCAGAAGGCTGGAAACGGAGGAGGTCGCGGCATTTTATGACAGTCTCGATGAAAGAACACAGGCAAGAATCAGCCGAATATTGCTGAGAGCACTTGACTAGTCGGGCCAAAAAAATTACAATCGTGATTTAGAGCGGTCCGAAGACAGCGGACGCGCGGAAAAGAGGGATCTATGAAGGATATACTTGAAAAGATCAGGAAAGAAGCCATGGAGCGCATGGAAGGCGCCGAGAACCTGGATCGTCTGAATGAGATCCGTATTGCGTACCTCGGAAAGAAGGGTGAGCTTACCCAGGTGCTCAAGAGCATGAAGGACGTTGCCAAGGAAGACAGACCGAAGGTCGGTCAGATGGTGAATGATACACGAGCCGTCATCGAAGAACGTCTGGAGGAGATCCGGCAGCAGATCGCGGCAAAGCAGAGAGAAGTACAGCTGGCAGCCGAGACGATCGATGTCACGCTGCCTGCAAAGAAAATGCGCGTCGGACACCGCCATCCCAACACCATCGCGCAGGAAGAAGTCGAGCGCGTCTTCGTGGGCATGGGCTATGAAGTCGTGGAAGGCCCGGAAGTCGAGCTGGATTACTACAACTTCGAAGCGCTGAATATCCCGGCGAATCATCCGGCGAAAGACGAACAGGATACCTTCTACATCACGAAGGACATCCTGCTCCGTACCCAGACATCGCCTGTACAGGTGCGTGTCATGGAGAAGCAGAAGCCGCCGATCCGCATCATTGCCCCCGGCAGAGTCTTCCGTGCGGATGAAGTGGATGCCACGCATTCCCCGTCCTTCCATCAGATCGAGGGACTGGTCATCGATAAGAACATTACGCTGGCGGACCTGAAGGGAACGCTTGCGGAATTTGCAAAGGAGATGTTCGGACCGGAGACGAAGGTCAAGTTCCGTCCGCATCATTTCCCGTTCACGGAGCCTTCCGCGGAAATGGATATCACCTGCTTCAAATGCGGCGGCAAGGGCTGCCGGATGTGCAAGGGCGAGGGCTGGATCGAGATCCTCGGCTGCGGTATGGTGCACCCGAAGGTACTGAAGATGAGCGGCATCGATCCCGAGGAGTATTCCGGATTTGCATTCGGCATCGGCCTTGAGAGAATCGCGCTTCTGAAGTATGAGATCGACGACATGCGTCTTCTGTATGAGAACGATGTCCGTTTCCTGAACCAGTTCTGAGGAGGTTACTGTTTATGAATACAGCATATTCATGGTTAAAGGCCTATGTGCCGGGACTTGATGCGACGCCGCAGGAATATACCGACGCGATGACACTCTCCGGAACAAAGGTGGAATTCTATACCGAACTTGACAAGAATCTTGAGAATATCAAAGTCGGACGCATCGAGTCCGTGGAAAGACATCCGGATGCCGACAAGCTGGTCGTATGCCGGGTGAATGTTGGCGAAGAGACCGTGCAGATCGTGACCGGCGCCCCGAATGTCACTGCTGATTCCGTCGGCATGCTCGTCCCCGTTGTTCTGGACGGCGGAAAAGTCGCCGGCGGCCATGACGGCGGCCCGCTGCCCGAGAACGGCATTAAGATCAAGAAGGGCAAGCTGCGCGGCGTGGAATCCAACGGCATGATGTGCTCGGTCGAGGAACTGGGCCAGTCCCGCGACAGTTATCCGCT
>CAMOZZ010000153.1 GCA_946631165.1 uncultured Lachnospiraceae bacterium | reverse complement strand
CCATTACGAATTCGAAGAGGGTGAAGTGCTGACTGTCGACGAATGTTTGCAGTTCCTTCTTGTCGAATCCGTCAATGAAGTCGGTTACGCGCTTGCAGAGCATATCGCGGGTTCGGTAAGCGATTTTGCAGACATGATGAATGCGCGGGCGAAAGAACTCGGCTGTGAGAACACCCATTTCGTGAATCCGCACGGTCTGAATGATCCGGAGCATGTGACGACAGCGCGGGATATGGCACTGATCCTTTCCGCCTGTGTGGAGAATGAGGACTTCCGCAGATACGCGTCGCAGACTTCCGTGCAGCTGTCCGGAAGAGCCATCCGGACGGAAGGCTTTTCGAAATATACGAACCATCATCTGATGCTGCAGCCCGAAAGCGAGTTTTACGATCCGGATGTCGTCTGCGGAAAGACCGGTTTTACTTCGCTTGCCGGAAACACGCTGGTCACCTATGCCGAAAAGGAAGGCATGGAAGTAGTCTGCGTTCTCATGAAGGGACTCTCGGACAGATTCAATGATACGAAACTGCTGCTGGATTATGCGTTCAACGATTTTAACCTGGTGACGGGAGAAAATGTTTCGGAGATCTTCCCGGATGTTTATGACGAGCTCGGGCGGGGACAGGAAGACGTGGAAATGCCGGCGCTCGCGCTGATGGTGCCGGATCTTGCAGATGAAACGAAGCTTTCAGTGACATTTGCGCCGAAAGAAACAGCGCCGACGGAAGACGATCTGCGCATTGGCACACTGCAGTTCTCATACGATCAGGCGTCTCTCGGAGAAACGGATGTTCTGCTGACGGACGAAGCGTTCGAAGTATGGGCGGAATCGCGTGCGGAAGAGTCGATCGCGGCAGCGGAGACGGCAGAGGGGGAAGCCTATACGGAAGAGCCTGAGATCTTCGGCTGGACAGCCGGGGAACTGATCTTTCTCGCGCTGATGTTCGTGATGCTGGTGGTGCTGCTGATCCTTCTCTTCTGGCTGATCGGTCAGCGGATCAAATGGAACAGGGCAGCGCGCCGCAGGGAGAGATACAGGAAAAGATGAGCGGTATGGATAATACACAGACGCTGAAGATCCATTATCACAGTGACAGGATAGACAGGCTGACCTACATTGACGGCAAGAGCGACTGGATCGATCTGCGTGCGGCAGAGGATGTGACACTGAAATCCGGCGAGTTTGCCATGATCGATCTCGGGATCTCGATCAGTCTGCCGGACGGCTATGAGGCAATCGTGGCGCCGAGAAGCTCGGCGTTTAAGAACTTCGGGATCATCCAGGTCAATTCCATCGGGATCATAGACGAATCTTATGGGAAGAACAGCACCGATGACAGATGGATGTATCCCGTACTGGCGATGCGTGACACACAGATCCATGTGAATGACCGGATCGCGCAGTTCAGGATCATAGAACATCAGCCCGGAATTGTATTTGAGGAGATCGGCGAAAGAAAAGGAAATGCCAGGGGCGGCTTCGGGAGCTCCGGTATAAAATAGAGATGATGGTGATCCGGGAATCATTGTCGTTCTGAGGGCAGATCGCCGGCCGGAAGATCCGGCGCCCTCAGCCTGCTTTTTATTATTGAGGTTAAGGATGAAACGATCGTTATTTAGTATTATTCTGATTGCTGCCTGCCTGTTTGCCTTTACAGCCTGCAGCGGAAAGAAACCGGAGACGGCAGAAACGTCTGCGGCAGCGCAGACGGTGCAGGCCGAATCTGCGGCAGCGCCTGCAGAAGAGGAAAGCATGCCGGAAGAAACAGAGGCGGCGGCAGAGACGGAAGCACCGGCAGAGGCGGAGACGTTCGAAACAGCAGAGCCCGGGATATCCGAAACGGCAGAGGATGAAGGTGCCCAGGATACGCCGTTTGCCGGCATTGCAGGACAGTCCGACGGCATTTCCGATGTCGCTGAAGAAGAGATCGAGCTGGATGAAGGCCTGGAAGAGGACGACAGTCTCTGGTCCGAGACGGATGAGGACGGCTATCCTGTTGCCGACAGGAAACTGGTAGCCATCGATCCGGGACATCAGGCACATGCGAACAGTGAGAAGGAGCCGATCGGCCCCGGATCATCCGAGATGAAGGCGAAGGTGTCGAGCGGCACGGCCGGCGATTATACCGGTGCATCGGAGTACCAGCTGAACCTGGATGTGGCGCTGAAACTGAAAGAGGAACTTCTGGGCAGAGGGTATGAGGTCCTGATGATCCGCGAGACGAATGATGTGAATATCAGCAATGTCGAGCGCGCGTCCATGGCGAATGAAGCCCATGCGGATGCATTTATCAGGATCCACGCTGACGGGAGTGAAGATCACAGCGCGCATGGATGCTTCACGATCTGCCAGACGAGCGCCAATCCGTATAACGGCGATATCTACAGCGAATGCAATGCGCTGGCAGAGGCAGTGCTGAAGGGGCTTGTCGCTTCGACCGGTGCGAAGAACCGCGGCGTTATGAGGAGCGATACCTATTCCGGGATCAACTGGAGCAAAGTGCCGGTGACGATCGTCGAGATGGGATATATGAGCAATCAGGAAGAAGATACGCTCATGCAGACGGAAGAGTATCAGTACAGGATCGCGAAAGGTCTTGCTGACGGACTGGATCTTTATTTTGGAAGATGATAACTGTGCAGGGCGTCCGGTCTGTCCGAATCAGGGATGCACATCTGATCAAACAATGGATTGGAGCAGTTTTATGAAAAAGAACGGTCATTTCATCCTTACAATGCTTCTGGCAGCAGTTATGTTATTCTGTATGCCGGGGATGCTCCGCGCAGAACAGCTGCCGGAAACAGAACCGCAGGAAACCGTGCCGCAGGAGACAGAACTGCAGGCACCGGAACAGCCGACGGCAGCGCAGAATGAAACGGATGAGACAGCAGCACAGAAGAAAACGAAAAAGCAGAAAGCTGCGAAACCCGGAAAGGTCACCGGTCTGAAGCTGGATAATTCTCAGATGCGGAAGATGACCATTACCTGGAAAAAGGTGAAGGACGCAAATGGATATCAGGTAAAGTATTCTTACTATGAGGACTTTGTGCGTTACAGGACCGTCTATGTAAAGACAAATCAGGCTGTTCTTGAAGATCTCCCTATCAGAAAGACATGTTATGTCAAGGTGCGTGCCTATAAAGGGAAGAAAACTTCCCCTGTATTCGGTGAATACAGCGCAGTCAGGAAGAAAAAAATAGCCGGTAAGCTCATCGTTATCGATGCCGGCCATCAGAGACACGCAGACCCGTCGATGGAACCTATCGGTCCCGGTGCGAAAAAGAAAAGAAAAAAGGTTTCCGGCGGCACGCAGGGCGTTTCCACAAAACTCTTCGAATATGAGCTGACGCTGACCGTTGCCCAAAAACTGCAGGAAGTCCTTGAAGCGAACGGTTATCAGGTCGTCATGATCAGGACGAAGCATACGGTGAATATTGCGAACAGCGAGCGGGCAGCGATCGCCAACAGAGTGAATGCAGACGCCTTTATCAGGATCCATGCAAACGGATCGACAACGCGCAGCAAACACGGGACATTTACCATTTGTCCGACTAAGAAAAGCCCGTATCCGATCGGAAAGCTTTACAGAAAATGCTACAGGCTGTCAAAGTATGTAGTCGATAGTGTCTGTGAGCAGACGAAAAGCAAGAATCTCGGTGTGACGCAGGCAGATGATTATACCGGCATCAACTGGTGTGAAGTGCCGGTCACACTGATCGAGATGGGATACCAGAGCAACCCGGCAGAAGACAGGCTGCTGGCAAAGGATTCTTACCAGAATAAAATTGTGCAGGGCATCCTGAACGGGTTTGACAAATACTTCAAAATAGAGAGAGAGCCGGCGCGGTAGCGCCGGGAGAGGGAATATGCGTCTTCGTCCATGCATCGATATTCACAACGGTTCTGTCAAGCAGATCATCGGGGGCAGTCTCTCCGGAGATTCCGCAAAGGAGAATTTTGTCTCCGCCCGTGATGCTTCCTTTTTTGCAGATATGTACAGGAGAGACCGTCTTCCCGGCGGTCACGTGATCCTGCTTAACCATCGTGATTCGGAATATTATGAAAAAACAAAAGCGCAGGCGCTTTCCGCGCTTGCTGCCTTCCCCGGCGGCCTGATGGCCGGGGGCGGGATCAACCCTTTCAATGCCGCGATGTTCCTTGATGCAGGTGCATCTCATGTCATCGTTACTTCCTATGTGTTCAGGAACGGACTGATTGACAGGAAAAGACTTGCTGAAATGGAGCAGGCCGTTGGCAGGGAACGGCTCGTGCTGGATCTTTCCTGCAGAGCGCGGGACGGCATGTTCATGATTGTGACCGACCGGTGGACAAAAACAACGGATACAGCGCTTAGTTCTGAGACGCTGGATGAGCTGTCGGGACATTGTGCAGAATTTCTTGTCCATGCTGTGGACGAGGAAGGAAAGCAGGCCGGCATCAACGAAGAAGTATTTAAGATCCTCGCTGCGCACAGACAGATCCCGGTGACCTATGCGGGAGGCATCAGAAATATGGAGGATGTCAGGCTGGCTGAAAAACTGGGGCAGGGCAGCGTGGATATCACGATCGGCAGCGCGCTGGATATATTCGGCGGGAAACTGCCCTATAAGGATGTTGTGGAATATATGAACAGAAACATATGAATTTACGGACCGTCTGAAAGACGGTCTTTTTTGTCTAATAGGAAAGTCCTCCGTTTTTGTCGGAGAACATAGAAAAAGCCCGCCGAAA
>CAMOZZ010000152.1 GCA_946631165.1 uncultured Lachnospiraceae bacterium | reverse complement strand
CGTACTTATCAAGCGCTACATTCAGATCAGCCACCACTTCACGGACCGGCTGTTCCAGATTCTCAGTCAGAAGTCTCAGTGCTACCGTCTTCCCCTCCTCATTCAGGAAAGGACTGACGATCCGTTTGAATTTCTTTACGATCCATTTGTGATCCACATTGTCGGTGCGTTCTCCGTTTGCGGCATACGGCCCGGTCTTGTACACAGTGCCGTCGTTCAGTTCCATCTCGATCCAGGCAAGTCTCTTCTCGGGGAACTGTGCCTCCATCTCCGGATCTACGTCGAACGCAAGGCGTTTCATCATATCCAGGACCTTCGGATTGCCGATCGCAGCATTGCACATCTGATTATATCCCACATCCCCGTGAACGATCGCAGCAGCGACCGGGAATGCAATATTATACTGTGCTTCATCCGTCTCATGCGGTACGATCTTGCTGAGCGCTGCAGCAGAGGCAAATGTATGTACCGTCACCTTCTTAATATCATCCGGGGCAATGCCGTGTTTCTGCATGATCTCAATGGAAGCCTGGATCGGCTGATGCGCCCAGCGGCAGCATGTATAAGGCTTAAAGTAGAGATTCATGATCTCATAGACTTCCCCGAGCGTATCCAGAAGATATTCATATTCCGGCATCTCCAGGATCTGTGTCTTGGCGCTTTCACCGGCGATGGTATCCAGCGCAGCCAGCGTTCCGACCATGGCGCCGAAAGGTACGCCGTCCTTATTCATGGACGGATATTCCACAGCTCTCATGACAGGCGTCATGGGAGCATGAAACTCTGCCATGGAGATCGCGGTCTTCATCTGTTCTTTCGTAAACCCGAATATCCTCCCGATTCCGGCAGCCGTGGATATGGCGCCGTAAGCGCCGGTGCTGTGCAGATAATTATAATGATCCTGCAGGGCAATTCCTGCTCTCACGGCAAGATCATAGCAAACGACCAGCGTGGTAAGGTATTCTTTATACGTAACATTTTTCTCAAGCGCAGCTGCAAGAACACCGCCGACAAAAGCAGTTCCCGGATGACCCTTGATGGAATTATGGCCGTCATCGATATCATAGGAGTTAGACGCATGTCCCATGGCGAATGCGGCGCCCATAAGACTCAGGCCTTTTTCTCCTCCGGGAATCTCCAGATCGCCGCCCTTCAGATACTGCGTCAGCCTCAGCCCGTTCTGGAACTGTTCTCCATGGCTTCCCAGGATCAGAGCCAGCATCAGATCGATGCCGCAGTCAACTGCTCTTTGCTGTACATCCTCGGGAAGATCCTGCCATTGCGTATTCAGTAAATACTCTTCCATCTTATAAGTGTCATTAAAGACCATCCTTTTTTACCTCCTGCCATTGATCTTCCCCGTCAGCAGCATGGACTGCCGGGCATTTTTAATTTTAAAAAGATTTTTGCTGTTATTTTATGAAATTAATTGTAAAACAATTGTTTGAATTTGTGAAATTAAAGCATCGCATAACATATATCAATATATCCGATTAATAGTGAAGGAAATACTGCTGCGGCTTTTCACCGGTCTGCGGCTGATGTATGTAAAAAAGGAACACCGATTCCTGATGTTCCTTTCTCTTCTTTCACTTATCTTCCAGCAGTTCCTCGACTTCGGCGATCTTGCCGTCCGCAAGCTCTTCATCGATCATGACATTCCCGCACACGGGACAGGCCGGGAGCTGTGCATGGAAAGGATGATCCAGATATGTGAAATGAACTTCTTTCAATGCAAGCGGCACCCCGCATTTTGCACAGACATAACGTCCCAGATCCCGTTTGCTTTTTTCTTCCACCTCAGAGGCGGTCTTCCGGTTCTGCATCTCATCCATGAACTTCACCCCTCGATCTTCATTCTGTGGGCATATGCGGAAAGCAGGCGGTATCTGCCGTCTTCCATCCGGTACTTCACCCAGTATGTCATGTTGCCGAGCATCCTGTGACCGAAGAAACACTGCGCTTCCGTATCTTCAATCTTGTCTCCCGTCTCCTCCAGAGACAGCACCACTTCCTGCAGGTCTTCCCAGATCAGGCGGCGTTTCTCCAGTTTTTCGGAAAGTTCCGCGTCAGGAGCAAAAAACTTTTCATTCGCAGGCATATCCGTCCCTCCGTAAAGCATGTCCGGATCATCAGGTTCCGGCATCCCGTTCTCCAGATAATCTTTCAGTGCAAGCCGGGCTCTCCTTCTCGCATTCGCGCCGGGCGGCGCATAATCCGTATGATCGAGATCCAGGATGAGATCCAGAATATGAACGGCTTCTTTCCCTTTTGACACAAAAGTATCTCTGCAGTTCACACAGTATGTCAGATACGGCTCCTCTGCTGCAAACGCCCGCTTCTTTGCGAGCCAGTCCGTATATCTGGGATTCGCCAGATCTGTATGACCGCCATAGGAACAGCACACCGCATCCTCCTCATCCGCAGCCAGGCAGAAGCCTCCTGCAGCGGCAATGTCTCTCACACTTTGCTGCAGCAGCTCTCTTCCTCTGGAAGCGCATGGATCAAACACTTTATAGAGTTTCCCGTCGCCGGACTTTGCCGGTGTGATCTTATGTGCTGCCAGATATTCATACAGGGAAACGGTTTCGATCTCCGGCAGGAACTGCCCGAATACTTTCATACAGCTCGGGCAGGACAGGATGAAAACAGGCTTTCCGGCTGCTTCCCATACATTCCGGATCTTTGAGAGGGCTTCTTCCTGCGCCTGCGGCGCGGATGCCCAGAGCGCGGGCGCTCCGCAGCAGGTAAGCATAAGACCGGTCTGCGGCTCGAGCTTTTTCAGCAGGCGGAAGGATTCCGTTACATAGCATGGATCGGGACCTCCTGTCTGACACCCCGGGAAAAAGAGATACGGATTCCCTTTTTTTCTGTCGATCATCGTGACAGCAGCATCCTTCATGGAAAATGCCAGATCGTTCAGCCAGTATTCGTGCCACGCCCACGGCATGGTCTCCTTGGCAGTCATCAAAGCGTGACTTTTCAGCAGATAACTGTCAATATCGATCGATGACGGGCAGACATCCGTACAGTATCCGCAGTGATTGCAGCTCCCGATGATCCTGGTCGCGACTGTTCCGTTCCCATCGAGGGTTCCCGGCCTTACGGAAACATAGACTTCCGCGCTGAGCCGTTTGGGACCTCTTCTGTAATATTCCATCAGACCGCAGCCGCGTCCGCACGCATCGCAGCGGCACTGTGCGCAGCGTCCCGCTTCTTCTATGGCTTCCTCTTTCGTAAACTCACCGTCATCGGAGGGCACTACCGCAGGCTTTTCTTTAAAGAAACGTTCTGCGAGCACGATGGCGCTCTCCTCTTTCTTTTCCGGCACCCTCATGACGCCGGTCTTAAAGTAGCCTTCGATCTGCGCCGCAGTCTGCATGCCCTGAGCAAGCGCTTCCATCGGGGATGCGCCGGTGATCCGTCCGCCGAAATAAATGCCGGGCACTTTGGAGACGCATATTCCGGAGGCGCCGTCCTGCAGGATGCCGAAATCATCACCGCCTGCTCCGGTGGCGATATAAACAGCATGATAACCATTCTCAAGCAGACTGACCGGATCCGTGATCTGTTCGTTGTAATGCCACTCACAGTTCTCGTACATGAACTGCCTGGCGATCTCTTCATCGACCAGTTCAGCCCCGGCAGTCTCACGGATGCATCCGCCGGGCACCCCGGTCTTTTCAAACACAGAGACCTGATATTTCAGATTCAGAAGGCGCAGCGCACAGCCCAGTCCGCTCATTCCGGCACCGACTATGGCAATTTTTTCCGGGCGCTGCGGCATATTGATCCGGTTGGGTTTTGTGTTCAGCGTATACCGGAGCAGCGCCCGTTCAAGACGAGGTATATCGATGGCACCGCCTCTTTTTTTCATTACGCAGTTCTGTCTGCATGGTGCATCACAGCACCGTGAAACGATAAACGGAAAACCGACTGCATTGTAAAAACGCCGGTAGGCTCCGTTGATCTGTCCCTTTTTCAGACGTCCCATGATATCTCTGATATCCATACGGAAGGGACAGCGCGCGGTGCAGTCCGGCACTTCCTCTTCAATGCACTTTTCAAGACGGCTTCGTTCCGCAAGCCACGCCGCTTCGATGGTATTTTTCAGTTCTCCGGACGGTCTGTCAGGCTGACTCATGGGCACCTCCTGATTTCTGGTTCATGAACTTCGAAAAGCCGGGCAGAACGGTATTCCGCACTGCCCGGTCATCAGTATTACCGATAGATTAAATCGACTTCCGTACCGCAGGGAGCGATCAGACGAATCTGGTCTTGCTGGTGCCCAGCGGGTTGAAGTAGTCAGCAGTTCCCTCAGGATAAGGATTGTCCTTGATCTCCTGCAGTTCTTCATACATATCCATGCCGAGGAAGTATTTCTCGGGCGCATAAGGCTGCTCGCCCTTTGCCAGCGCATCCAGACCGGCCTTGATCTTGGCAGGCGTTGCGGGGATCTCATGGATCCGGACGCCGCAGGCATTGTAGATCGCGTTCAGAACAGCAACATGTCCGGAGGACTGGAATGCCTCGGAAGCACCGGAGGAACCGAAAGGACCTGCCTCATCGGGACGCTCATAATGGATGATGTCGAACTTGTCAGGGATATCCTTGATCGTAGGCACGCCGCAGGCTGCGATGTTCTTATGCTTGTTTACATCCTCATAGATCTCGGAAAGAGCAAAACCGATGCTGTGGGAGATACCGCCGTAAGCCTGGCCGTTAACAGCCGCAAGGTTTCCGACCTTAC
>CAMOZZ010000151.1 GCA_946631165.1 uncultured Lachnospiraceae bacterium | reverse complement strand
AGCTGGTCACTTCAATACCGTTGGAAAGACGTACTCTGGCGATCTTACGAAGAGCGGAATTAGGCTTCTTCGGGGTAGCGGTCTTAACAGCTGTGCAAACGCCTCTCTTCTGAGGGGAAGAGATGTCTGTTGCGCGCTTGTGCAGGGAGTTGTAACCCTTCTGCAGAGCGGGAGCCGTAGACTTCTTCTCGCTGGTCTGTCTGCCTTTTCTCACTAACTGATTGAACGTAGGCATATCTTTTCCTCCTTATAGTTTTTTACGTGTTTACGCCGTTTTGACTGTTCTTTTTCTGTCCATAACACAAAAAGAACACGTGACGTGCGCACGCGTTCAACATTATAGCATGATGGGTAGGATTGTCAAGAGAAATCGGCGAAAAATCACGGTTTCCCGCCGATTTGCCGGCTGCTGTGCAGGGTCTGCAGGAAAAAAGCAGCCGGTCCGTGAACACACACTGCGGCCGCGGATCACTCTTCCGCCTGTCCGACAGGCTCCGTCTCGATCTCCTCGATCTCCTCTTCAGGACTCGGATCCGCATCGAACCTCGTCAGATCGTATTTTTCCACTACCGCGCACAGCGTATCCGCATAAGTATGGCTGGTAGCGTAACCGCCCAGCTGGATGATCCAGAACGCCGTGCGGTAATCCTTGCACTGGTCGATCCCGGGATATCTGGGCTTTCCGTTCTTCTGCGAATGGATCAGATACGCACTGTGGTCGGCGATGGATTCCTTAAAACTCGGATAGGCGCGGAATTTCGCGATAATGCTCACATGGCTTCCGTCCGCCAGCTGCTCACCGGTCCTGGTCTGAACATAGGACACACCGTCCCATGCGCTGTATTCGGACCACGAATTGACCGACGCACCGGCCTTGATCCCGAACAGATTATTTGCTTTTTTCGCCAGGCCGCTCTGCCCCCAGCCGCTCTCAAGGATGCACTGGGCAATGGTCACAGAGGCCGGGATTCCTGTAAGCGCCTGATCGGCCATGCAGAAAGGCGCGATATATTCCACGAATTCCCGCTTCGCATCGTTGGAAACGTTTACCGACATCAGTTCCTCATCTTCCCAAAGGACTTCGCTGTCATCAAAAAGCGGCTCGTCTTCCTCGTCCACCTGCTGGACGGGGCCGTAGATCTCTTCCTCTTCAAAATCGGATTCATCAAATTCAGCAAGCCATTCATCCGCCGGGTCTTCTTCGGCCTTCACGTCCGTCCTCGGCACATCAGGTGCTGTATTCATGGCGCCGGCCTGCACAGGCATGAATACACAGGCCGAGCAGATACAAAGCATCATCCATAAACAGGAAAGGACAGGGCTTTCCAAATAATTTGCAAAAATGTTTCTGCGCCGGAATATTCCTTCAGCGCTGAATATAACTCTTTTCATTTCCATCCTCCGGTCTCCGGCATCACATCAAGTTTCACCGGCTCCGGGTATTTCACTCCGAATGTTTCTACAGTTACCTTTTCAATGACGACCGGGACAGCCGGCTCATTGATCACAATGTCCTCCAGACCTTCAGGGCTCCTGACCGGTCTCAGTTCTTCTGTCTCCAGTGCCAGGATCAGTTCCAGGCCCTCCGTGATCTTTCCGAACGCCGGATAAATTCCCAGGATCGATGGCATCGGCGCAAGCGGAAAGAAGAACTCGCTTCCGCAGACCATGTTCTCGCCATAGCCGCCGAAGGCGATCACGCCCGGGACCATATCGAGATATTCTGCCGACCGCTTTGCATCGCTTTCGATCAGATATCTGCATTCCGGTCTTCCGAATCCCGAATAGCTGACGTCAACACACCAGCCGGGCACAACCCGTTGAATTGCGTAATGGTCAAAATATCCCCTGGAAGCCAGGCTGATGAAGCTGTTCACGGCGTTCGGGGCCGCTTCCGGGAGCAGTTCGATGACGATATTTCCCCTGTTTTCCAGGGTTATTGTTGCTATAGGATTCATAAATATACCTCTCCGCGGAAACGATCCTGTCATGCTGCACCTGCCGAAGGATCTTCGCTCTGCATCATGCGGTTTTACTAAAACCGAAGCCGCCGCGCGGTGGATACTTCGACTCTCTGCGTTCGCTCAGTATGACAGAATTCAGTTCGCACACAAAGTGAATTCCACTGCAGGGTTTCATCACTTGTCATCCTGAGCCTGCCGAAGGATCCTCGCCCTGCATCATGCAGTTTTACTGGCACTGCTTCCCCGCAAGAAACGCCTTCACTTCTTCCAGCCGCCTCTCCGCTTCTTCCCGTCCGACTTCGTATACTCTCCGGAGCTCCACAGGATCTTTCTCCGTCCTGCTGATCCCCAGCGCTTCCGGCGGCCGGATCACCAGTGACGTTCCGGCCTCTTCCCGCTCTGCGATCTCTTCCATTTCACGGTTATACCGGATATGCCTGACTTCCATGGCCTTTACGATTTCCGGATATTTCCGCAGCGACGCCTTCATGAGCGGCATGGCGGAAAATTTCTTCTTCACAAATCCCTTCGGCTGCGTCAGGATAATGACATTCCGGTTATATCCCTTATGTTCCATGAATCTGTACGGCACCGGATCAATGATCCCTCCGTCCAGCAGCGTATACTTTCCAATTTTCACCGGCCGCGATACCATCGGCATGGACGCCGACGCCCGCATCCATTCAATATCCGTTTCCCCGCCGTCCGTACATTTATAATAGACCATCCTGCCGGTCTCGACATTTGCGGCGCCGATATAGAATTCCATCGGATTTTCCGCAAATGTTTTCTGATCGAACGGATCCAGTTCCTCGGGGATCGTATGATAACAGAATTCCACATTGTAAAGATCCCCGCTGGTGATCAGCGAGCGGAAACTGCTGTATCTGGGATCATGGCTGAACCTGATATTATAACGCAGCGGTCTCCCGATCTGCTTTGACTTGTAATTGCAGCCGAATGTCACACCGGCGGAAATGCCTGCCGCGCCGTCAAAAACGATCTCATTTTCCAGAAATACATCCATTACGCCGCAGGTGAACAGGCCGCGCATCGCGCCGCCTTCCATAATCAGTGCGGTTTTTACTGTTTCCGTCATTGTCATTCATCCTCCGGCGACCAGGATTCCTGCAGCTCATCGATCTGCAGAAAACCGTCCGTCTTGGCCACGATCTGGTATTTGTCTTCATATACGATCTCACCGGGCGAGTTCGTATAAACAAGGAAATACGGATGATGATATCTCTCCAGCAGCCAGAGTGCAGGCCGGATCATTTTCAGCATCTCATCCGAATTTTCCGTCTTGAACCAGCAGACGACCGGCTCCCTGTTCTTGCACTGCGGAGGCCAGGGCAGGTTCTCGGCGAACCAGCTGTCTATCTCGATATACAGTTCCTTGTCCTCCTGGTCCATGACATCATCCTGGATCAGCTGCCAGCACATGCTGAAGATCCCCTTGGCATACATCGTGTTCTTTGCCAGTTCCTTCCCCTGGATCCTGACATATTTAAAATGCATTCCCATCGCGTCTTCCCCGCTTACTATGAAACTGCTGTATATCTTAGATGAAAACGTACTCTTTCAGCCGCCGCATGGCTTCCTCTACCCGAATCTTCGGCAGTGCAAAGTTCATGCGGATGGCCCATTCATCATGGAACGGCCTGCCGTCCTGCCAGGCGACGCCGACATCCCAGCCGGCTTTCAGCAGATCGTCGATGCTCTTCCCGGTCTTTCTGCAGTACTCCTCACAATGCAGGTACATCATATAGGTGCCTTCAGGCATCGCGGTTTCAACGCCTTCAAAATTGTACCTTATAAAAGAGTACGCGTAATTGATATTGTCGGAAAGGACCTGGTTCAGTTCGTTTACCCACGCTGCACCTTCCGGTTTATAGGCGCCGATCAGTGCGTGCATGGACAGAACATTCATATCATTGTAATGCGTCGTCTGGCTCATCCGGCGGACCCGGTCGCGCAGGTACGGATCATAAATCACATGATAGCTGCCGATCAGGCCGGCAAGGTTGAACGTTTTGCTGGGCGCATAGACCGCAATGGTGCGTTTCCTCGCATCTTCGCTTATGCTCTGTGTCGGCGTATGCTTATGACCGTTCAGAAGAATGTCGGACCAGATCTCATCCGATATAACAACAACCTGGTTTTCCCTGAACACTTCCATCGCCTTCTCGATCTCCCACTTTTCCCAGACCCTGCCGCAGGGATTGTGCGGGCTGCAGAAGACCGCCAGATGGATATGATTCTCCTTCAGACGCTTGTCCATATCGTAATAATTCATCCGCCAGACGCCGCTTGCGTCGCGGTAAAGCGGACTGAGTTCAGGGGTTCTTCCTGTTCTTTCGGCGACATCCGAAAAGCCGATGTAGGTCGGAGAATGCATCAGGAACTTCTCGCCGGGCGCGGTAAAGGCGCGCAGGGCACTGGCGACGCAGCCGAGGACGCCGTTTTCGTAGCCGATGTCTTCCGGCTTCATGCCGTGCACACCGTTATGCTGTTCATGCCAGCGGATAATGGATGCATAATATTCTTCAGAGGGCATGAAGTAGCCGAAGGTCGGATGATCAAGCCTGGCGCGGATGGCATCGGTGATCGTGGCCGGGGCAGGGAAATTCATGTCGGCGACCCACATGGGGATAGCGTCGAAGCCGGGCTTCGGCGCGGTGGGCGCGCTGGTGAAGAAGACGGAGGAGCCGATGGCGTCGACAGCCATGGCGTCGTGGCCTTTTCTGTCTATTATGGAAGTAAAATCATATTTCATAGAAGTACTCCTTTAACAGAAGATGTCATCCTGAGCCTGCCGAAGGATCCTCGCTCTGGATCGTGCGGCTTCACAAAACCGAAATCCATACGCGGTGGATACTTCGACTCTCTGCGTTCGCTCAGTATGACAGAATTCAGTTCGCACACAAAGTGAATTCCACTGCAGGGTTTCATCACTTGTCATCCTGAGCCTGCCGAAGGATCCTCGCCC
>CAMOZZ010000150.1 GCA_946631165.1 uncultured Lachnospiraceae bacterium | reverse complement strand
GTCCCCTGACTCCGGGAAGGAATGATTTGATATGTATGATGCAGTCATTATAGGCGCAGGCATTACCGGATGTGCTGCTGCCAGGTTCCTGTCGAAATACAGCGGCAGATTCTGTGTCATGGAACGGTCTGAGGATGTCTGTACCGGAACATCCAAGGCGAATTCCGCGATCATTCACGCCGGCTTTGACGCGGCGCACGGCTCCCTCATGGCAAAGTACAATCTGCTCGGCTGTCAGATGTATCCGGCGCTGTCAAAGGAACTGGGATTTGATTATAAGAACAACGGATCCCTGGTCCTGGCTCTGTCGGAGGAGGATATCCCGAAACTCCATGCGCTGATGGAAAACGGCATAAAGAACGGTGTGGAGAAGCTGGAGATCGTAGGAAGGGAAAGGCTGCAGGAACTGGAACCGAGCGTCGGACATGTACCGGTCGCCGCCCTTTACGCGCCGACGGCCGGCATCGTATGCCCGTTCGGCGCGACCGTTGCATTCGCGGAAAACGCGTATGCGAACGGGGTGGAGTTCCGTTTCAATTCCGAGGTAAAATCCCTCACGCCAGGGACGGACGGGAACGGTGAATCGTACTGGATCGTGCAGACTTCTGACGGTGCTGTCCGCACACGGACAGTCGTGAATGCCGCCGGCGTTTATGCAGATGTTCTGCACAACATGGTATCTGCGGAGAAGATCCATATCACACCGAGAAAAGGCGATTATATCCTTCTTGACCGCCGTACCGGCGGCTATGTTAAACATACCGTTTTCCAGGTGCCCGGAAAACTCGGCAAAGGCGTTCTGGTATCGCCTACTGTACACGGCAACACGATCGTCGGTCCGACTGCGGAAGATATCGATGACAGGGAAGGCGTGGATACCACGGCGGAAGGCTTCGATGATCTGATGGAGAAGGCCGGCTATGCATTTGACGATCTGCCGCTGAGAGAAGCCATTACCAGTTTTGCCGGACTTCGTGCCCATGAGGCGCGGCATGATTTCATTCTGGGCGAAGTATCGGATGCACCCGGATTCTTCGACTGCGCGGGCATTGAATCACCGGGACTGACTGCCGCGCCGGCGATCGGCGCCTGGATTGCCGGGCAGCTGGCGGAAAAGCTCGGACTCTCAGAGAACCCTTCCTATAACGGTCACAGGGACGGCTTTTTCGATCCGAAGAAGATCACGGATCCGGAGGCACTGCGGAAAGTGCTTAAGGAAAAGCCCGAATACGGCCGGATCGTCTGTCGGTGCGAGCAGGTCAGCGAAGGCGAGATCCTCGATGCGATCCGCAGGCCGCTCGGCGCGAAGAGCCTGGACGGCGTAAAGCGCCGCGTGCGTGCCGGCATGGGCAGATGCCAGTCCGGATTCTGCGCTCCCAGGATCATGGATATCCTGGCGGCAGAACTCGGCGTGGATGTTGCGGATATAACCAAATCCGGAGGGAATTCCAAAGTGATCTCCGGACTTGTAAAAGACAGGATATAAGGCGGTGATGCTATGGATAGAACGGAATATGATCTGATCGTGATCGGCGGCGGTCCCGCGGGGCTGGCTGCAGCAGCTGCCGCCTATGATGCCGGGGAAAGAAGTATCCTGGTGCTGGAGCGCGACACACGCCTTGGCGGAATCCTGAACCAGTGCATTCACAACGGCTTTGGCCTGCATACGTTCCAGGAAGAGCTGACCGGCCCGGAATACGCGCAGCGTTATATCGATAAACTGACCGAAAGAGAAATAGAATACAAGCTGGATACCATGGTTATGTCCCTCGGACAGAATGAAGACGGGACAAAAACGGTCACTGCCGTCAACGAGACAGACGGACTGCTCATCCTGAGAACAAAGGCACTGATCCTGGCCATGGGATGCCGCGAACGCAGCCGCGGATCGCTGAATATCCCGGGATTCCGGCCTGCGGGGATCTTTTCCGCCGGTACCGCGCAGCGGCTGGTCAATATTGAAGGATATCTTCCGGGAAGACGGGTCGTGATCCTCGGTTCCGGTGATATCGGCCTGATCATGGCCCGCCGCATGACGCTCGAAGGCGCAAAGGTGCTTGTCTGTGCAGAGCTCATGCCTTACTCGGGCGGTCTGAAAAGAAATATCGTGCAGTGTCTGGACGATTTCGGCATCCCGCTGAAACTTTCGCATACTGTTGTCCGGATCGAAGGCAAGGAGAGGGTGGAAGGCGTTGACATCGCAGAGGTCGGTCCGGACAGGAAACCGATCCCCGGAACGGAAGAACATTATGACTGTGATACCCTGCTGCTTTCCGTCGGACTGCTTCCTGAAAATGAACTGACGATCGGTCTGGGGGCGGAAATGAGCCGGGTCACGAACGGACCGGTCGTGGATGAATCCCTGGAGACATCCGTGCCCGGCGTCTTTGCCGCCGGGAATGTGCTGCATGTGCACGATCTTGTGGATTATGTGTCTGAGGAAGCCGCACACGCCGGACAGAGCGCGGCAGCTTATATCAGGGCGTTCGGAAACAGCGAAGCGAAGACAAAAGAGGACGTGCGGATCCCTGTGATATTCTCCGGCGGGATCCGGTATACCGTTCCGGCTTTCATCGATCCCGGCAGGGTAAGCAAATGGCTGAAAGTGCGTTTCCGTGTCGGCGAAGTCATGCAGAATAAAAAGATCGTCCTGTATATCGACGGCGAACCCGCCATGTCCAAAAAACGCAGGATCATGGCACCGGGTGAAATGGAAGAACTGGTCCTGACCGAGAAGCTTCTGCAGGAGCATCAGGATATGAAGACGATAGACATCAGGGTAGAGGAGGACATGTGATGAATACTGTGGAACTGACATGTATCAACTGCCCGCTGGGCTGCCGGATCGAAGTCATGATGAATGATGCCGGCGGGATCGAACTGGTCACCGGGAATTCCTGTCACAGAGGCGATATTTATGCCAGAAAAGAAGTGACAGCGCCGACCAGGATCGTTACCAGTTCTGTGCGCGTATACGGCAGCAGGGACGGAGAGCGGATGGTCCCGGTCAAGACCGCATCGGATGTCCCGAAGGGGAAGATCATGGATGTGATCCGGGATCTTGCGGGCGTATCAGTCCCGTGTCCGGTCAGGATCGGGGATGTGCTGATGAAGGACATCGCAGGTACGGGCGTCGATATGATCGCGACAAAAAATGTGGACTGAGAAGCGCAGATCCTGCGTCGGTTCATTCCTCTGAATGATATGATTTTACCCTTCATTAACATAAATCTATTTACACTTTTATATTATTGTGATAAAATTTTTACTAAAGTTGTGTGAAAAATATTTCGCGCATCAACTATGCCGGTGACAGCGATCCGCTGTCGGGGCATCATTCAAAAGGAGGGAGTACTACATGAAGAAGTACAGGAAATGGTTGGCACTGGCCCTTGCATCAGCAATGGTAATGTCACTGGCAGCCTGCGGCGGCAGCAGCGCACCCGCTGAGACCGAAGCACCTGCAGAGACGGAAGCTGCAGCCGAGACCGAAGCCGCAGCCGCTGAGACGGAAGCACCGGCTGAAGAAGCCGCTGCACCGGAAGGCGCGGTCGATCTGAACAGCATGTCTGTTGACGAGCTGATCGAAGCGGCAAAGGCTGAGGGAGACGTTCAGTCTGTCGGTATGCCCGATGAATGGGCTGACTGGGGTTCCCTGTGGAACTACATGAGTGAGACGTACGGCCTGACCCACGGCGATGTCGATATGTCTTCAGCGGAAGAGCTGCAGATGTTCGTCACCGAGGGTGAGAACGGAACCAAGGATATCGGCGATGTAGGTTATGCTTTCACCTCGCAGGTCGTTTCCGAAGACCTTACCCAGGGCTACAAGACTTCCTACTGGGATTCCGTACCGGATTGGGCAAAGGGTGAAGACGGCAAATGGATGGTCGCTTACACCGGCGCTACAACATTCCTGGTAAATACCGATCTGATCGAAGAAGAAGCCCCGACTTCCTGGGAAGACATCAAGAACGGTTCCTATAAGGTCGCGATCGGCGATATCAACGGCGGAAACGCACAGGGCGCTATCATTGCTTCCAACTTCGCACTTGGCGGAGACCTGACCAATATCGATCCCGCGATCCAGTTCTGGACCGAGATGGCTGAAGCCGGCCGTATCAATTCCCTGGATATCGTACAGCAGAACTTCGAGACCGGCGAAGTACCGGTCGGTGTAGTATGGAGCTTCACCGGAATTCCTTATTCCAAGAACATCACCAACTACAAGATGGTAGCCAATACACCTACTGACGGCGCGATCCTGAACGGATATGCCTCCGTTATCAATAAGTATGCGCCTCATCCCTGCGCTGCAGCCCTTACCCGTGAGGTAATGTTCAGCGACGAAGGTCAGACATTCCTGGCAAACGCCGGCGGCGTACCTACCAGGACCGATGTTGAGATCGAAGGCTTTGATGCAAGCGCTTATGAGAACGCTATCCCCATGACCGATCCCGATGCCTATTCCAAGGCTTGTGAAGAAGTCGTTACAAGATGGACCGAGGAAGTTCTTCCTCTGATCAACCAGTAATCTTTTCGTATCATACGATGCATCAGAGTGGGCGTACATCGCTGTACGCCCATTCTCTCTATGAAATGTACATGCCGTTTTGCCAGGATGACTAAAACAGGAGCCTGTTTATGAAAAAGAATAAATTTATTTATCTGATCGCGCTGCTCCCGTTCCTGGTGGTGGCTTTTATGTATGAGATCATTCCGCTTCTGATGATCATCGTCAAAAGTTTCCACCCGGATGCAGGAGGAGGATTTACATTAGAGAATTACCAGACTGTGTTTTCAAAGCTTCTGTATCAGAAAGCCATAACGAACAGCATAAAGATCTCGATGATCTCTGCGGCGGCAGGCATCATTGTAGCATTCTTCGGTGCGCGGGCGGCGCATCAGTCGACCGGAAAGCTGCACAATATCTTTATGGCGATCCTGAACATGGTCTCCAATTTCGCCGGC
>CAMOZZ010000149.1 GCA_946631165.1 uncultured Lachnospiraceae bacterium | reverse complement strand
GGGCGATCTGCCCAGGATCAAAACGGTGGATGATCTGGTCGAATATGTAAGGATGAGGGTTTTGTAAAAGCCGGAAGGAGCAAAGTACGGGCACATAACGGAATTCTGTGAGGAATATGGCATGAGCAGAGAATTCAGGTGGAAGATCTCCACACAGCAGATCGCAATTTTTCTGAAATCCATGCAGCTTCGCAATC
This sequence comes from uncultured Lachnospiraceae bacterium, assembly GCA_946631165.1. Taxonomy (GTDB): domain Bacteria; phylum Bacillota; class Clostridia; order Lachnospirales; family Lachnospiraceae; genus UBA3305. Next base: position 4,904 of record CAMOZZ010000149.1, on the reverse strand, counting down.
TGCGGCAGGTGGCTGATTTCTATAATTATACACCTTCCACGGTCAGCAAGACGATCATGAGCCTGGAGGAGGAACTGGGATTCCGGCTGTTCGAACGAAGCGCTCACGGACTGATCCCGACCCCGGCTGCGGAACAGCTCTCGCAGGACTGGAGACTGCTGCTGGGTTCGATCAACAACAGCATCATAAGAGCGAAAAAGAAGAGTGAGATGGATCGCTCGCGGCTCACAGTGGGCATTGTCGATTCCGCGAATGAAGTGGACAGCATGGTACGGAAGGCGATTCTGTTATTCAAGGAAAATCATCCGGACATTGTTGTCCAGGTCGAAAAGCATGACATGCACAGGCTGGTGGAACTTCTGAATATGGGAATGCTGGATGTGGTCTATTCGAGCGCTATTGAGATCCCGTATCTGAAGGATTATCAGATGCAGTGGGATGAAGTGAAACAGACTCGGGCTGCCGTATTTGTCCCGCGGAGCAGTATGTTCTTCGACCGGGATTCACTGGAACTGGGAGATCTTGCGGATGCTGACATCGCCGCGCTGGATCCGTTGATGCATCCGTCTTATACGATGTGGCTGAATGATCTGTGTGCATCAGCCGGATTTATTCCCAAAGTAGTATCCACATTCCGGACGGTCCGTTCACTGCGGTTCTCGCTTTCCCTGAATAAGGAAGTCTTTATCGGGGAGACGATCACAAAGGAATGGGAGGAAGAGGATATAAAAGTCTTTCCCCTGCAGGAGCAGTCGTTTACGCTGCTGGCCTGGAGGAGTGACGCGGGGGAGGATCTTCTCACCTTGAAAGACCTTCTGAAAGAAGTGCTGAAATAAATATTAATATCTGAAAGCAGGGGTGTTTCCGAAATGGAAACGCCCTTGCTTTTTGTTCGCTTTATTTTTAACAATCGACTCGTTTAATATTTAACCAGAAGAAACAGCAGGGATGGATTCCCTGGAAAAACACACTAAGCGGACTTCATTCAAGTCAGGAGGTGGGAATATGATATTACCCGAATTCAAGTATCTTGCTCCCGGTTCTGCGGAAGAAGCGATCGGACTTCTGGTGCAGTACGGAGAAAAGGCAAAACTGATGGCAGGCGGGACCGATCTGATCAACTACATGAAAGACGGTATTCTCGCGCCGGAAGTGATCATCGGACTGAAAGAGATCAAAGGGATGGATCAGATCGTTTACGACGAGGAAAAAGGCCTGACCATCGGCGCGTTGACGAAGCTCATCGATATCGAACGTTCCGATGTGGTAAAGGAGAACTATCCTGCTCTTGCGGAAGCAGTGCATCTCATTGCTTCCACCCAGATCAGAAATAAGGGAACGCTGACCGGAAATGTATGCAATGCTTCCCCATCAGCGGATTCGGTATCGGCGCTTTTCGTTTACGGCGCATCGCTCACGGTAAAAGGTCCCGAAGGGGAAAGAGTCATTCCCATCGGTGATTTCTATCAGGGATTCAAGAAGCTGGCGCTGAAGCCCGGGGAAATGGTCATTTCCATCACACTGCCTCCGGTAAAGGAAAATGAGAAGGCTGCTTATCTGGCGCATACCGTGCGGAAAGCAATGGATCTGGCGATCGTTGGCGTTGCAGCGAAGATCACGCTGGATGAGAATGGCGTCTGCACAGACGCTAAGATCGCGCTTGGAGCAGTAGCGATCAGCTGTGTCCGCACACCGCAGGCTGAGTCCGTGCTGATCGGCCGGAAGATCACGCCCGAGATCGCGGAGATCGCCGGCAGAGAAGCTATGAAGGACTGCAAGCCCATCAGCGATGTCAGAGCATCCGCGGAATATCGTCACGATATGGTAAGAGTGTTCACCAGGAGAGCTGTACTGGCTGCAGCGGACAGGTTCTGAGGAGGAGATTATGAGTAAAAGAATTATCAGCTTTGTGCTTAACGGAGATCCGACGGATGCGGTGATCGAAGACAATATGTCTCTGCTTGATTTTATTCGTGATACGCTTGGCCTGACCGGAACCAAAAAAGGATGTGAACAGGGAGAATGCGGCGCATGTACGGTGATGCTCGACGGCAGACCGATCAATTCATGCATGGCATTCGCAGCGGAGATCGAAGGTCATGAACTGACGACGATCGAAGGAATCGCGAAAGGCGGGCAGCTGTCCGTCGTCCAGAAGAAGTTTATTGAAAAGTGGGCTCTGCAGTGCGGTTTCTGTACACCCGGCATGATCATGTCGGCAACGGCACTTCTGAGTGTCAATCCGGACCCTACGGAAGAAGAGATCAGAGTTGCGATCGAAGGCAATCTCTGCAGATGCACAGGCTATGCTAAGATCGTTGAGGCGATCGGCGAAGCGGCAAAGGCGATCAGGGAGGTGCAGTAATGGGAAACAGATTTGAAGAGACCGAAAATTTCTCCATCATCGGAACCAATTATCCTAAGATTGACGGAGAAGAGAAGGTTACGGGACGCGCGCAGTATACCGCGGATATCAAACTTCCCGGGATGCTTTACGCGAAATTTGTCCGCAGTCCTTATCCGCATGCAAAGATCCTGTCAATCGATGTTTCGGAAGCGGAGAAGCTGCCGGGCGTGAAAGCCATCTCTCTGGCAGATGACTACGTGAATACCCTCGGCTGTGTGGAGATCGACGAAGCGACAGCGGATAAAATGCCGCTGTGCTCGGACAAAGTCCGTTATATCGGCGATGAGATCGTCGCGGTCGCGGCTGTCAGCGAGAAGATCGCAAAAGAGGCCTGCGATCTTGTAAAAATCGAATATGAACAGCTCCCGGCTTATTTTACGCCGCAGGAAGCGATGGCCGGCACTGTTGCCATCCATGAAAATGTCGGCGTGCAGTTCGATGCGGACGGAAGCGTAAGAGAGCGCGAGATCAATGTCAATCAGTACAACGTAATCGAAAAAGGCGATGTGGATAAAGCTTTTGCTGAAGCTGCTTATACGGATAAACACGTTTATCAGACCCAGAGGATCGCGCACAGTGCGATCGAACCGCATGCAGCGGTCGCGACTTATGAAAACGGGGATTACACGCTTTATTCTTCGACACAGTCTGTTTATCTTGCGCAGTATTGGATCGCCAGGGCGCTCGGCGTGCCGGTCGGCAACGTCAGAGTGATCAAGCCCAGAGTGGGCGGCGGATTCGGCGGCAAGCTGGATGTATTCCCGCATGAGGCAGTCTGCTGCAAGCTTGCGGAGAAGACCGGACATCCCGTCAAAATGGTCCTCACGAGAGAAGAGTGCTTTGAAGCCACGAGAGTACGTCATCCGATCACCATCGAGATCGAAAGTGCATTTGCAGCGGACGGAACATTGCTGGCGAAGAAGTGCAAACATTATCTGAACGGCGGTGCGTACGGCGGAACGGGAAAACCTTCCAACGCTCTTTCGATCCTGTGGGAGAATCTGCCCTACAAGATCCCGAATCTTCGTATGGAGGCGTGGAGAGTTTATACGAATACGACTGTCGGCGGTGCCATGAGAGGTTACACTTCCTGCCAGGTGCATTTCGCCAGTGACTGCCATATGGATGAAGCAGCGTATGATCTTGGCATTGATCCCGTGGAATTCAGAAAAATGAACGTTGCTTATCCCGGCTACCGCACCATGTCCGGTCTGAAGGTCACAAGCTGCGCGGCGAAAGAAGTACTGGAAGAAGCCGCGAAGGAAATTCATTGGGAAGAAAGAAAAGGCCATCTCGGAGAAAATGAAGGAATCGGCTTCTCCTCTTCCGGATTCATTTCCGGTACGGGATACGCCGTGCTGACCCAGCCGACCAATGCCTCCAATTTCTCCATGGTCAGGATCAACCGCAACGGATATGCTACGGTGTATTCCGGCGGAAACGATATCGGCCAGGGCCTGGATACCGTGCTGCAGGTTGTTGTCGCCGAAGCGCTTGGCCTGGACCAGAATATGGTCAAGGTGTCCTCCGCTGATACCACGCTGGATCCGTTTGATACAGGTACGCTCGGAAGCCGCGGCACGTTCCTTTGCTGCAATGGCGCCAAGAGGGCGGCGGATGATGCAGCCCGGATCCTGCGCGAGACTGCTGCGATCCGGCTGAATGTGCAGCCTGACGAGCTTGTTGTGAAGAACCACCGTGTTTACAAAGAGAGCGATCCTGAGGTCGGCATGGATTTCAACGATGTCTGCTGGGCATATGAAGAAATGCATGAAGGCAAGGGCATCGTGGGACTCGGTTCCTACGCGCATGTGGATCTGGGCGAGGAATTCGACGGATTTACCAAGGGAAATTATGCACCTGCTTACAGTTTCTCGACCGGTGCCTGCAGGGTGCAGGTGGACAGAGAGACCGGCGTCGTGGATATCAAGGACTTTATCTTTGCGCACGACTGCGGCCGTCCGCTGAATCCGAAGTCCGTGGAAGGCCAGGTGGAAGGTTCCGTGCAGATGGGCCTCGGATTTGCACTGATGGAGGATGAGAAGCAGGAGAACGGGAAGATCACTAACCCCGGATTCCGGGATTACCGCTTCCCGACTGCGATGGATGTGCCCAAGATCACTTCGATCTTCTGTGGTGTGCCAGATGAAGTCGGCCCTTACGGAGCGAAGGAATGCGGCGAAGGAAGTACAGCGCCTGTAGCGCCGGCGATCGTGAATGCCGTTGCCATGGCGACCGGTTTAAGACCACACCAGATCCCGATCGATCCGGAGAATCTCTGGAGACTTCTGAGAGAGCAGGAAAAATAAAGCATTGTACGGATATAAAAAGGCTTGCCTGGCGTTATAAAAACACAGGTAAGCCTTTTTTCGTCGGGAATTATATGTTACATTATATTTTGGAAAAGGAAATATTTCCACGTTTAAGATCAGGTGGGCGGATATGAGTGATAACAGGAAAAACATCAGAGTCGCGGCAGCTGTCATCCGCAGAGGGA
>CAMOZZ010000148.1 GCA_946631165.1 uncultured Lachnospiraceae bacterium | reverse complement strand
CCGGAGGAGGAGAACCGTGATGAATAAGACAGCAAAACGCATTTCGGCCTTCTCTGCTATGTTGATCCTGATGCTGACAGCCGTGCTGCTCCTGGCCGGATGCGGAATGACCGCAAAGCCGGCGGAAGAGATCGCACCGGAAGGACCGCAGGTCTATTATGTGAACAATGATATGACGGGGCTTCGGAACACCCCTGTAGAGATCAAGAGCAAGGGAGACGCCATGATCAGCGACATGTTCCTCTCTCTGAGAAACGGGGATTTCCCCGACGGACGCAGCGCGATCCCGGAATCGCTGGAGCTTGACCATACCGCATGGCAGGAAAAAACACTTGTGCTCTATCTGAACGGGGATTACCCCAAGGTCGGTACCATGAAGGAATCGCTCCTGCGGGCAGCGCTTGTAAAGAGCATGCTCAGCGTTGCGGAAGCTGACTCGGTCGTGATCAATGTGAACGGCAATCCGCTGACCAACGAATATGACGCCGAAGTCGGCAATATCTCCGCAGACGATTTTATCGATACGGTCATGCAGAACGAAACGGAGCAGGAGGTAGAACTGACACTCTATTTCGCCGAAGGAAGCGAACCGCTTCTGTCTGCGGAAGAGCGCTATACCACGATCGAAGAGGGGTATGATACGGCAGCGCTTGCCAAAATGGCGGTTTCCCTTCTGATCGGCGGCCCGCAGAAGGAGTCGCTCAGGAATGTCATTCCCGCAGGGACGGAGGCGACGGATGTAACCGTTACGGACGGGATCTGTTATGTGAACCTGAACGATACATTCGGAAATCAGGAACTGGATTACTCTTACCGGCTGCCGGTATACTCGATCGTGAACACCCTGTGCGCGATCCCGGGGATCAATATGGTACAGCTTACGGTAAACGGTTCCGCCGATATTGTTCTGGAAGAAGGATTGTCCATTAAAGCGCCGCTTGAGGCCGATGAGGAACTGATCAGGTAAAAAGGATTTTATAGAATGAAAAGACCGCTTCTCTTTCTGTTCGGGGTCATGATCGCGGGAGAGTGGCTGATGGATCTTTTCGGCTTCCCGGTATTTCGCGGGAGCACGCTTTATGAAAGAATGAACGGCAGGCAGACTGCCGTTGTAGCCGCATACGGAAAAGTCCGTTCTGTCCGGGAAGGCAGAGCGGGCTTTTCTTTTGTCCTTGAAGAGGCAACGGCGGTGGAGCGGGCTGCCCGGATGGATGCCGGAAATATTCTTGTCTATGCGAAAACATATCCACCGGAAACCGGCAGTACTGTGAAAGTGACCGGTGTGCTGTCGCGGTTCCCGGCCCCGTCGAATCCGGGACAGTTCGATTCCAGGGGATATTATCTGGCGCAGGGGATAGAATTCAGGCTGAAGGAGGAACGAAGGGAGATACTGTCGGAATCCGGGGGCACAGGAGTTCCGGTACTGCTGTCGGCTGCTGTCAACAGAGCTCTGTCACAGATCAGGCGGAACGCTTCCGGCGTTATCGCTGCGAATGCATCTGCCGAAGATGCCGGGATTTTCTCGGCGATGCTTCTGGGCGACAAAGGCCTGATGGAAGAGGAGGTATCGGATCTTTTTAAGAATGCAGGGATATCGCATATATTGGCGGTCAGCGGGCTTCATGTATCCGTGATCGGCATGGCGGTACTTGCACTTCTCAGAAGATTTGGCTTGCCGCCTGCCGTTCAGGTGATCTTCAGTGCGGCGTTCGTGGGCGGCTATGTGCTTCTGTCCGGCGCAGGCGCCTCGGCAGTACGTGCCATGATCATGTTCGTTCTGCTGATTCCTGCTATTCCGCTGAAGCGGAGTTATGATCTGCTCTCCGCTATGAGTGCAGCCGGGATCCTGATTCTTGCCGGACAGCCGCTCATGCTCTGGCAGAACGGCTTTCAGCTATCGTTCCTTGCCATTTTTTCCATCAGCCTGATCATGCCGGTCGTTTATGAATGGCTGCGGTATGTGCCGGGATTTCTGAAAGGCATTGCGCCGGCCGTTTCCATATGGCTCATGACCATGCCTGTTCAGCTGATGATGACGGGCACGATCCTGCCGCTCAGTATATTCACGAACCTTCTGGTGATCCCGTTTGCAGGCGTCGTCCTGATCTCCGCGATGGCCGGCACGCTGTGGGGGATGGCCGGTCTGCCGGGCGTGCGGCTGCTTTTCCTGCCGGGACATCTGACGGTATCCTGGTACCGGATGACAGCAGAGACTGTTCTGCAGCTTCCCGGTGCAGGTTTCATAACGGGCGCGCCGGATCCTGTCAGGACAGCGGTATATTACAGCCTGCTGATCACATTTTTTATAATCCTGGCCCGGAGACAGAAAAGAAAATGGCTGGATGCGCCGATGAAGCACACAAAGCGCGGGAATCTGAAAGCGGGAGCCGCAGGCATGCTGAAGACGATCGCGGTGTGCCTGTTCTTTGCGGCGCTGATCATCCCGCTGCCGGACCGGCGTTTTCAGATCGTCTCGATCGATGTGGGACAGGGAGACTGCACGCTGATCAGGGCGGACGGCCATGATTTCCTGATTGACGCGGGAAGCAGTTCCGTCGATGATGTGGGAAGAGACCGGATCCTGCCTGCACTGAAAAACCTTGGCGTCCGCAGGCTGTCGTTTTTGCTGCTGACACACAGCGACGGGGATCACATCAACGGCGCGGAAGCGCTGCTCAGGGATCCTTTCCTGCAGACAGACTGCCTGCTGCTGAGCCGGACGGAAGCGGAATCAGAGGAACTGTCGGGCATCATGGCCGCAGCGGAAGCGGAAAACGTACCGGTGCGGATTCTGTCTGCCGGTGACAGCGTCGGCAGCGGAGAGGTGCATTTTCAGTGCCTTTATCCGGATAAAGAGTCAGAAGATTATTTTGCGGCAAGAGATCCCAATGAGACCTCCCTGGTCATGCTGCTGGCGTATGCGGGCGTTACGGCTTTGTTTACGGGAGATTTGGGAGAGGAAGGAGAAAAACGCCTGATGGAGAAAACGGATCTGCCGGAGATCACGTTCCTGAAAACCGGCCATCACGGCTCAAAGAATTCCTCTTCAGAAGAATTTATAAACGCGCTGTCGCCGGCCATCGCTTTCATCAGCTGCAGCCCGGAGAATGTGTACGGGCATCCGTCGCCGGAGACGCTGGAAAGACTGGAAATGGCCGGATGCAGCTATTACTGTACTGCCTGGGACGGCGCGCTGACGGCGGTATTTCCAAAAGACGGGACAGTCAGTCTGTACGGGTTCCTGCAGGAAAAACGGGAGGAATGAGCACTGCAGAAAGCAGGTGAAATTATGATAATCATTCCCGATTTCGCTTGACAGTTCCTCCCTTACGGACTATAATCGGGAACGATTCCCGTTTTGAGGAGAAAGAATTATGGCTATGCTGACAGCAAAGGATCTGTCATTGGGATACGGATCAGACGTCATACTGAAGGGACTGAATTTCGAAGTAAACAAAGGAAACTATCTCTGCATCGTGGGGGAGAACGGTTCCGGGAAATCCACACTCATGAAGACCATCCTCGGACTCAACCATCCTGCAGGCGGGGAGATCGTCTGGGGCGACGGGCTCAAACAGAATGAGATCGGGTATCTTCCCCAGCAGACGATCGTGCAGAAGGATTTTCCGGCATCGGTAAAAGAGATCGTTCTGTCCGGCTGCCAGGGAAGGCTGGGACGCCGTCCTTTTTATAATAAAGAAGAGAAAAAGCTGGCGGAAGAGACCATTAAAAAGATGGGCATCAGCGCGCTGAAGGACCGCAGTTACCGCGATCTGTCGGGAGGGCAGCAGCAGAGGGTACTGCTGGCGCGTGCTCTTTGCGCGACAAGAAAGCTGATGCTGCTTGACGAGCCGGTATCTGGACTGGATCCCAAAGTCACGGCGGAAATGTATTCGCTGATCAAGTCGCTCAACGAGGAAGGAACGACGATTATCATGATCTCGCATGATATCAATGCGGCGGTAAGGTACGCCACGCACATTCTTCATATCGGAGAAAAGCTATTCTTCGGGACGAAGAAGGAATATCTGAACAGTGAGATCGGAAAGTTTTTTGTTGACGAGGAACAGATGGAAGAAGATATCATTCGTCTGGAGGAAGTACTGGGGAAAGGCACGGAAAAATGATCTCTACTCTTTTCATGTATCTTGCATATCCGTTCGTCCGCTATGCGCTCATCGTAGGCGTGCTGATCGCATTCTGTTCTTCGCTGCTTGGCGTAACGCTGGTGCTGAAACGGTTTTCTTTTATCGGCGACGGTCTCTCGCATGTGGCGTTCGGCGGGATCGCAATCGCTTCGGTGCTGAATCTGACCAATCAGATGCTGATCGTCCTGCCTTTTACGGTCATCAGCGCCGTGCTCCTTCTCCGCACCGGTCAGAATACCCGGATCAAGGGGGACGCTGCGATCGCCATGATCTCGGTAGGCGCGCTTGCGTTCGGTTATCTGCTGATGAATCTGTTTTCGACATCTTCCAATCTGTCCGGAGATGTCTGCAGCACGCTTTTCGGATCGACTTCGATCCTGACGCTTACGAAGGGCGAAGTAGTCCTCTGCTCCGTGCTGTCTGCAGCGGTGACGCTGATCTTCATCTTTTTCTATAACCGGATCTTCGCGGTCACATTTGATGAGAGTTTTGCCAGATCCGCGGGAACAAAGGCGGACCGTTATAATCTTCTGATCGCGGTCGTGATCGCAGTGATCATCGTGCTGGCCATGAATCTGGTCGGCTCCCTGCTGATCTCCGCCCTTGTGATCTTCCCGGCGCTTTCGGCGATGAGAGTGTTCGAGAGTTTTTTGTCCGTTACGATCTGCTCAGCCGTCCTTTCGGTGGTGTGTGCTTTTTCCGGAATTGTCATCTCGATCTTTGCAGGGACGCCTGTCGGCTCCACGATCGTTGCTGTAGATGTGCTTGCGTTTGCAGTGTGCTGGATGATCGGCCGGATCAGGGGAGAATAAAGCCGGAAAACGACAAAAAAGCATATGGAAATAACACAATTATAAAAATATTCCGACATTTAATTTTACCTCTTGCATCGCTTTCCAAATTGTGCTATAGTATCCCGCGGAGACATAGCTCAGCTGGGAGAGCATTTGCTTGACGTGTAAAGGGTCGCAGGTTCGAGTCCTGTTGTCTCCA
>CAMOZZ010000147.1 GCA_946631165.1 uncultured Lachnospiraceae bacterium | reverse complement strand
GTCTTGCGCTGAAAGTGCAGCTGTATTATTTTGTAAGATAGTAAGGATCAGCTGCGATAACAGTGGAAGGACAACGGAGGAAGGAAAACTTGAAGAAACACAATAAACGGCAGAGATCCCTGGCTGTTCTCTGCCTGCTGATAATCGCGCTTACGCTTCTGACAGGATGCGGCGCAGAGAAAAAAGGGACGGAGCAGTCTTCTGATCAGTCAGTCGAATCCGGAAACGACATTGCCGCTGCAGAAGCGGTTCCGACAGAAGCCGGGCCTGAATACAGTACCTTTGAGGAATTGAGCGAAAAAAAGATCTCCATGCTCACCGGCGCGCCTTTTGAGGAGCTGGTACGCAGCAAAGTGCCGGATGTGGGCGGGTTCTCCTCCTGCAACAGCACGCCGGATATGATCCTGGCGCTGAAATCCGGGAAGACAGATGCCTTTCTGTCCAATAACGCGGTGGCGGCACTGGTTGTGAACCGAAATCCGGAACTGGCGGTGTTCCCGCACGATCTGAACACGGGCGTTTTCGGCATCGCTTTTGCAAAAAACGACCCGCACAGGGAAGACTGGCAGCGTGCCTATGATTCCATACCGGAGGATACGATGAAGGCACTTTGGGAAAAATGGACAGGCTCCGATGACACCGTAAAGACCATGCCGGAACAGGATTGGCCCGGCAGCAACGGCACGGTGCAGGCAGCTGTATGCGATACGCTTGAACCTATGAGCTACATGGGTGCCGACGGTCAGCTTGTGGGTTTTGATCTTGAAATGATTCTTCTGATGGCAAAAGAACTGGATGTGCACGTGGAATTTACCGGCATGGAATTTTCCGCCGTTATGTCATCGGTACAGGCGGGCAAGGCGCTGCTTGGCGCGGGCTCCATCATTGCCACCGAGGAGCGCCGGCAGGCCGTCGATTTCGTGGATTACTACCCGGCTGCCTTTGTGCTGGTCGTCCGTGCAGCTTCGGCGGAGGGTGATGGCAGCTTTCTGTCTTCGGTCAGGAACAGCTTTGAAAAGACATTCCTCCGTGATAACCGCTGGAAACTGTTTGTGAAGGGGATCGGCACAACGCTTCTCATCACGGTACTGTCCATCCTTTTCGGTACAGCACTGGGCTTTGGCGCATTTATGCTCTGCCGGAACGGGAATCCTGCAGCCAATGCGGTCACCCGATTCTGCGTATGGCTCGTACAGGGAATGCCCGTGGTCGTGCTGCTCATGATATTGTACTATATAATTTTCGGCAAAATGGCCATCTCCGGTGCTGCCGTGTCAGTGGTGGGATTCACGCTTGTATTCGGCAGTGCAGTATATTCCATGGTCACGGCCGGGGTTGCCACAGTAGACCGCGGACAGACTGAAGCAGCCTACGCCCTGGGTTACACGGACCGCAAGGCTTTCTATCGTGTCGTCCTGCCGCAGGCGCTGCCTCATATCATGCCTGTATACAGAGGTGAGATCACCGCGCTGATCAAAGCCACTGCCGTTGTAGGATACATTGCGGTGCAGGATCTCACGAAAATGGGCGATCTCGTCCGCAGCAGGACTTTCGACGCCTTCTTTCCGCTGATCGCCGTCGCAATCATTTATTTCATCCTGGCTGCGGTCCTGACTTTTATTGTGAACAAGATCGAATTTCGTCTCGATCCGAAAAAAAGAACGCCGGAAGATATCCTGAAGGGAGTGAAAACCGATGATCGAGCTTAAACATCTGAAAAAACAATATGAGAACGCCACGCCCCTGCAGGACGTAAACGCAGTCATAAACGACGGGGATGTCATTTCCATCATCGGTCCTTCAGGCACAGGAAAATCCACACTGATCCGCTGCATCAACATGCTGGAGCGGCCTACGAGCGGACAGATCTTTCTGGACGGAGAAGAAATCACCGCGCCAGGTTATGATCTGACAAAGGCACGCCGCCGGATGGGTATGGTCTTCCAGTCCTTCAATCTCTTCGGACATCTGTCCGTCATTGAGAATCTGATGCTGGCGCCCATGGATATATTGAAAAAGTCCAGGCAGGAAGCATATGATACCGGCATCGCGCTTCTGCGGCGCGTGGGCCTCTCCGGGCGGGAGTTTCAATATCCCGAACAGCTTTCCGGCGGACAAAAACAGCGTGTGGCTATTGCCCGCACGCTCGCCATGGATCCCGAAGTAATATTGCTCGACGAGCCCACCAGCGCGCTCGATCCCGCCATGGTCGGTGAAGTGCAGGCGGTCATCCGGGATCTGGCAAAGACAGGCAAGACGATGATGATCGTTACCCATGAGATGAATTTCGCCCGTGCCATCTGCAGCCGCGTATTCTATATGGATCAGGGCGGTATCTATGAAGACGGCACACCGGAGCAGATCTTCGACAATCCGCAGAAAGAACTGACACGCCGGTTTATCCGGAAACTCAAAGTGCTGGAGTTTGTGATCGACAGCCGCGACTATGACTTTATCGGCGCCGGCGCCGAGATCGATCGCTATTGTATACAGAATGATATCGCACCGCGCGTAAAATACCGCATCCGCCTCGCTTTCGAGGAGCTGGTACAACAGATGCTGATGCCGCTGCTTGGACAGAAGCCTGTCCATATGGTGCTGGAATATGCCCCGGCGGATGAACAGGCTGTGATGACGGTCTCTTATGGCGGAGAACGTTATGACCCTGCACAGGGGGAAAATAAGCTATCCTACATGGTTCTTAAAAAATCCGTGGAGGATCTGTCCTATTCCTATGATTCCGGGGCGGAAGAGCCCAATATGGTCCGTGTGTTGATCCGTGAATGAAACACCGGGGACGTTTCTTGTGTATCCGTCCCCGGTGTTCCCCCGGTGTTTCATTTTGTTTTCACAGCCTGTTTTTTGCTCCAGGCGCTGTAACAGGTCTTCCCGTTTACTTTCTTATAGGATCTGACGCTTATATAGTATTTTTTCTTCGGCTGCAGCTTGCTCACCTTTTTCGACGAAGCCGAAGCTTTCTTCACCATAACGGTTTTGGCCTTCTTGAAATTCGATTTCAGACTGTACCTGATCTGATATCCGTTCACGTAAGTCTTCGGAAGCTTCTTCCATTTAGCAGTAAACCCATTCTTTGCAGCTGTCGGTTTCTTCACAGTGACCGGCTTTATTTTTGCCTTTACGCTTTTTCCGGCGGCAATATATTTATCGGCAATGCCTCCCGACGGCGTAATCGTATATGCTTTGGCCGCGCTGCTTCCCGCGTTCGTAACCACAGAACTGCCTGCCGTCAGCCTGATCTTATCCACTGCCTTCAGATTGCCTTTCAGAATGACTTTCCCGCTGCCGGAAATCTTAAACGGCGTATTATCATCAGCCGCTGCTGCAGCAACGCCGGCGCTTTGTCCTTTTGCACCCGCAGCTGCCGCGGAAAGATACCCCTGGATATCCGCGCTGCCGCCTGCCGTAAGATGTATACAGATGCTTGTGACTTCATTTGCGGTTTCCTCAGTTATATTCACGTTTCCGGTACTGCCTACGGACAGCTTCTTTGTGGTGATGCCGTATCCTCTGATCCCGCCGCGTTTCCCGTCGACGACCAGTGTATAAGTCTGTCCCGCAACAGAAAGATTGCCGTTCACCGATACTGAATCTGTCGCAATAATGCCGTTTGAGTTGTTCGCAAATGTTTCCTTTACAGCAACAGATGTGCCGTTTTCAACGGAAAGATCCTTTTCGCAGCTGATGCCGACGCCGGTATTTGCCGAATCGATCGTCAGACTTCCCGTACCCAGAAAGCTGACCGAACCGCGTGAAAAGATTCCCATCGTGCCTGAATAAGAGGCGGAAGCATCATAGGCGCTCTTCGGTTTGTAATCCAGGCTTTTTATTGTACTGCTGCCGACAAGCCGGATCTTAAGCGTATCTCTCCCGGCATAGTTGATGGCAGCCGGCACATTACTATCGTAGTGACCCGCAGCCATATAACCTGCCTTCTGCAATACGGCGTTATTCAGCGTTAATGTATTGGAAGCCCTGTCATAAGTCACTGTCCCGGAGATACCGTCCCCTGTCACACCCGATGCATTTTTGCTGGTCAAGCGCACATCACCGACATAAACATCATAATTCTCTGTGATATCCCTGCAGGTCACATTACAGGATGCATAGACCTCGCCGGTCACGGTATCGACAAGACGGACGACTGCCGTTCCGTTCTTTTTTGCGAGCAGGTTGGTTCCCGAAAGATTGTTGCCCTGCATCAAATCCCAATCATTCACATGAACTACCGCCTCATTACTGCTGCGCCATACGGCCTTTTTTAAGTTCTTGTCACTGATCGCTTCAAAGAGCTTTCCGTTATTCTCATCCGTCACCGTATAATTCTCAGACTGTATGACCGTCTGACCGCTGCCCACCAGGAACATGCCGACGTAAAAGGATTTATACTCAAAGTAACTGAATTCAAGGGTATACTCCTCTCCGGCCTGCAGATCTTCTGCTTCATACCAGACGTCATCGCCTGTATCCCCTTCTAACGGTTTTCCGTTCTTGTCTCTGATGTTCGAATTGAGGCCGTCAGCGCCGAATGAAAAAATGGTATAGGTTCCGCTCTTCGACGGCTTTACCGTATACCTGACCCTGTGCAGGCCTTCTTCCTTCGGTGTATCTTTTGTAATCGAACATATTATCGTCTTACCTTCCGGAAAGAGCGTATACGCCTGCACCTGCCGGACTGTTCCAAATAAAGCAGCGACCATGAATACCGCCAGCAGATATTTAACGATCAGCTTCCCCGCTTTCATTTTGCATCCTCCTTAAAAAAGATGTATTTGCAGACTATGCAGACAGGGCCGGTTGTGTCTTCCGGCCCCGGTAAATACAGATATAAGTGTTTACGGTTTCAGCTGCAGATAGAGATCTCTGTATTCCCATGCGGATTTTCTCCAGGAAACATCTTTCTGCATATCCCTCACAATGATCTCGTCCCATCTGTCCCGTGCAGTGAAATAAACAGTCTTCGCACGGTTGACAGCATCCAGAAGCAGCCCGGCTTCATAACGGTCAAAGGTGAAACCATTTCCATCATCGGTGAACTCATTGTAAGGCTGTACGGTATCCTTCAGGCCGCCGGTCTCACGGACGATCGGGACTGTGCCATAGCGCATGGCGATCAGCTGCGTCAGTCCGCAGGGCTCGAATAAGCTGGGCACCAGCAATGCGTCTGC
>CAMOZZ010000146.1 GCA_946631165.1 uncultured Lachnospiraceae bacterium | reverse complement strand
GCCTACAAGGCCATCATCATCAACCAGGCCTGCCCCGGCTCCAACGCTTCCATCGACAAGGTCCTTGAGACCAGAGAAAAAGACGATCTGCTGATCGTGTACTGCACACCGCAGGAGAACGCAGACGACATCGTACAGCGTGCTGACATCATCATCTCCATCGATGAGATCAACAAGGGTACCGATATCGCACAGCAGGCCTATGACATGGGCTGCACCGATTTCGTACATTACAGCTTCCCTCGTCACATGGCGCAGGCTCCTCTGTCCGGCTGCCGCGACAAGATCCAGGAGAAGTGCGCTGAGCTCGGAATCACTTTCCATGATGAGACTGCTCCCGACCCGACCTCTGATGCCGGTGTTTCCGGTGCACAGCAGTTCATCCTTGAGGATGTTCCGAAGCAGGTCGAGAAGTACGGCGTAGATACCTGCTTCTTCACCACCAACTGCGCTATGCAGGTTCCGCTGATCGAGGCTGTCCGCAAAGCACGTGCTTACTATGCACTGCCCTGCTGCCCGAGCCCGTATCACGGCTTCCCCAGCGCGCTGGGTATTGAGTCTCCCGAAGATGTTATCGGCGGACTGCAGACCACTATCGATGCGATCAACGCTACGTTCGAAGCTGACG
The DNA here is from genome assembly GCA_946631165.1 of uncultured Lachnospiraceae bacterium. GTDB lineage: Bacteria > Bacillota > Clostridia > Lachnospirales > Lachnospiraceae > UBA3305. Next base: position 4,584 of record CAMOZZ010000146.1, on the reverse strand, counting down.
ACCTTCTTGGCCACTTCTCCACATGGAGCGTACCCGCTTCCATCGCCAACACGGTTGCTACCACTGAGTATGCATTCCTGTGGATGAACGGTGAAGTCGGCAAGTGCGACATGCAGACTGTACAGGATCTGATCGCTGACTACTGCCAGACCAGCGTAACGCTGATGCCTTACGAAGATCCGGCTACCGGCCAGACCTATGACAACTATCTTGTATATCTGCAGGGCTTCCTGAACTTCGGCGAGCCTACCAGAGACAGATAATCAGTTGTTATTTCCTGCTCATAAGCTGAAATAAGGCTGACCGGCGGGGGGCCCGCATCTGCGGGCCTCCCGCTTTCCATGTATAGTAAAAGAACGAAAGGGGATACGTTTTGAACGACGGAATTCTTGAATTTGTCAATGTGGGAAAGGAGTATTCCGGCCATGCGGTCCTGAAGGGGATCAATATGGATGTGCGTCCGGGCGAGATCCACGCACTGATCGGAGAAAACGGCGCCGGAAAATCCACGCTGATGAATATCCTGTTCGGAATGCCTGTCATTCATTCCACCGGCGGATTTACGGGAGAAGTCCGTATCGGCGGACAGGATGCGAAAATCATGAATCCCCATGATGCAATGCTCGCGGGGATCGGAATGGTGCATCAGGAATTTATGCTGATTCCCGGATTCACCATTACCGAAAATATCAAAATTAATCGAGAAATCACCAAGCCTGCCGTGATGTCCCGTGTTTTCGGAAAGCGCCTGGAGCCGCTGCAGCACGCAGAGATGGCGAAGGACGCCAGAAAAGCGCTGGATACCATGGGAATGGACATTGAAGAATATACAAAGGTACATGGCCTGCCTGTCGGTCACATGCAGTTCGTGGAGATCGCGCGCGAGATCGACAAGACCGGGATCCGTTTCCTGGTGTTTGACGAACCGACCGCCGTTCTTACCGAGAGCGAGACCGAGCATCTGCTGGATGCGATCCGGAAGCTTGCGAAGCAGGGCATCGGCATCGTGTTCATCAGCCACAGACTGGATGAGATCATTCGTCTTTCCGACCGCGTCACGATCCTTCGCGACGGCGAATGGGTGGCTACGGAGGAGACGAAGAACATCACAGCTGCGGAGATCGCCCGTCTGATGGTCGGCCGCGCGCTGACGCTTGACCGGGAAGAGGGTACCCGTCAGATCAGTGATGAGAAGATCCTCACCGTGAAGGATCTCCGCGTCAATATGCCAGGCGAAGAAGTCAAGGGCGTGACCTTTGACGTTCGCAAAGGCGAGATCCTCGGTATCGGCGGCCTCGCCGGCCAGGGAAAACTCGGCATCGCCAACGGCCTGATGGGCATGTATCCCGTGATCGGCGACGTGACATTCAAGGGTGAGAAGCTGGATGTCATGAAGACGAATGAGACACTGAAGAAGGGCATCGCCTTCCTGTCGGAAGACCGCAAAGGCGTCGGCCTTCTTCTGCAGAGCTCCATTGAACAGAATATCGCTTTCACCGCCATGGAAGTGCACGGCAAGTTCCTCAGGAAAGTCGGACCGTTTACACTGACGGATGACAAGGCTATCCGGGAGAATGCGGAAAAGATGGTGAAGGATCTGGATATCCGGTGTACATCCGTTACCCAGAACACAGGTGCTCTTTCCGGCGGCAACCAGCAGAAGGTCTGCGTCGGCAAAGCGCTGGCGCTGGATCCCGACCTGCTTCTCGTATCGGAGCCTACAAGAGGCATCGATATCGGAGCCAAGAAGCTGATCCTGGATCTTCTGAAGGATCTGGCGGAAAAGCAGGGCATGACGATCGTCATGACCAGTTCGGAGCTGGCGGAGCTTCGGAGCATCTGCGACCGCGTCCTGATCATCTGTGAAGGAAAAGTGGCCGGCGAACTCTCGCCGTTTGATTCCGATGAAGTATACGGACTGATGATGTCCGGCATTTCCAAAGAAGAAGCCATGAAGGCTGCGGCGGCGCATCACGCGGCCGGTGCGGGAGGTGAAGCGAATGGTTAAGAAAATAGGAAATTTCATCAACCGCATCGGTATTCCCACCTTCGCGGTAGGCGCGCTTCTTGTTGTACTGCTGGTAGCCGCGGGCGTCATGGGCCAGTCGATCCCGACGCTGCTTTCCGATATTCTGAAGCGTGTCGGCATGAACGGCCTTCTGGTTCTTGCCATGCTGCCGGCGATCAAGTCCGGTACCGGTCCGAACTTCGCGCTTCCTGTCGGCATCGAGGGCGGACTGATGGCGCTTGTCGTCTGCATGCAGTTCGATTTCTCCGGCTGGGCGCTGATGGGCGCTTCCGCCGTTCTCTGCATCATTTTCTGCACGATCCTCGGCTGGCTGTACGGCAAGCTGATGAACGCCGTTAAAGGCGCGGAAATGACGATCGCCACCTATTCCGGCTTCTCGATCGTTGCCTTCTTTAACATCCTGTGGCTTGCGATCCCGTTCTCGAACCGCAAGATGGGATGGATGCTCGGAAACGGACTTCGTGAGACGATCCAGATGGACAGCTTTGAAGCGGACAAGGTCATCTCCAATTTCCTTTCCTTCCAGATCGGAGATATTGTATTTCCTACCGGCATGATCCTGGTGCTTGCCATTTTCTGCCTGATCAGCTGGCTGTTCTTCCGCAGTAAGACCGGTATGGCGATCTTCGCCGGCGGTCAGAACCCCAGATTCGCGGAAGCCTCCGGTCTCGCGATCGACAGGAACAGGATCATCGCGAATATTCTCTCCACGATCCTTGCCGGACTCGGCATCATCATGTACTCCCAGGGATACGGCTATGCACAGCTCTACAACGGCCCGCTGAATATGGCTTTCCCGGCTGTTGCCGCGGTACTTGTCGGCGGCGCGACCGCCAGCAAGGCCAGCATCCCGAACGTCCTGATCGGCGTCTGTCTGTTCCAGGGCCTGATGACCACGGCCATGCCGGTCATGAACCAGATCTTCACCGGTACAGATCTGTCGGATATCATGCGTATTATCATTCAGAACGGCGTTATCCTGTATGCGCTGACCAAGGTAAAGAGCGGAGGTGACAGATAATGAATGAATGGTTGAAAAAAATCACGAAGGATCCCTCTTTTGATCTTGGCAACTGGGTGCTCGACAACATCGTTACCATCATCTTCTGGATCTTTATCATTCTGGGCATGCTGACAGCCAAGAACCTCAGCCTGACCGGCTTTTTCACAGAACTCTGCAACCGTTTCTACCGCAATGCTTTCCTGATCCTGTCCCTGATCATCCCGGTCATTGCAGGTCTCGGACTGAACTTCGGTATCGTTGTCGGCGCTATCGCCGGACAGCTGGCTATCATCGCCGTACGTTACTGGGGTATCAACAGTGAACTCGTGGGCGGCACCGCGTTCGGCGGTCTTCCCGGCCTGCTTCTGATGTTCCTGATCGCCCTTCCGATCGCTGCTGTGATCGGCTGGATGACAGGTACGCTGTATAACAAGACGAAGGGACAGGAAATGATCGCTTCCCTGATCGTCGGTTATTTCGGAAACGGTGTCTATCAGTTCATCGTTCTGTTCCTGATCGGTGCGGTGATCCCTGTGGCAGCCGCCCATCCCATGATCCTTTATGACGGCATCGGTATCCGTATGAGCGTGGATATGGGAAGCACGACTTATGCACTGGACAATCTGCTCCAGATTCCGTTTGTTCCCTTTATGATCGCTGCAGCTGCTGCAGTTCTGCTGTTCGTACTGTGGAACCAGTTCATCCGCAAGCCGAAGGTAGAGGGACAGTCCTACAAGATGAATCCGCTCAAGTTCTGGGTTTATGTAATTCTTTCCGCAGGCGTCGGCGTGTATTTCATCTATCAGTATGTGACTGCCGGTTCTCTGAATGATGTCCGTAAAGTGCCGGTCGTCCTGATGCTTGTTGTCGCAGCGCTGGCCCTGTTCAATCAGTGGATCATGAATACAAAACTCGGACAGGATTTCCGTTCCTGCGGCATGAATCAGACGATCGCGGAAGCGAACGGCATCAATGTCGACCGCACCCGTGTTATTGCGACCATCATTTCCACCGTGCTTGCTGCATGGGGCATGATCATTTATCTGCAGAACATGGGAACACTGAATACCTATACCGCCCATAACAACGTCGGTTATTTCTCCGTAGCGGCTATTCTTGTCGGCGGTGCATCCGTTGATAAGGCGACCATCGGACAGGCTGTAACAGGATGCCTCCTGTTCCACGCCATGTTCATCTTAAGCCCTGAGATCGGTAAGGCTGTTTTCGGACAGGCTGCGCTCGGCGAATATTTCCGTACCTTCATGGTCTACGGTGTTATCGGACTTTCCCTCGGCCTGTATGTATGGCGCGCCAATAAGAGAGCGAAGCTGGCCATGCCTTCCGAAGAGAAGGATGCCGAGTGATCTGCAATATAGCTGATCAATAAAACAGTGACAGGTTCTTCGTCAGGTCTTTCTGACGGCGGACCTGTCTTTTTTGACTTTGGAATTTAAGGAGAAGGTTACCGCTAGATTTCCGGTTGAAAAATAGCTGGCACATTCTCGTGACTTTAGTCGTGAGTTAGCCGGCTGAAAATAGAAAAGGCAGGAGA
>CAMOZZ010000145.1 GCA_946631165.1 uncultured Lachnospiraceae bacterium | reverse complement strand
CAGAGGGAGGAAACTTATGTGGAATATGCTTTGGCCGCTGATGCTGATCGTAGGTTCGAATTGCTTCTACAATATCTGTCAGAAGTCGATGCCGGGAGAGCTGAATGCGTTTGCCGGTCTGACTGTTACCTATCTGATCAGTGCAGTCATCTCGTTTGCAGCATTTGTTATATATGTGAAACCTGTAAATGTCATGGCTGAAATGGCAAAGATCAACTGGACATCTTTTGTGCTGGGCCTGGCGATCATCGGGCTGGAAGCGGGTTACGTATTCCTTTACAGGGCCGGATGGAAAGTGAGCAACGGGGCGCTGACATGCAATATCTGCCTGGCTATCGCGCTGCTGTTCATCGGATATCTGCTGTTCAAGGAGAGTATTTCCGTCAAACAGCTTGCGGGTGTGCTGGTATGCGCGGTCGGCCTGTTCCTGATCAGCGGCTGAGATGCAGGGCTGGAAAGCAGACCGTTATTCTGAAGGCTGCCGGAAACCCGGAGAATTCAGTACTGTAAAAAAGATTGCTTCAGGGATAATTCGCCGGTTCCGAACCGGAAGATATGACAGGACAGATCAACATGAATAGATTTACACTTATCATTTCCGCTGCAGGACTTTCATCCAGGATGGGCGATTTCAAACCCCTGATGAGAGTGGACGGCACGGAGAATATCATCAGGGAACTGGATACTTTCTTCGGCATCGGGATCGATAAAGCGCTGGTGATCACGGGATACAGAGCGGAGGATATTATTGCTGCTGTCCGGAAACAGTATCCGGAAGACGGAGAGCGGCAGGTGGTCTTCCTGCATAATCCGGACTTCGCTTCAACGCATATGTACGATTCCCTGAAGATCGGACTCCAGTATGTGAAGGACGAATATGCTGCGGCGGCAGCCGCGGAAGGTGCAGACGGTGCGCATGCACGTGCCCTGCGGCAGGGATGTGCACCGGAAGATGTTTCGGGCGTTCTGACACTGCCGGTGGATGTTCCGATGGTATCGCCGTTTACCATAAAGAAGATCCTGACGGCAGCCTGTTCTGCCGGACCGGATGCGATCTTCCCGGAATGCTGTGACGAACCCGGACACCCGATCTTTATCAATGCTGCGGCACTGGATAAGTTCCTGGCATTTGAAGACCGCGGCGGACTGCGTGGCGCGTACCTTTCGGAGCAGATGAAGACCATCTGTCTGCGGACGCCGGATCACGGCTCGATCATGGATTCTGATACGCAGGAGGCGTACCGGAGGCTGATCGGAGAGTCTGCGCAGCGCAGATGCCCGGACAGGGAGCGATGTGCGGAGATCCTGCGGTTCTTTGTCGTCGACGGGAGCCTGCTGGCGCATTCTGCCGCAGTGGCGGAGCTGGCAGCGGAAATGGCGGAGAAGACCGGGCTGGATGCGGATCTGTGCTATGCCGGCGGCATGCTGCATGATGTGGCAAAGGGCCTGAAACGGCATGCGGAAGCCGGAGCGGACTGCCTGCTGGATCTGGGGTATGAACGCGTCTCCAGCCTTGTTCGTACACATACGGAACTGCCGGAGGAATATACAAAGACGCTGAACGAGAACCTGATCGTTTTCCTCGCCGATAAGATGATCCGGGGTTGTCTGCGGGTGACGATTGATGAAAGATTCGCGCCGAAGCGGGAGAAGTTCAGAAATGACCCGGAAGCAATGAAAGCGTTTGAACGCCGGTATGCGCTCGCAAAGCGCTGCGAGCAAATGTTCATTGAACATTCCGCCGAGTGATGATAGAATAGTAAAAGCTTCTTTGGAGGCAAATATACAACAGGGTGATTCAATATGAAGATCGCAATATGCTGTGAAACGGACAATGCGGACGGCCTGGTGGCTGCGGACTTTAAGAAAGCAGCCTGGCTTCTTCTTGTGGATACGGAGAAGGAGAACATTTATGATGTCGTAAAAAAGCAGGATGATGAGAACCTGCTGTTCGCGGCAAAGATCATTGATGAAAACTGCGAAGCGGTCATCTGCGGACCGATCGAGAAAGCGCCGTTTGAGATTATGGCGAATGAAGGCGTCAGCCGGTTCGACGGCAGCGGAAGGAAAGCGCAGCGGGCGTACATCCGTTTCCGAAGGAACCAGCTTCCGCTGATCCGTGATTATATCGGAGGGCCGGGGCCTGCCGGGCACAGTCATGATTTTTCCTGCCATGAGCATGAGGAAGACGAAGCATTGGCTGCGGCAATTGAAAAAGTCGGCGGAAAGACGGAAGAGGACAGGGAGGATACGCTGTTCGTGCTTTCCGATGAAGATGCCGTGCTTCTGCCGGATGAGTTCGAGATCCCGGACGGTCTTTCCCGTGAGGAAATCGAAAAATATATCCGGGAGCAGATCGATAAACGGTTTGATGAACTGGAAACGATCAGTGAGGAAGAAGCTTACACCAATTCGGCGCAGTGAGTGACGGGTAAGGAACCGCGCATGTAATTGCGTGTGTAGCTGAAACATAAGTATGAAAGAACCGTGTTCTTTCATCAACGTTTCTGAAAATGCCCTTGCAGGCATTTTCACTGCATTGAAAATGAGAGGAACTGCAATGAAACGAGTACTGGTATATATTCTTGCGTCTGTAATGGTCTTCTCCATTGCGGGCTGCGGTAGTTCGTCCGATGAGACAGCGTCTGCGGGTACGGAAATATCTGCGGAAGCTGCTGAAAGTCAGATGGAAGAATCCCTGCAGACCGGTTCCGTGGAAGCCTCTGCCGAAATGGAAGGGGAACAGGCGGAAGCGGGCGAAGCGGCGGAGGGAGAAGCTCCCGAAGGGGAAGCCGCAGAAGACGGGGAAGCGGAAGGCGAAAGTCAGACGTCTGCCGAAAGCGGGGAAGAATCCGGCGAGACTGTGGAGGTTGTCGAGTCGCAGACGGGAGAGGAACCCTATCAGGAAGAGGGGGAGACGGGAGAAAGCGGCGAAGAAGGAACCGAACCGGTCAATGACGGAAAGCTTGTTGTAGCTGCATCTTCGACGCTGAGAACGATCATGGACGAACAGTTCATTCCCCAGTTCAATGAGAAATATCCGGATATAGCAGTTGAGATGGTCTACGACAGTTCTGAAAATCTTCAGAATCAGATCGAATCCGGCGCCGCCTATGATCTGATCTTTCTCGGCGGGAAAAAATATATGGCGGCGCTGCAGGAAGAAGGAATGGTGATCGAAGGCTCTGTGCATGCGCTGATGACAAACGAGCTGGCCTTCGTTGTTCCCAGAGACTCCCGGCTGGGAATCATTACGGTCGCAGATCTTGAGAAAGCGGGATCTGTGGCGATCGGAGATCCGATCTATCTTCCGGTGGGAGAATATACGATCGATACGCTGAAAGAGCAGGAACTCTGGGAAGGCGTGAAAGAGAAGGAAGTCTATCTGGCTACGTCTGTGGAAGAGCTTCTGGGCATGCTGATCGACGGCACAGCCGACTGCGGATTTGTTTATCAGAATGACGCCGTGCTGGAGGCCGAGAAGATCCATATCGTGGAGGGATTCGCACCTACCACCTATCGTCTGGGCATCCTGACAAGTACAGGCAGACAGGAGACCGCAACAGAATTCATTGATTTTATGAGCAGTGACGAGGTGCTGGCGCAGCTGGTGGCAAACGGATTTACGCTGCCGGAGTCATGACGAAGGCAGGCTGAATATTATTACAGAAGAAGCTTCCGGGCAGCCATCAGGCTGCCCGGTTTTTATTTGCGTTTTGGAGAATAACTGCCCTGCAGATATTAACCCAGTGCGATATCCAGAATCATCATCAGCGTAAAGCCGGCAGAAAAAGCAAGCACACCGATATTGGAGTGCTCCCCGGCAGACATTTCAGGGATCAGCTCCTCTACAACGACATAGATCATGGCGCCGGCAGCAAAAGAAAGCATATACGGCATTGCCGGGATGATCCAGGAAGCTGCCAGGATGGTAAGCAGGCCGAATACCGGCTCTACAGCACCGGAAAGGACCCCGTCAGCAAAAGCCTGCAGTTTGCTTTTTCCTGCTGCATGCAGGGGCATGGAAATAATTGCGCCTTCCGGGAAATTCTGTATGGCGATTCCCAGTGACAGCGCAGCGGCGCCGCCTGCTGTGATCAGGGAAGATCCTGCCGTCAGGCCGGCATAAATGATTCCGACAGCCATCCCTTCCGGGATGTTGTGAAGGGTGACGGCAAGAAGCAACATGGTCGTTCTGCTGAAACCGGTCTTTATTCCTTCCGGTTCGTCAGTGTGCATATGAATGTGCGGGATCACACTGTCAAGAAACAGCAGGAACAGAATGCCGGCCCAAAAACCGAAGAGTGCCGGCAGAAAAGAAAGCCTGCCGAGACCGGCGGCCTGCTCCATGGCGGGAATAAGCAGACTCCAGATCGAGGCAGCTGTCATTACACCGGCTGCAAATCCGGTAAACGATCGCTGAATCGCCGGCTTCAATTCTCTTTTGAGAAAAAACACGCATGCTGCGCCGGCAGATGTTCCGAAAAGCGGAATCAAAAGACCATATAGTATTTGTATCGTGTGATTCATAGTACCTCCGTACTGAAAAAGGAAGCAGTTTTCAACAGATGAGTTAGACAAAACTAACCAGAAAATATTATATGGACCAATTATGCACCTGTCAAGATAACTGTTGATCAAAAAACCGCCGGCAGTGCCGGCGGCTTCATCTGTATATGGCGTATATTATTTCTGTTCTTCCGCTGCTTCAGGCTTATAATCCTTATTCATGAATCCCGGCGAGAAGATGGTCTTGTCGATTGCGAAGATGATGACCATAGAGACGCCGCCGGTGACGACTGTCGTCACGATGTTGCGGATGCCGTCCGGCACATGGAATGCTGCCGTGACCGGATTCCAGATGCATGTGAACAGATTCATGATGAAGAATACGCCCAGGGCACCGGCAAAGTGGCAGAGGATCTGGGGAACCACCGGTCCCTTGCTGCGGAAGGTGACGTTTCTCTGCAGCGGGAAGTTGATGCACTCGCCAATAATGATCGATGTGAAATTGGCAAGTGTAAAGGCCAGTCCGCCGTCTGCCAGGCTGTTGCCGATGACGGCCAGCGTCAGCGGCACGCCCATCACCTGGACGTTTATACCAGGCCATGCCCAGGCAACATCACCGACCATGCCGTGGAACAGTGCAGGCAGGAAGGTAAGAAGCCCCCATTTCAGGAAGGTGACAACATAGCTGAAGATCAGGAACAGGCCGCCTTCACGGATCCACTGGGCTGCTTTCGGAT
>CAMOZZ010000144.1 GCA_946631165.1 uncultured Lachnospiraceae bacterium | reverse complement strand
CAAGCGCACCATAACGGGTATGAGAGTCGGAACCGAGCAGCATCTTGCCGCCGCCTGCCATGACCTCACGGGCATACTGATGGATGACTGCCTGATGAGGGGGTACGAACATTCCGCCGTACTTCTGGGCAGCTGTCAGACCGAAAACGTGGTCATCTTCATTGATGGTTCCGCCTACTGCGCAAAGAGAGTTGTGGCAGCAGGTAAGAGCGTAATCAAGCGGGAACTCGGTCATGCCTGATGCTCTGGCAGTCTGGATAATACCAACATAAGTGATATCATGAGACAGCATTCCGTCGAACTTGATCATCAGATCTTCATCGTTTCCGGAAGTGTTGTGGGCTGTCAGGATACTATAAGCCATAGTTCCCTTCTTTGCGGCTGCCTTATCCGGCTCAGCTCCGGTAAGAGACTTTACCTGAGCATTGACATCTCCGGTATCCTCTACCAGAGTCTCACCGTTTAAAAGATAGGCACCGTTATTCCATAATTTCATTGGTCCATCCTCCTTTTTTTGACCGCCTGTATGCGGTCTCAGGTACTATAATTATCTAATAAATGGTGCGGTTAGTCAAGCGTATCGCACCATTTATAATATGTATTTGGTCATCTTTTTCTTCACTTTATAAAATTTTCGGTTTATCGCGAATCCATCCGCCGCAATCAGCTGCGGCCGGCGCCCGGAACATTGGGCGCGGCAAGAGGGAAAACGAGCCTTACTCTGAAGAGTTCTTCATCCGGAAATACGTCAAGCCGTCCGCCCAGATGCTCTGTCATACTCTTGGCAATCGAAAGGCCCAGACCGCTTCCTTCCGTGCTTCTCGAATCATCTCCCCGCACGAATCTCTCCGTCAGTTCATCGGCTGTCAGCGAAAGGTTCGTCCTGGAGACATTTTTCATGGTAAAAATAAGGCTGTGTGCGGTCTCCGCAAGCTCGATCAGGACCTGTGTCCCGGGTTTTGCGTATTTCAGGACATTCGTAAACAGGTTGTCCAGCACCCTCCACAAAATCTTTCCGTCGGCCCGGATCATCGCCGGCGGATCCACAAGCGAAAGGACCGGCGTCAGCTGCCGTTCTTCCATCTGGTCCTGAAATTCCCCGTACACCTGGTGGATCATCTGCACCATGTCTATTTCCACAATATCCAGTTTCAGATTGCCTGAAACTGCCCGGCTCGCTTCCATGAGCGCTTCCGCCATGCTTTTTAAGCGCATGCTCTTCTCTTCCAGAACATTCAGATATTCATTGACCCTCGGATTCGGAACATTTTCCCTGCGGATCAGATCCACATAATTTATGATCGATGTAAGAGGCGTCCTGAGATCATGGGAGACATTGGCGATCATCTCCGTACGCATGCGTTCACTTCTGGTGCGCTCCCGCACAGCCAGATCCAGGCTGTCATCGAGGGTATTGACCATTTCCGCCATGCGTTTGACATCGTCACTCATTTCGGATGTATCGATTTTGGTTCCGAGGTATCCCTCCGCCATTCTGCTGACCTGCTCCAGGATCTGCATATGCTGGCGGCCTCTTTTCGCTGTCCATAGCAGAAATCTGAAATTAATGATCAGCAGGATCAGCACCAGGATGATTACAATGGTATATTTACGGAAGAGAAAGGCTGCCGCGGCGCCGGAGATAAGCAGTATATTGGAAAGCTGATACCAGAACAGTATTACCACGCGGACGCCGCTTTTCGTTTTATCATTCGTGTGCCTGAGCCCGTCAAGGACTGCCTGGATTCCCTGCCGGACAAGCATCTGTGAATAGAATGTCCCGCGCAGTATATTCAGGGTCATGCAGAGAAGGAACCTTACGAATATAAACCATGCAAATGAAAAAAGCACGGCACCGGCAATGACATCCAGATCCTCGTGAATAAGGTAGCCGTACCTGATTTCATTGAACCCGAGGCTGAGCAGCATGGACGATGTTGCCGCTCCGAGGATATGCGTTTCCGTATACCATGATTCTATTCCTTTGGGTGCCTGCTCCCTGCAGACCGCAGCGAGTCCCACAAAGCTTCCTGCGAGAAGCAGAAACAGCGCAAGACCGGCAAACTGAAGCATATGCAGTATCTTGGCAAGTTCAGCGGCCCCTGCCGTGGAAGCAAATTTGCCCATCCTTACTGCTTCCTGAAAATAAGGGCTGCCGGAGTAATGATACACAAGCCCTCCGGCTCCCATCAGAAGGAAGAAGCTGACCGCATGCCACACCCAGATCATTTTTCTGGTCAGTAGTCTGTCCAATTTCTTCTCCGTTATTTCTTCTCAAGCTTGTATCCGATGCCCCACACGACCTTAAGATACTGCGGTTCTTTCGGATTGATCTCGATTTTCTCCCTGATATGCCTGATATGCACAGCAACGGTGTTGTCCACACCTACCGGCTGCTCGTTCCAGATGTTTTCGTAGATCTGCTCTATCGAAAAAACTTTCCCGACATTTTTAATAAGGAAGAGAAGGATGTTATATTCGATCGGCGTAAGGCGCACAGGATCACCGAATATCCTGACTTCTTTCTTTTCATCATCCACTTCCAGATCGCCGGTGCGGTATACATGGTCGTTATTTTCAGTCAGCGAACCGAGCTGGGTATATCTTCTGAGCTGTGATTTCACCCTTGCGATCAGTTCCAACGGACTGAACGGTTTGGTGATGTAATCATCGGCACCGGCATTCAGTCCAAGGATCTTGTCTGCATCTTCGGATCTTGCCGAAAGCAGGATGATCGGCGCGCTCGAAAACTCTCTGATCTTTCTGGTCGCCCGCATCCCGTCCAGATTCGGCATCATGATATCCAGAATGATCAGATAGACTTCATTTTCCTTCAGAATACGGATCGCTTCTTCTCCGTCGTAGGCTTTCAGGATCCGGTAGCCTTCCTGGCTGAGATAAATATCTACGGCTTCCACGATCTCTTTATCATCATCGCATACAAGAATTGTGAACATGTCCTCTCCTTTCACGGCGCGGAACGGCTCTTTTTCATTATTGTATTGTTTTTTCATGACAGATTCCATACCATAATACGTCAGAATTGTTTAATATTTCATGAATAGCCGATACTCGCAGTCCGTTCTGTCTCAGATATTCAGGAGCACCAAGGCCGTAAGGATCACCGCCATGCCCGCCGTCTGTCTGACTGAAAGCTTCTCACCGAACACGGGAATACTGATCAGCGTTACAAGGATGATCGTACCGACGCTGAATATAGTGTATACAAGATATCCCGGAAGGACTGTCAGCGCGGCGAGCAGAAGATAAGAGGAGTAGTAATTGGCCACACCGAGCACCAGCCCGGCAGCGAATTCCGGCAGCAGCATCCGCTTCCCTGTTTTCCTTTTTTCAAAAGACATCAGACACAAACAGAGGAAACACGCCGTCAGGAAAATAAAGAAATAGTACAGTCTGTCATCGCTCCGGCTCCCGAAATGTTCAAAGATCCGTGCGCCGGAATCGCTGCAGCCGACCGCCAGAAGCGTAAGGAGCAGGATCAGCGGCTTCGCACCGGCACTCTTTTCCTTGGCCGGCTGGATCAGGAAAAAGGAGCCGATCACGAGAAGGATGCCGGTATACTGCAGGATGCCGGGGCGTTCTCCGAAGAAAACAATACTGATCGTCAGCGGGACAAGCAGACCGAGTTTTGCAAACGTTGCCGTAAGGATCGCTCCGTTTACCGCCGCACATGTCTGCATCATATACAGCCCCATCATAAAAGCAAATCCCGTCGCAATACCGAACACGACGGTAAACCGTTCTCCCGAAATAAAAAGCCCTTTATCCGGAAGCGTAAGAAAAGAGATCACAACGCACATAATGTAATTGCCGAACAGAATGCCGAAGCGGTTCCCTTTCTGATCCCTGAAAAATTTTAATGCAAGTGACATCGCCGCGCTGCTGATGATGGCAAACAGCAAAAATACCATTGATCCAAACCTTCCCGATGAATTAGTCGTTTCCGCGCCTTTTATTATTGCGGATATCGTGCTAAAATTCAAGCAGATTGAAGCTGAAAATGGATTATTGGAGAGGTGCATAATGCATATCATCGCAATAAGGCTGACAGACAATCAGGAGTTGGAACGCTACCTGTTCCCGACTTCCGAAGGCAGAGATACCAAAAGCAAGTATCCTTCCTTTCCCTTTGTCTTTCACACACTGGATTTCCGTACCTTTATAGAAGACAAGACGCCCTGGCACTGGCACAGGGATTTCAAGATCATTGAAGCTGCGGAGGGCAGCCTGATCATAAAAAGCAGCCGGAATACCATAAATCTCGGGCCCGGAGATCTCTGCTTTGTCAACTCCTCCGTTTTCCACAGCATTGCGCCGGTTGATGAAAGTGATCCCGATGCCGTTATCAACATCTATCAGTTCCTGCCTGAGTTTATCAGCGGAAAGGCAGGCAATTCTTTCGACCTGGAGTATGTCGCCCCTGTTGTGGAACGCCGCGATCAGGATATTCTCTATCTCTCTGCTGGGAATGCCGCTGCTATGGGAATAACCGACTCGCTTCTCAATATCCGTTATGAATACGAAGGCAGCGGTTTCGGGCGTGAATTCAAGATCAAACATCAGATCGATGTCATGTTTCTGATGATCTTTGAGACGGTTCTCTCAAGGCGCAAACAGGATCATGTGGTAAACGACATCATGGAAGACCGCATGCAGACAATGATTTCCTTCATACAGAAGAACTACCAGAACCCGATCAAACTCTCGGATATCGCCGCTTCAGCCATGGTGAGCGAGCGGGAATGCTTCCGCTGTTTTCAGAATACGATCGGCATCACGCCTGCCAGATTTCTCCAGCATTACCGGGTCAGAATGGCGGCGAGAAGACTGCTTGAGACAGACGATTCCATACAGATCATCAGTGAAAAGACCGGATTTTCGGATATCAGCTATTTCGGAAGGGTGTTCAAGGAACAAATGCATGTTACGCCGCGCCAATTCAGGAAGAACGGGCTGTCCATATCCCTGGACCAATAAAGGAAAAGAAAAAAACTGAAGCAGGATGCTTCAGTTTTTTTAGAGGCGACACCCGGAATCGAACCGGGGATAGAGGTGTTGCAGACCTTTGCCTTACCGCTTGGCTATGGCACCTGAGAGTGACCCGTGCGGGAATTGAACCCACGTTACCGCCGTGAAAGGGCGATGTCTTAACCTCTTGACCAACGGGCCATGTATTTGATTGTGACCTGTGTGCTTTCTTTTTCACAGGCACGTGATAGTATACTAGAAAAACAAAGGCTTGTCAAGCATAAAGTCAAGATATTTATCAGACCTTGCAAAACGCTGAAAAACAGCGGATTTTGCAGGAATTTGCAAGAGATTGATCGGAGAGGATTTCAATGGAATTTCAACGGTAATT
>CAMOZZ010000143.1 GCA_946631165.1 uncultured Lachnospiraceae bacterium | reverse complement strand
TTCAGGGGAAGGTGGCGCGTGCAGCGCCGGAAGAGGTTAGGGGAGGGTGCCGCGTTAGCGGCGGGAGAGACTGCCTTCCCCTTTAGGGGAGGGTGCCGCGTCAGCGGCGGGAGAGGTACTATGAGCCTTAACAACACACCAGCTTCCGAACGTCTTCATATCGGCTTTTTCGGCCTTATGAACGTCGGAAAATCAAGCCTGATCAACGCAGTCACCGCACAGCAGCTCTCGCTCGTCTCGGATATTCCGGGAACGACGACCGACCCGGTCCATAAGACCATGGAGCTTCTGCCGCTCGGTCCGGTCGTGATCATCGACACTGCCGGGATCGACGATACCGGAAAACTCGGTGAAATGAGAGCGGATCGCGCCAGAAAAGTGCTGGAGCAGACGGATATCGCGGTGCTCGTGACGGAAGCAGGAAGAGAACTGCAGCCGTCTGAAAAGGAGCTGATCAGTCTTTTCAACGAGAAAAACATCAGTTATATCATAGCGTATAACAAGGACGATCCGGAAGGCAGACAAATAACAGAAGCCGGTCAGACGGACAGCTTCACACCGGACGCAGAGCACGGCATCTGCGTCAGTGCCCTGACGGGCAAAAATATCAATGCGCTGAAGGAAAAACTGGGAGAATTTTCGAAAAAATGGGAAGAGAAGAAACATGTGATCGTAACAGATCTTCTCTCGCCGGATGATATGACGCTCCTGGTGATCCCGATCGATGAGTCCGCGCCGAAGGGCAGGCTCATCCTCCCGCAGCAGCAGGTGATGAGGGAACTGCTTGACGCGCACATGAGTTTTATTGCGTGCCAGCCGGAAGAGATCCCGCAGGTATTGAAAAGCCTGCAGAAAAAACCGGCCCTGGTGATCACCGATTCCCAGGCGTTCGGCAAAGTCTCAAAACTGGTGCCGGAAGAGATCACACTGACGTCGTTTTCCATTCTTTTCGCCCGCTATAAGGGGTCTCTGAAAACGCTTGTGGCAGGCGCGGCGGAACTTTCAAAACTCGCGGACGGGGATAAAGTGCTGATTTCCGAAGGCTGCACACATCACAGGCAGTGCAATGATATCGGAACAGTAAAGATGCCGGGCTGGATCGAAGGGTTCGCCGGGGTAAAGCCGGAATTCGGATTTACCTCCGGGCATGGCTTCCCGGATGATCTGAAAGAATACAGGCTGATCGTGCACTGCGGCGGCTGTATGCTTAATGAGCAGGAAATGAAGAGCCGGATGAAGGCGGCGAAAGCAGCCGGCGTGCCGATGGTCAATTACGGGATCGCGATCGCGCATATGCACGGGATCCTGAAAAGAAGTCTCGAACCGTTTCCGGATGTGCTGGAGATGATCGGGTAGAACCGGAAGATAAATATGAAACGGGAACAGGTCCTTCTTCACTAAAAGCCAGAGATTTTAGTGAAGAAGGACCTGTTCCCGTTTCATCTTACAGTATTTTTTTCATCCGCAGGAATTCCTCGATCCGCTTATCCAGCTGCCTGTCCGGCTCCGCGATATCCCACAGATAGTGCGCGTCCGAATTATGCAGCCATGGCTTATATTTCAGCAGCGGATGCTTTTCCATGATCTCGTCGTACAGGCCGACGTGATACAGTTCGTAGAACGGAAAGTCCACATCTTCCGGCACGCCGCCCATGATCGCCAGCAGGCTGTTCGCACTTCTGTCCACATGAGCCGGAAAGAAGATCCCGCCGTACTGTTTCATCAGATCCGGCAGTTCGGACAGCGAGACCCCGCTCGCCGTGATGATCAGGGTATCGATGGTGCCGATCGGCTCATCGTTCTCATCCACCAGGATCTGGTCCCCGAATATCTCCGGCTTGTTCTTTACCGGCGGCAGCATGGAAAAAACATAGGAATCAAAATCCATCGCCGCGTCCAGTGTCGGGAAAAGACAGACGGCGTGGATCTCTTCCGCCGTATTGATCTCCATGCCGGGGATCGCTTTTATGCCGGCTTCTTCGGCGACCTTCATAAAAGCCGGACAGTTCTTCGACGAATTGTGATCCGTCAGCGCGATCACATCCAGCTCCTTCAGCGCTGCCATATTTACGATATTATTCACTGTCATGTCATTGTCACCGCAGGGAGACAGGCATGAGTGTATGTGAAGATCGTAGGTCATCGGGGCATCCTCCTGCAGGATCAGCTTATTGCTTCGTGAATCAGCAGGCCCGTATCAAAGGCGGGCTTGTCAGAGAGCAGCACAGCGATGTCCTGCTGTACAGCTTTCTTCAGCATATCTTCGTCCGGCTGCACCCTGTCACAGAGTACGATGCATGCGACGTCGGTCAGGGAGGCAACCGCCACGGAATTCATGTTCCCCATGACGGTGATCCACGCAAAATCCTCGGGCGCCCGGCCCATTGCAAAACTGAGGAGATCACAGCAGTAGATCCCTTCTACCGTACGGGTAAGCGCATCGTCTCCGGCAGCAATTTTAAAACCGCATTTTTCGGCAATCTCATTTACGTTCATGATATTATCCTCTGTTCTGATCAGGGATCAGTCTTCTTTATCTTCAGCTTCAGCCGCTTTTTTGCGTCCCAGCTGTATACCGGAGATACGGGAGAGCGAATCTGCAATCTGATGCACTTCGTCCCGGAGAACGAATACGCAGGCTTCTTCCGTGGAATAGCCTCTTACGATATCTTCCGCGAGCGACCGGCAGGAAGGCGATCCGCAGGAACCGCAGTCCAGTCCCGGGAATTTCTTGATAAGACGCTCGATCTCATCCATCTTCTGGAAGGCCTTTTCCATATCGGTATCCAGTTGCATGACCGGAAGATATTCGAGCTTGTAAGTCCAGCGGAAATCGTCCGGGATCTCCTGGGTATGCAGCACGTTCCGGTAAGGCGGCATGTATCTGATCAGGGATTTGATCTTGGTCTTGGCAAGGAAAGGATTCTCGACCTGCAGGACGCCGCCGACGCATCCGCCGGGACAGGCGTTCAGCTCCACAAATTTGATATAATTCAGTTTCTCGTCTTCAAGATCATTCAGTACCTTGATGCAGTTCTCGATCCCGTCCGCCGCCAGATACAGGTCTGACAGAAGCGCATGCGCTTCGCCGCCGGAAGAGCCCCACCTTACGCCTGCGCGTCCGCTGTCGGATATGTCACAGGTATCTTCAGCCCGGTGCATCAGGCCGACCAGACGGGGGTACACTTCCTTGATCGGAATGGAAGCATCGATATTACTTTTGTCAAGCCCGATCGGCATATTGATGCTGGCTGCCTTGGCAGGACAGGGCGTAATGAAAATGACGCCGATTTTTTCGGGCGGAAGACCGGTCTCTTTGCAGGCCTTTTCCCTGGCCAGCTTGCCGGCAAGCTCCGCCGGGGTCAGCAGCGGCGACATGTATTCGATCAGATCCGGGAACCGGATCCTGATGAGCCGCGAAATGGTGGGACAGGCGCAGCTGATCATCGGCATGGGTGCTTTTCCGGAGTTGATCAGCTTCCTGGTAGCATCGGAAATAAGCTCTGCAGCCTGGGCGACTTCGAATACATCGTCAAAGCCGAGGAGCTTCAGCCCCTCCACGACCGTGCCGGGACCTTCCAGATTGTTGAACTGCGCATACAGGGAAGGTGCCGGCAGCGCAACAGTATATTCATATCGTTCAAGGATATCAAGCGTTTCACAGACGGCTATTTTTGCATGATGCGGACAGACCCGGATGCATTCCCCGCAGTCAATGCACCGCTCTGAGAGGATCTTGGCTTTCCCTTCCTGTACTCTGATCGCACTGGTCGGACATCTTTTTATGCAGTTGGTGCAGCCGAGACACTTGTCTCTGTCAAGTGTCACGCTGTGGAAAAATTCAGACAAAATGACACCTCATTTCGATAATCAGGCAGCACAGCGCTGCAGTATTCAGGAATGATTATAGACTTTCATTCTTACGGTGGTACCGACGCCCACTTCGCTTTCGATCTGAAATTCATCCGTATATTTCTTCATGTTGGGAAGGCCCATGCCGGCGCCGAAACCGAGGTTCCTGACCTGCTCGGTGGCAGTGGAGTAGCCGTCCTGCATGGCTTTTTCAATATCCGGAATACCGGGACCGGTATCAGCGAGGGTGAGATCGATCTCGGAAGAGGAGATCTCTGCCGTGATCTCTCCGCCGTATGCGTGGATCACCATATTGATCTCGCCTTCATATAAAGCAATGGAGACTTTGCGGATGACATCGCTCGGGAATCCGAGTTTCTTCATCTTGCGCTTCAGATCCCCCGATGCTTCGCCTGCGCGGGTAAAATCGTCTCCGGGAACAATGTAATGCAGGGTCATACGCTGTGTCCTCCGCGAAGGCCGTGCTTATACAGGATCCCGCAGGCGCAGAACATCGTATGCTCGGTCTTCAGCACGCAGATATCCCTTTCTCTGGCCAGTTCGATTACATTTTCAAGAGGATCCTTTCCGCGGACCAGGACAATACATTTCATATCCATCATCTCCGCGGTCCTTACAGCCTGCGTGTTGATGAGCCCTGTAAGAAGCACTGCCTGATCCTTTACGAAGGCAAGCACATCGCTCATCATATCGCTTCCGCAGGCATGCTGTACTTCCTGGTCAAGCAGTTCGTCATCGCCGAAGAGCAGTTCGGCATCCAGATAATCAATAATGTCTCTTACTGTCATAGTGATCGGCCGGTAATACCGGCTTTCCTCCTTTGCGAGTATGATAGTGTTAATTATTATACAAATTGCAGGAAATAATTGCAATAGAAATAAGGAAGAACAGGAAAGACAATCCCGGACGGTTAGCTTGTACAAACTGACATTTTTTTTATTGATGGTATTAATGTTAAATAATGATGGATAAAAACCGAAAAAGTGTATACTAACAGTCTTGCTAACAGGCAGGTTTACATCTATAATAAAAAAGTCATAAAAGGGTATAGTCTGCGCTTTTGTACGTTATTTAATTAACAATGTAAAATAATTCAAAGGAAGAGAGGACGTCATTATGGCAAACTCGAAAACCAATGTTCCCTTCCAGGGCACTCCCGAACAGGAGAAAGCACTTATGGAGGTCATTGAGCGCCTCAAGGATGAAAAGGGTGCGCTGATGCCGATCCTGCAGGAAGCACAGGATATCTACGGCTATCTGCCGGAGGAAGTTCAGCGCATGATCGCGCTCGGTCTGAATATACCTTTTGAAGAGGTATATGGCGTGGCAACATTCTACTCCCAGTTCACACTGAATCCCAAGGGAAAGTACAAAGTTTCCGTATGTCTCGGAACCGCCTGCTATGTCAAGGGCTCCGGAGAAGTCTATGCAAAACTGCAGGAAGAGCTTGGCATCCAGGGCGGAGAGTGCACTGCTGACAAGAAATTCTCCCTGGAAGCATGCCGCTGCGTAGGTGCCTGCGGACTTGCGCCGGTCAT
>CAMOZZ010000142.1 GCA_946631165.1 uncultured Lachnospiraceae bacterium | reverse complement strand
ACAAACTGCCGACGGAGGGCAAACACGTCCTTTTGTTTGACCGAAGGAGTGCAAATGGCTTTGTCCCGAATCGAAGCATGCGGAGCGCCCCCTGTTTCCGGCACTGTCCGTGCTCCGGGGCGTCACTCGAATTTGCTTAAGAAAGCGGCAGACAAAGCGACACTTCTTCAGAATAACAGTTTAATATAAATACAGATGATCATCATATCGCTGCCGGCTTTGACCTTCAGTTCACTGACTGAATCCGCTGCATCAAATAATACCAGCTCACCTTCATGAAGCGCCTCTGACGGATCCTCAAAGCAGACCGTCCCCGGATCCGACACGAAGATCCCGACAGTCTCCTTCTCTTCCGGCTGTCTCCAGATCCCTGCCAGATCTTTGATCTTCACAGCACCGTCTGACGCAGCCAGCTTCGCCGCTTCGATCGCTCCTTCCGCCTTTCCTTTCCGGAGCATCAGGTTGAAATCCGTGACCACGCCTTCACTGACTGTTTCGCTCGCGCCGTCAAACAAAGCTGCCTGTCCGGGCGCAAGCTCATACCACTCCCCCGCGTCATGTTTCATCCGCAGGTTCCCTTTTCTTGTCGTGATCAGGCGCATATAATCGGGAAGTGCCGTAAATGTGCTCTTCTCATCTCTTACCACCGCGCTGGAAAGCCGCCAGATAAAATCCCTGTCTGCATACACAGCACCTTCCGGACAGATCGCCAGTTCCGTTGTCGTCCCGCCGGACCATTCCTTCTCTGTTAGTTGTTCGCGTCGTATTATTTTCATAAGACTGCTCCATGATCTTTTTATAGATTTATCATACTTCCGCAGCGTCATTAAAAAGTCTAAAAAAGGCAGAATAAGCTGATAAAAAAAAGAAAAAAGAGCACTTTCAGACAAGATCATCTTTCCTGTCTGTATGCACTCTTTGATCCTTGTTTACAGTGATTTCTGTACACGGTTGCCGTCCGCTTCAATCGGAAGATACCGGATCCTGGCGCCCATCTCGTATTTCCCGTAGAACGCGACATAATACGGACGATAAATGGATCGCATGGAATCCAGGGTACAGTAAGCGATCTTGCCGATCTGCCGGCGGACCATACGCTGGGCTGCCCGTTTTGCGGCGTCAAAGATATTTTCATCGGAGAACTCCGTCTTCTGGATCATTTCCTCCTTCTCGATCTCGATCTCCTCCGTTTTCACCGGATCCTCCGCGTAGCTTGCAGTACATCTTGTACCTTCCACCATCATCCGGATCTTCTGGGATGGTTTTTTGAATTTTTTGGCCAGTCCCAGTTATATCTGTGAATGTTACCTGGAGCACAGGGCCGGACGGATCAGACAAAGCACAAGTGCCCTTGCGATGGCAAAACAGACTTATGCTGTTCTCGGTTCGCCGAGGGATGCGCTTTTTTTCTACAGAACATCCGCCTAGCTGAAAAGAACGTCGCCGGAAGATTATTCCGATCTCCTGCCGGAGCCATGGGAATACTACAGAGACAATGCCGAAAGGATCTCAGTAAGTTATTCCGAACTTTCCTCTGAAATAAAGATATGAAAAAACCCGCAGGAGCAATCCTGCGGATTTCCTTTTATGCAATGTTTTTCAGAAATCGGAAGTCAGCTCTGTTGCTGCGAATACTTCCTTTTCGCCTGCAATTGCCTGTGCGATCAGTCCGTCGACCTTCTTTGCAAGCTCTGCGGTAAACGCCTCATCCTTGATGGATGCAAGGTTAATGCGGCAGTTAAGCGCTGTTCCGAGTACAGCTGTTCTTGCCATCATGCATCCGACAAGCGCATCCGTGACTGCATTGGCATTGCCTTTTTCCACGGCGATCTTTGCGAGCGGGATGATCTTTACAGCCGCTTCCGCAGCTGCTACGGGAACAAGCGCAGCTGCTTTCAGGCCTTCCTGCATGGCAGCGCGTCTGGCAGCCTTCTCTTCCTCCGTATTCTTGGGAAGCTTCAGCGCATCCATATACTGATTAAAAGATTCGGTATCCTTATCCACAGCAGCCAGAAGCTCTTCCTTGATGACCATCGCTTCGTCACGGACTTTGATCATATCCTCTTCAGAGGCAGCATATTTCTCACGGCCGATGGTCAGTCTTGCGACCATCTCCTCCAGAGAGGCAGCCAGAGAGCCGGCCAGTGCGGAGATGCTTCCGCCGCCGGGGGCGGGAGCGTCCGAGGATGTAAGCTGGGTGAAATCCGTAACTGTCATATCGATTAATTTGCCCATATAACCTCTCCCGGCACTAATGTGCCGCCCTCTCCTGAAGGAGAGGGCTATTCCTTCCATCGCTAACGCGACACCTTCACGATTTCTTTAATCAGTCGTACAGTCTGGTCTCAAGCACCTGGTTGATGCTGAAGTCTTCGATGCCGAGATAATACTCTGCGCAGTCTACCAGCGCCTGCATGGGAACAAGGCCGATCACTTCGCTTCCTACTACGTTTACGCCCCAGCGCTTTGCTTCCATCTTGACTGTCTCAAATACAGTGTAGATCGCGGTATGGGTATAATCGGTAAGGTTCATGGAGACCTGCGCGATATTTCTGTCCTCAAGCATAACGCCCATCGCCTTGCAGTAAGCGAATCCGCCGCGGATATGACGTACTCTGTCAGCAATCTTCTTGGCGATCTCAAGATTGGAGGTATCCAGGTTGATATTGTAAGCTACGAGCGGCATACGGGCGCCGATGGCTGTTACGCCGCCGGTAGGATGGATCGTGTCGGGACCGAAATCCGGTTTCCACATGGGATCTTTCATCTTCTCGGCCATTCCCTCGAACTGGCCTTTGCGGACCTTGGCAAGGTTCTCACGATGAGGCGCCGTAGCGGATCTCTCATACAAGAAGAAAGGCTGTCCGAATTTCTCGGAAGCGATCTTTGCGACTTCCTTGGCAAGCGCGTCAGCTTCTTCTACGGTCGCGTTCTTTACGGGGATGAAGGGGACAACGTCCACGCAGCCCATTCTGGGGTGCTGGCCTTCATGCTTGGTCATGTCGATCAGCTCGACAGCCTTGCCGATGGCTTCTACCATGGCGTCGCGAAGAGGCGCAGGCTCGCCGATGACGGTAACAACACTTCTGTTGTGATCTTTGTCAGAGGAGTAGTCAAGAAGCTTTACGCCTTCTTTTCCCCTGAAGCTGTCAACGATCTTTTCGACTTTGTCGAGGTCTCTTCCTTCGCTGAAATTCGGTACGCATTCGATGATTTTGTTCATGTTTTTTCTCCTGAATAAATTTTTTATACATCTGTCTGGATCAGCACCAGACAGCCGGTCTCAGGCTTGCCTGCCTGGAAGACTGTGTGTGAAGAGCGACAGTTCACGGCAAAATTGTCGACTGAGGGCAAACGCGCTTTTTGTTTGACCGAAGGAGTGCATATATTTTGTCCGCGAACGAAGCAATCTGAGGACCCTGTCTTTCAGGCAGGCAAGCCTGAGACCGGCGTCCGGTAAAACAGCAGTTGGCAGTTAACGTTTTACAACTGTATTTCCTTCTTTGATGACCGTCCCTGCCAGATTATTTCCGAATCTGTACAGAATGAAATCGAGATTGTCCGCCTTCCAGATGACCAGGTCGGCTTTCTTTCCTGGCTCGATGCTGCCGATGCTTTCCGCGCGTTTGATCGCTGCGGCAGCATTCAGTGTAACGGCAGTCAGCACTTCTTCCGGTGTCAGTCTGTATTTGTAGCAGCCAAGGTTCATCGCGAACTGCAGGGAAAGGTTCGGGCAGGAACCGGGATTGAAATCTGTAGCGATCGCTACAGGGACGCCGGCGCTTACCATATCCCTTGCTCTGGCAAAACTCGCATTGAGATAGAACGATGTGGCAGGCAGGCAGCAGGCGACGGTGCCGCCGGCTTTCATGGCTGCGATGCCTTCATCGGTCGCTACGATCAGATGCTCTGCGGAGACTGCGCCGAGTTCGGCTGTCAGCTCTGTGCCGCCGATGGGATTGATCTCATCCGCATGGATTTTAGGCAGCAGCCCGTATTGCTTTCCGGCTTCAAGGATCCTGCGCGATTCCTCAGCGGTAAATACCCCGGTCTCACAGAATACATCACAGAACTCCGCCAGGCCTTCCTCTGCCACTTTCGGGATCATTTCTTCACAAACAATACGGATGTATTCATCGCGGTCTTCCTTGTATTCCTCCGGAACTGCATGCGCGCCGAGGAATGTCGGAACAAGCTCCACGGGCTGCGTGCCGTTTAAACGTTTGACTGCGCGAAGCTGTTTCAGCTCATCTTCGACCGTAAGGCCGTAGCCGCTCTTGGCTTCGCATGTGGTAGTACCCATCTCCAGCATCATGGCAAGCGCTTCCGCTGCCTTATCGGCAAGCTCCTCTTCCGTTGCCTTGCGGGTATT
This sequence comes from uncultured Lachnospiraceae bacterium, assembly GCA_946631165.1. Taxonomy (GTDB): domain Bacteria; phylum Bacillota; class Clostridia; order Lachnospirales; family Lachnospiraceae; genus UBA3305. The sequence continues at coordinate 1,083 of CAMOZZ010000142.1, read as the reverse complement.
TCTGACTGTGGAAAGGATTCCGCCGCCCTGTGCAAGGATATCCAGATAAGCAACGCCTTTCAGCTTCAGCGCAAGCTCATGCTCACGCCATCCGCCGAAGACCAGGTGGGTGTGTGCATCCACAAGGCCGGGCGTGACAAGCTTGCCGCAGGCATCGGTAACGGTATCCGCCTGTGCATATTCCGCAGGGATTTCGCCTTCGCCGACTGCAGCGATCGTGCCGTCATCGGCAACAGCGATCCATGCATCCTTATAATATTTGATCTCAGCCTGTTCGGGACCGCAATGGGCAGAGGTGCCGAGCGGCGTCGCAAGCTGTCCGATGTTTTTGATAAGATGTTTCATAAAACCCCTTCCGCCCTGACGGGCATATCCCCCGCTGCAGCAGCGGGGGAAGGCAATGATCAGATGATTATTCGCCGAGAACCTTCTTCACCATCTCACGGTCTGCTACGACGGGCACGGTGATATGATCGGTTCCCTTATAGAGTTCGTTGTATTCGACGACTGTAGACATGGCGTTCTCGTTTCTTGCCCAGCTTCTTCTGGAAACACCGACCATGGTATCCCAAGGCATGGCGTTTCTCAGGATCTCGTCGACTCTTTCGCTTCCGTCAAGGACCATGCCGAAGCCGCCGTTGATGGATTTGCCGATGCCGACGCCGCCGCCGTTGTGCAGCGCTACCAGGCTCATGCCGCGTGCGCAGTTGCCGGCGAAGCACTGGGTGGCCATCTCGGCCATGATATTGGAGCCGTCCTTGATATTGGAGGTCTCACGGAAAGGAGAATCCGTACCGCCGGTATCATGGTGGTCACGTCCCAGCATGACCGGTCCGATCTCTCCCTTACGTACCATGTCGTTGAACTTCAGAGCGATCTTCATGCGGCCGAGCGCATCCTGATAGAGGATACGGCACTGTGTACCGACGACCATCTTGTTCTTCTTCGCGTCACGGACCCAGACCCAGTTGTCACGATCCTGATAACGTCTGTTGGGATCGATGCAGTCCATGGCAGCCTTGTCTGTCGCATCCAGATCTTCGGGCTTGCCGGACAGGCAGCACCATCTGAACGGGCCATAGC
>CAMOZZ010000141.1 GCA_946631165.1 uncultured Lachnospiraceae bacterium | reverse complement strand
CCGTATTATGGCCGGCCAGCTTACCACCTGCTTCCATCTTTGCGAAGCCGGTATGGGCGCTGCGTTCGTGCCTGACAGGCTGGTAAACAGACCGGACGGCCCTATGCGTTTTTTCAGGCTGGATTCTTCTTATGCCGTCCGCCAATTTGATATCGTCCTTTCCGGGAAAAGATATATTTCCAATGCAGTAAAGGCATTTACAGCACATCTGAACCCGGATGCTCCTGCCTGAAAAGCCCCTGCGCTGCACCATAAGGATTTCTGTTTCCGGAAACTACCTTACAATAATGACTGCATCACCGCGAAAAACAAGCTTCCCGTCTCTGACTGATATAGTTTCTCCGCCGATCAGATCCTTATACTCACCGTCCGGGAAGATATCCGCAAGCGTTCTTCCGTCCCCGCTCCTGATCCGCGAAAGATCGATCGTGTATTCCGCGGACTGCACAGTATCCGCGCTCTCCTTCAGGCAGAAGAACCCGGCTGCTGCCTGTCCCTGCCGCGATTCTTTTTCATCCGGCAGCCATTCATTTTCCGTATGGACAGCAGCTGCGACGGTTTCCGAGACCGCTGTCATCTGATAGGTACTGTCCGTAAAGACCGGCAGATGTTTGATCTCCGACAGCCTGCGGATGTAAGCAGAAAGATCGATTCCGTCATCCGCTTCCCAGTCGACCGTATCCCTGTCAAAGAGCGACGGCTGATGGGTGCATCCGGCCTCCTGCCCCGCGTACAGAAGAACGGTCCCTTTATGAAAGAACTGCAGTGCCAGCCAGTTCTTCAGGATCCGCGGATCTTTAACAAGCGAGCGGATCCTTGGACGGTCATGATTCTCAAGATATCTGGCCTTCCCGTAATTATCGGGATAAATGAACTCCTGCCGGTTCACCGCCGCGCAGTATTCCGCCAGCGGCTTTTCACCCTTCAGGAATCCATAGTATTCCCCATAAATGTCATATTCATACTCAAGATCAAACGCGGAATACAGTTCTGCGTCAGACCATGAGGGAATGCGCCGGGAGCGCAGATATTTAACAAATTCCGCCTCTACCGATTCCGCCAGCCAGATCGTTCCCGGATGAACTGTTTCCACCGCTCTCCTCGCTTCTTCCCAAAAACCAATGGGAACGATAGACGCCACATCACACCGGAATCCGTCCACGATGCCGGCCCACTTCTTCAGCGTTTCGATCTGGTACTCCCAAAGCCCCCGGTCCGAATAATCAAGATCGATCACGTCCCACCAGTCTCCGACTTTGTTGCCGCACGAGCCGTCTTCTTTATGATAAAACCATTCAGGGTGTTCCCTGCTGAGCACGGAATCCGGAGAAGTATGGTTGTACACCACATCGATGATGACTTTCATGCCCAGTGCATGTGCGTCTTCCGCCAGGGCTTTCAGATCCTCTTCCGTACCGTATTCCGGATTTACCGCGCGGTAATCCGAGATCGCATACGGAGAGCCCAGGGTGCCTTTTCTGTTTTTCACGCCGATCGGATGGATCGGCATGAGCCAGACGATATCTGCGCCGAGGGCGCGGATCCGTACGAGATCCTCCCGTACTTTTTCGAACGTTCCTTCTTTGCTGTAATTCCTTACGAACACGGAATAGATGACCTGATTCCTGAGTGATTTCGGTGTGTCTACTGCCATAACTGCCTCTCATCTTTCATAATGATCGTCATCATATATCTCCCCTCCGGAAGCTGCGCTGCGCCAAAGTACCTTTTATCCGGCGTTTACCGGAGCAGCCACCCGAGTCCCCGGTCGATATATTCGTTCCAGAATTTCCAGTCATGCTTTCCGGGACCGTCTTCGAACAGGAAATCCGCTTTCTGCTCTTTCAGGAACTTACTGAAATCCACATTCCCTTCGTACAGACTGTCTTCCGTTCCGATCGCCATGTAAATCTCCGGAATCGGCTTCCCCTGCTCTTTGAGCATCTGATATTGGTATTCGGGATTCCTGTCGGATTTTAAAATATTCATCGTGTCACCGAAAATATCCCTGGTCATTGCGGGCGGGATCGGATCGTCTTTTCGCCTCCCTTTTTCTGCCAGTTCTTTACAGATCAGCGCCGAGGAAAGCGCAATGCACCCGGAGAAAGTATCCGGATAAGATAATGATACATGCAGCGCACCGAATCCGCCCATGGAGAGACCGGCGATCATTGTGTTCTCCCTGCTCTCACAGAATCCGAAGACCTTCCGGATATAATCGGGCAGTTCCTTCCCGATGAATTCGCAGTAATTGCCTCCGGGATAGCCACGGTCCAGATAAAAACTGTTGCCGGTCGTCGGCATGAAGACCGCCAGATTATACTGGACAGCCATATCCTGCGCCACACCGCCGTAAAGCCAGTCCGTATCGGTGCCTGTCAGCCCGTGCAGCAGGATCAGCGATTTCGTCGGACGGTCATAGTGTCTCAGATCCTTTATGTCCGGTACATGAACATCATTCGGCAGTACGAATGTAAAATTCGTGTGCTGCATGATCGACTGGGCGTGAAATTCCATTCTTCCGCTTGCCATAACTGTATCCCCCTTGTTTCTTCATTAATAATTTTTCCTGTCAATTCCTGTTGTTCCGTTTAGAGAAGCAGGACGCCAGCCAGCACACATCCCTGTGCCGCGCTGTTGAGCACCTGCTCGATCCAGTTCCCTCTGACATCGTATCTGTCGAACTTCTTTGCGCAAAGGATCATTCCCGCGATCCCGCATACAGCCAGTACGAAGAACAAAACGGACGGCATTCTGACTGCTTCCTGCAGCAGTTCCGCTGCTGCCTGCCGGTCAGCGGTAAACGCACCTGCGATCATAAGCAGAAATCCGGCCGGCATGACAAAACGAAGCTGTGCTCCCAGCAATCGGATATCTTTTCCCCACGCTGCGATCATAATTTTCCAGATTACTTTCCCGAGGCCTGCAAGAACACAGATAACTGCCCCTGCCGTGAACAGAAAACTGCCCAGCCTGAGACCGAGCACGGCCATCGCAGCGCCGAAGAACAGCACCGGCAGCAGATCAACAAGCGCCAGGCTGATCGTAAAATCCCGTTTTGTTTCCATGGTATGTCTCTTTTCTCTTCTGCGGAGCCCTTATCTTCCCTGGATAAACGCTGCGTCAACAACTGGCTCGCTGCCGGTCTTTTCAGCAGTCAGTACGATGGTTCCCTTTCCGTCTTCGAGACGGTATTCTTCCCGCACAGTACTGCCGGCTGCCGCCTTTTTATACATTTTCAGGAAGTCCGCCAGAATACCGGGCATGACTGTCCGCAGCACCCTGCTTCCTTCAACCGTTCCGTATACTCTCTGCAGTTCCTTTTCCAGCCCGCTTATTTTCATCCGTCAACCTCTCCTGTTCTGCTGTCAGTCTATCTCATGATCTCATCCAATATCGGCTTCAGCAGCTTCTTATACAGCAGTCCTTTGGTACTCCGGTAGATCACGCCCTGGAAAAAAGCAAGCAGGATCATTGCCGGATAAAGAAGGAGGACAAAGTCATCTTCAAACAGTTCCGCTATGCCGAATATCTTTCCGAGACCGAAAAGCAGAACTGAGGAGATCGTACCCATGACCACACAGTGAAACAGCATCTTCAGCCGTTTCTGTTTTCCGCCATAATCATCCGTATCCGCGCCGAAAGGCTGAAAACCGGTGCAGAAATAGAGCATGGCAAGTTCCGGTTCCATAAATAAAGCGCCCAGCAGTGCAGTGCCGATGTAAACCGGAAACGCCTTTTTCCATCCGAATTTTGCGATTGCCGGCGTCATGACAATGACGGCCAGCGTACAGCTGTATGCGCTGACCGGCGTCGCGGCAAGCATCATGATGAAAACGATATTCAATGCGATCGTAATTCCGCAGATCGAAACATACCCGGCTGTCTTCTTATTGTTCATGGCTGTTTCTCATATTAAAAGACCGTTCTGCATATCGATCATGGTCAATGCTTCTTTTGCGCTTCCGCTCATGTCCAGGCTCCTTTTATACTATGCACTTCAGAAAGCACATATTTCTGTATAGACCCGCTTGCCTCCTTTTACTTCGGATTTCATCAGCGAGACCCGTTTTACGAGCATCTCTCCCTTTGGCGCCGGTACGCTCTTCCACGGTCCGTTCATTTTGCGGATCAGCGTAATATGCGGACTGAATGCTTTTTTATCATATCCGATGCCGGATGCATCCAGCGCTTTACGGATGCTTTTCGCCAGACCGTTCAGGCCCTGATTGCCTTTCACGCCGATCCAGAGGATATCTCCGAACGTTCCCATTTCCGAAAAAGACAGCCTGAACGGTTTATAGGATACAGTCTGCAAAGCCTCCTTCACAGGGGCAGCATTCTCCACTTCCCCGATAAAAGCAAGCGTCAGATGCAGATTTGCGGTCGGTGAATAACTCCCCTTAACGCCCGCCTTTTTCAGGGCATGCATAGTCCCTGTCGCGGATGCTTTCATTTCTTCTGACAATGCTATGGCGACAAATAATCGCATAGGGTTTCCTCCTGATCTGTATTCAGCAGCCTTTCATTATAAAACAGTCTTCACACTGTTTCCTCACTCCTGCACACGTCGACCCAGCCGGCAGCACCGCTGCTTCTCTCCAGTTCCGCAATCGACAGCCGCACCGCACTGTGATCCGACCCGGCGGCCGGATACACAGTCTCATGTTTCTTCAGGCTTTCGTCCAGATAGACGATCACGCCGGACAGGATGCCAAACGGACAGACTCCGCCGATCTCATGCCCCACAAGCACTTCCACCTGGTCGGCCGGAATCATTTTCGCCTTGCAGCCGAAGCAATGGCGGTATTTCTTATTGTCGATCCGCGCCATCCCTTCCACCAGGATCAGGACCGGCTGCTCCCCCTGCAGGAAAGAGAGTGTTTTGGCGATCATTCCCGGTTCGCAGCCGAGTGCTTCCGCCGCTTCCGCAACGGTGGCGCTGCTGTGCTCCGGGACAATGATCCGGTCTCCCAATCCTTGTGCTTCCAGATGCTGTTTTGCTCTTTCAAATGCCATTCTGCCTGTCCTCGCTTTATCTCTTATCTCTGTGTCTTATTCTGCACGGAATATCAGGATCCGCTCCCGCGGATCCCGTCCGTCAAAAAGATCCTCACAGGATATCTCATCGTAAAATTCCAGTTCCGGAACTGTCATCAGCCATGCTGTATATTCATCCGAAGGATAGTAGAAGAACAGCAGCATTTCCCTCGGATCCTCATAATATGAACGGGAGATCTTCTTCCATACCGACTGCAGCAGTTCCACGGAAAACGGATTGAAGAAGTAAAACGTATCCGCATCGGAAGAGATTTCATACTTTTCCGCTGCTGTATGAATGAATTCCAGTCTGTTTCCTTTTGCGGTGCTTTTTCTGTTTTCCAGCGCTTTTTCGATCAGCCGCCCGTCATGATCTATGCCTGTCACACGGCATCCCGTCTGATAAGCCAGGAAACAGCCGACTCTTCCTTTGCCGCAGCCGTAATCGATGACCGTATTGTTCTTCCGGATAAATCCGCCCGCAGCGAGCCGTTCCAGCACACTGTACGGCGTCGGTTCATAAGGATACCGGCAGGAATCTGCATGCGAGTCATCCCGCCCGGAAGTACGGATATTCAGTAATTTATCCCATTCTTTTTCGTTCATGAAAACCTGCTGCTATTCCTGTCTGTGTACATTTTCCATGCTGGTCCCGGCGTTTCTTA
>CAMOZZ010000140.1 GCA_946631165.1 uncultured Lachnospiraceae bacterium | reverse complement strand
GCTCTTCCGTCTGATCATATCTCTCTTTCTCTTGGTCGGATCCAGAATCCTCTTTCTGATCCGGATGCTCTGCGGCGTTACCTCCAGCAGTTCATCCGTCTCAATAAATTCCATCGCCTGCTCCAGGCTCATCTCCTTCGGCGGAACGAGCTTCAGCGCTTCATCTGCGCCGGAGGATCTGGTATTGGTCAGATGCTTCGTCTTGCAAACGTTGACTTCGATATCATCCGTCTTGCCGTTCTGGCCGACGACCATGCCGGAATACACTCTGTCACCGGGATGGATGAACATCGTGCCGCGGTCCTGCGCATTGAAAATACCATATGCTACGGCCACACCGGTCTCGAAGGCGATCAGGGATCCCTGTGTGCGGTACTGGATCTCTCCCTTGTAAGGCGCATAGCCGTCGAACAGCTGGTTCATGACGCCGTTGCCCTTGGTATCGGTCAGGAACTCATCGCGGTAGCCGATCAGGCCTCTGGCCGGAATGGAGAACTCCAGCCTGGTGGTGCTGCCGAGTCCCGGATTCATGCTCTGCAGCTCACCCTTTCTGGCGGAAAGCTTCTGGATGACTGCGCCGGCGTACTCATCCGGCACGTCTACATATACTCTCTCCATCGGCTCAAGCGGTTTTCCGCTGCCGTCTGTCTTGTAAATGACTTCTGCCTTGCTGACCGCAAATTCATACCCCTCGCGGCGCATGTTCTCGATAAGAACGGACAGATGCAGTTCGCCTCTTCCGGAGACTTTGAAGCAGTCCGGGGAAGCAGTCTCCTCCACACGGAGGCTGACGTCCGTATTCAGCTCCCTGAACAGTCTGTCACGGATATGTCTTGATGTAACGTATTTCCCTTCCTGTCCGGCGAACGGGGAATCGTTGACCAGGACATTCATGGAAATGGTCGGCTCGGAAATCTTCTGGAAGGGGATCGGAACAGGATTCTCCGGTGAGCAGATCGTATCACCGATCCGGATATCCGGAATGCCGGAAATGGCGACGATCGCGCCGATATGCGCTTCCTTCACATCCACTTTGTTCAGGCCGTCAAACTCATACAGTTTGCTGATCTTCACTTTGTGCGCCTTGTTCGGGTCATGGTGGTTCACCAGCATGACTTCCTGGTTCACCGCAAGCGAACCGTTATCCACCTTGCCGACGCCGATCCGGCCGACATATTCATTGTAATCAATGGTGGAAATGAGCACCTGGGTATCCGCATCCGGATCGCCTTCCGGCGCCGGCACGGAATTGATGATGGTCTCGAACAGCGGGACCATGTTCTTTCTTTCATCGTTCAGATCCGTCACAGCCCAGCCTGCTTTGGCCGATGCGAAAACGAACGGGCAGTCGAGCTGCTTGTCATTCGCATCCAGATCCATCAGAAGCTCCAGCACTTCGTCAACGACTTCCTTCGGTCTGGCGCCGTCGCGGTCTACCTTGTTGATGCAGACGACGACATACAGATCCAGCGCCAGTGCTTTCTGCAGCACGAATCTGGTCTGCGGCATCGGGCCTTCAAACGCGTCGACGACCAGCACAACGCCGTTTACCATCTTCAGAACACGCTCGACTTCGCCGCCGAAATCGGCATGTCCGGGGGTGTCGATGATATTGATCTTTGTTCCTTTATAAAATACAGCCGTATTCTTGGACAGAATGGTGATACCGCGCTCACGCTCAATGTCGCCGCTGTCCATCACGCGCTCCATGACGTCCTGGTTCTCCCGGAAAACGCCGCTCTGTTTCAGCAATTCATCTACGAGTGTCGTTTTCCCGTGATCAACATGGGCGATGATCGCAATGTTCCTGATGTCTTCTCTTACCATAACAACTATAAAACCTTTCCGTAATTCACTGAAAAACAAGTATTCTCTGTTTCTTCAACGATGATAATGAACCGATAAAGCTTATCACCAGAACCCCTGGTTTTGCAAGACCTGAAATACAGATTTGTAAAAAAAATGTCCGGACAGGCGTCTTTTCACTGTCCGGACATGTGTTTTTTGTCAGTGATGCGGGTGATGCGCGTGTTCATGCGCCTCCGCGATCCCACTGATGATGAGCGCGGAGGTGATCATCGCCCCGCCGATATAAAAGCCTGCGCCAAGCTTCTCCCCCAGCAGCGGGGCGCCGAGCAGGGCAGACGTCAGCGGCATGAGCGGATAGAACATCGTACATGTACTCGCAGGCAGATGCTCCAGTCCGTAATTCCACAGAAAATGCGGCAGCGCCGTTCCCACAGACCCCGAATACAGAAGACAGAACACGATCAGCGGGGTAAGGGACGGAACGCCGTTCCGGATCATGGACACTGCTGCGACCGGCATATGCAGGAGCAGGCTCAGCAGAATCCCCGTTGTGGTGATATGGATCGCGTCATATCTCGCAGCGATCCGTCTTGTCGTAATGGCAGCCAGCGACCATGTCAGGATGGAACACAGGCAAAGGATCACGCCGAAAGCCGTTCCTCCGTCATGGATGCCGCCCGATACAATAACAACGCCTGTCAGGGAAACGATCAGGCAGAGGATCTTTGCCGCCGTCATTTTTTCCTTCAGGATCAGCACCGCAAAGACCGTGATCAGGATCGGGCTCATGGAATTGATGAGGGAGGATAACGATGCGCCGGCATATTTTGTCGACAGCATGATCAGCTCGATCGAGAGAAAATATCCGAAGACCGCGATCCGCACGAAATATTTCGTATCTTCCTTCTGGAATCCGACCGTTTCTTTCCGGGCCTTAAGCGCCGGAAACAGGATGGCAGCGCTCACAAAGAACCGGATAAAGGCCAGTTCCGCAGGCGTGACTGCCGTAAGTGCGTACCTGTTGGAAATGTAAACGGTTCCCCATAACACACAGCTGAGGACCAGGGCGATGTACGCCGCAGCTGTTTTGCTGGTTTTCATAGAATTTCCCGGCTCCTTTCCCCGCGCGGAAGGATCTGGATACTTTACAGATTGTATTTCTCCGCAAGCTTTCCGAACGCTTCCATGGACGCCATGATCGTCTCAAAGGATACGCAGTACGCCAGTCTCACATAACCGGGGCAGGCAAAGGAGGATCCGGGCACCATCAGAATATTGAATTCCTTCGCGGCTTCCACAAATTCCTTCTCATCCGGGACCGGGGATTTCATCCACAGATAGAACGCGCCCTCAGGCTTTACGCATTCAAAACCGAATCCGGTAAGGCCGTTGTAGAGCTGATTGCGGTTGTTCTCATAATAGGCCACATCACACTTTTCATCGATGCAGCGTTCAATGACGAGCTGCATAAGGGAAGGCGCATTGACCATGCCCATGACTCTGGTGGCAATGGTGGCAGCCGCGATCACATTTTCATGATCCTCCACCTGGTTCGGGATCACGATATAGCCGATTCTCTCGCCGGGCAGGGATAATGCCTTGCTGAACGAATAGGCAACAAATGTATTCTTGTAATAATCCGGCACCCACGGCACGACAGCGCCGTCATAGGCCAGCTCTCTGTAAGGCTCATCGGAAATGAGGAAGATCGGCGAACCGTTCTTCTCCTCCTGCTTGCGCATGATGCGGGTAAGGCGGCTCAGCGTTTCTTCCGAATAGATCACGCCGGTAGGATTGTGCGGCGTATTAATAATGACAGCCCTGGTATTCTCGGAAAGAAGGTCCGCGAAAGCATCCAGATTCGGCTGGAAGGTCTCAGTATCCGCCGGCACTACGGTGAGTACGCCGTCGTAATTGCGGACATATCCGCCGTACTCCAGGAAATAGGGGGCAAATGTGATCACTTCCTCTCCCGGATTCAGGATGGTCTTGAGAATCACATTGAGCGCACTTCCGGCGCCGACAGACATAATGATATTGTGCTCGGCATAGGAAGTGTTGAATCTTTTGTTCAGCGATTCAGCGACTGCATATCTGGTCGTCTCAAAGCCCGCATTGCTCATGTAGCCATGGACACGGGTAGGTTCCTCGTTCTCGAGAATATCATAGATCGCTTCCTTGACCGTCTCCGGCGGGGCGACATTCGGGTTCCCGAGACTGAAATCGAATACGTTCTCTTCCCCGTAGACCGCTTTGAGCTTTGCTCCCTCTTCGAACATCGCCCTAACAGCGGAATTGTTGGCTACAAGCGCTTTCATTTTTTCGGCTATCATGGTGTACCTCTTTCCTGACAAACGTCATGTCATTGTGTTCTTCTATATGAGAATGCCTGTATCAGCTTTTTCCTCTTTCCAGGATCCTTTTGATCTCATCGACCGAATAGGTGTAATCCGTATTGCAGTAATCGCAGTGTGCTGTCACCGGCGTGTCGCCCTCGATCAGATCGCGCAGATCTTTCTCTCCCAGACTGGCGATGGCGCCTTTGATCCGCTCCCGGTTGCAGCTGCAGTTGAACCGGACCGGTCTTCTATCCAGGATCTCCAGCGTCTCCTCCCCGAGAATGTACTTCAGGATCCCTTCCGGGTCAAGCCCCTTCTCCAGCATATCCGTTACGGAGGAAATTTCCCCGATCCTCTTCTCCAGGGCGGTGATCGTGGCGTCATCCACACCCGGCATCAGCTGGATGATAAATCCGCCGGCCTGCCTTACGGTATTCTCCTTGTTCATGAGAACACCCAGACCGACAGCAGAGGGCGTCTGTTCGGAGGTCGCAAAATAATAGGTAAGATCTTCCGCGATCTCGCTGGTCACGAGCATGGAAGTGCCCTCATACGGCTCCTTCAGGCCCATGTCCTTGATGACGGTAAGAACGCCGACCCCGACTGCGCCGGCAACATCGAGCTTCCCTTTTTCATTTGCGTGCAGGATGACCTGCGGCTCATCGGCGAAGCCTTTTACGTTGCCGAGGCTGTCGGCGACTGCCGTAAGGGCGTGCACCGGACCGTCGCCGTTTATTTTCAGCGTGAGCCTGTCATCCGGGCTCTTCATCATGCTGCCCATCATGACCGCGCCGGTCAGGAGCCTGCCGAGGGCAGCGGTAATGACCGGGCTGGTGTTGTGCCGGGCTCTCGCTTCTTCTACAGTTGCTTTCGTGGTGGCGGCAAAGGCTCTGATCTTTCCGCCTTCCGCCACTGCTCTTATAAGATAATCGTTCATGGTACTCCTTATATAATGATTCCTGTCTGTCATCCTGCAGTCTCTGCGCGGTGGATTCTTCGCAGACACGTCTGCTCTGAATGACAACGAAGACGCTGTCATCCTACTGCCTTCCCGCACTCTCGCGCCGTCATCAGGCACCTGCGGGTCTTCTCATCAGCCGCACATCCCTGCTCATCCTCCGCGGAAATGAACTTCATCCCGGCCTCCGCCAGTGCCTCTTTCATCTCCGCGATCCGGTAAGCTCTCTGTACATGCGTTTCTTCAAATTTGCTGTACGTCTCCCCCGTGTCATCTTCCGGCACAAAGAACGTCACGGTATGCTCATTGATCCCGCTCTCTTCTTCATAATCATTTCTTCCTATCAGATATACGCCGTCGCATTCATCCGTATAGGCGATCCGCTCCTCACGGGCATATTCCGCCGGGGTATTAAAATCGAACAGGAACAATCCGTCCGGATCCAGGTAATTATTCACGAGCCGGAAGACCTGCACCAGATCCTCCTTCTCCGTAATATAGTTGATCGAATCAAAGATGCAGATGACCGCCCGCACGGTCCCGTAAAGCTCGAACCCGCGCATATCCTGATGAAGATAAAGGATATTCCGCCCGCCGCGTTTCTCCATGGCTTCCGCCAGCATGTCTTCCGAGGCGTCCACGCCGATCATATCATACCCCG
>CAMOZZ010000139.1 GCA_946631165.1 uncultured Lachnospiraceae bacterium | reverse complement strand
ACGGCCGCAACTCTTGCTTCTCCTTTTCTCGTCCGTAATTTCCTCTGCTCCGCGCTTGTTCCGGCCTGTTTCCTACGGCCGCAACTCTTGCTTCTCCTTTTTTCGTCCGTAATCTTCCTCCGCTCCGCGCCTGCTCCAGCCTGTTTCCTACGGCCGCAACTCTTGCTTCTCCTTTTTTTCGTCCGTAATCTTCCTCCGCTCCGCGCTTGTTCCGGCCTGTTTCCTACAGCCGCAACTCTTGCTTCTCCTTTTTTCGTCCGTAATCTTCCTCCGCTCCGCGCTTGTTCCGGCCTGTTTCCTACGGCCGCAATTCTTGCTTCTCCTTCTTTCGGCCGTAATCTTCCTCCGCTCCGCTCCTGTTCCAGCCTGCTTCCTACGGCCGCAACTCTTGCTTCTCCTTTTTTCGTCCGTAATTTCCTCTGCTCCGCGCCTGCTCCGGCCTGTTTCCTACGGCCGCAGCTCCCTTCTCCTCTGTTTGCAGCCGTAACAGAGAAACCGGGAACCCGTCTCATGATTCCCGCATGCGTTTTTGGGACAAAAAAAGCAGAGGGATGACTCCCTCTGCCCAAAGCCTGTCTTTATCCGTTGATGATCTTCACGGCAGGGCCTGCCACGCCGGCTTCGCCAAGCGCGCTCGTGATCTGACCGCACAGATCAAAGTACACCGTCCAGTAATCAGCGCTCTTGCACCATGCCCTGGTCGTAAATTCCATCGCTTCGTTCGTACCGCCGGAGACTCTTGCGAACGGGACGTCCGGATGATCCAGCACGAGCGGATGTTTCTGCATGACGTCAAGCATCACGCCGCGCACCTTCTCGATATCGTTGCCCTTGCCAAGTCCGAACGTAAGATCCACTCTGCGGAACTCTTCGGAGCTGCAGTTGGTAACATTTGCATTCATCAGGGAACCATTCGGAATGGTCACTTTCTTGTTGTCGACCGTCGTCAGGACCGTGTAGAAAAGAGTGATCTCCTTTACCACGCCTTCATCGCCCGCGGCCACGATATAGTCGCCGACATTGAACGGACGGAAGATCAGCAGCATGATGCCGCCGGCCAGGTTCGACAGCGCGCCCTGCAGGGCCATACCGACAGCCAGGCCTGCGGAAGCAAGCACTGCCACGACGGACGCCATCGGTACGCCGAGCACGCCGATGATCGAGATCACAAGGACAATATTCAGACCGATCTTGATGAAGTTCAGCATGAACGTCTTCACCGTAGGATCCATCTTGTCCATCATCTTCCCTCTCTCGAACATTCCCACGATCCGGTTGATGATCATGCGTCCGATGATAAAGATCAGGAGTGCAAGGACCAGTTTCCCTCCGACACCGACAGCAAGACTGGTTAGATTAGCCAATAAATTCTCCATATGTTTCCTCCTTTTTCTCCGCTCAGGGCGGTAATGATCGAAATTGTCCGGACTGCGCCGGATATCCGGCGCCGGTTCCGTATCCCTCCTGTTTCAGCTCCTGCCCTTTCTGTTCATAGCAGCATCAGGATCAGCGGGATCGTAATAATGCAGCAGAGGCTGGTCATAAAGATCGCTCCGGCAGCCAGTTCCGCATCCTTCTCATACCGCTGCGCCAGCATCAGCGAAACAGAAGGCCCCGGCATGGCCATGATCAGCGTGACGACGCCAATCAGCAGCTCATGTTCTTCAAGCGGCAGCGCTTTCAGGATCAGCATGGAAAGCAGCGGGACCACAACCAGCCTGACCACGGTAATGCTCCAGATATCCTTATCCGTGAACACATGCGAGATCTTGTTCCCGGACAGGCTCAGCCCGATCAGGAACATTGACAGCGGTGTTGTAATTTCTCCGAATGCGGAAATGATCCGCATCGGTACATCCGGCACCGGAATCCCCGCCAGGAAGAAGACCATACCCAGCGCAGTGCCGATATTAATATTCGTAAGCAGCAGATGCTTCAGGTCCGTATCGCCGCTCCCGCCGCCGATCAGCTTCGGACCGATGGTCCAGGCCGTAAAATTAAAGGAAAAATTCATGACCGCCGCCAGAAAGAGCCCGTCATTGCCGAAGAGCGCAAGGGTAAGCGGAAAGCCCATGAACCCGATGTTGGAAAAAGCGGAGGCGACCGCCCAGATCCCTCTTCTGTCCTCCGCCACTTTCAGCAGTCCGGATACTTTGTACCACAGTACTGAGCCCAGTCCGAAGAACGTAAATCCGATGACCAGGATGAGCAGGCTGTCAAATGCCATGCGCCGGTCGAATTCCCTGATCATCGAGGAAAAGATCGTGCACGGTACGGTGATCTGCATCAGGAATGCCGTAAAATCCTTTTGCGCCCTGTCACTCAGGATCCCGCTTCTGCCCGTAAAAAGCCCGACCGCGATCATAATGAAAATGACGGCCAGATTCGTAACAACGATTGAAAAATTCATTCTTGTCTCCGCTTTCGATATTGTTATTATTTTACACCGTTTTGACAGAGAAATCTATATTTCTTCCAAAAAAACAGGCTTTTCTGCCGACGGAATCTCCCGCCGGAAAGCCTGCCGTAATATGACATTTCCCTGCTGTCCTACAGCGCCTGCGCCGACTGTCATTTCCGGTTTCCGGCAAATGCTTTTTCGACCTGAAATACCGCCGGATACACGCCCAGCAGCACAAATGCGATGATGAAATATCTCACTGCCCGTACCATGAAAGGCAGCAGTTCCGGCTGTGCAAGCCACGCCGCATCAAACGGCAGTTTCAGCAGGATATTCAGCGCGAGATACAGAGCAAGCCCGCCGAACACTCTCATAACAGCGAACACGGGATTGGACGTCTTCCTGAACTGAACATATTTTTCCTCAAACGGCAGCGCGAGGAACAGCCCGCCCATCACACCGAGCGAAGTGTAGTAATCCGCCGTCCTGCAGTACAGGATGCCTGTACAGGATACCAGAAAGATCACCAGCCGCAGAATACCCTTTCTCCTGATCTTCCGCTGAAGATAAGACATCCCGAAGACAATGACCGCGCCGCAGGCCCAGCCTGCAAGCACATCAGTAGGATAATGGACGCCCAGCATGACCCGGGAAACGCCGACCAGCAGCGGCAGAATAAAAGCTCCTGCGATCAGGATCTTCTTTTTTCTGTACATCGGAAGAGACCCGTATACCAGCGCCGAATTCATGGAATGTCCGCTCGGGAAAGAATATCCCTGCAGTGAGATATCATAAATATCCCCGCTGTGCACCGGTTTCAGGCACCGGATCCCTTCCAGATCGAAATACGGTCTTCTGCGGAGCACGATGTTCTTCAGCATGGGATTTGCGACCAGTCCCAGGGTGATATTTGTTCCGACAAACGCCGCGAACTTTTTATCGATACACCAGTACAGGAGACCCAGGACCGCGATCAGGCAGAGTTCCTCCCCCAGAACCGTTGCCGCAGCAGCCGCTTTTGCAGCCAGTGTTCCCATATGGCTTTGCAGCCACTGCATGAGAGATGCTTCCCATCCGAAGTAAAATGTAATACCGTCCATATGCTCTTCCTCAAATTACGTTTTCTATAATCCATCCGGCGGATTCTTTCCTCTGTCCGGAACGGTTAATGTCATTATACCTTTATTTTGACAGCAGAATGTGACTATTTTAAGTGTTTTTCGTGAATTTTTCTGCAGAATCCGACGAAACAATGCTATAATTCATAAGAGGCACGCTTTTGCGCGCCTGACAGGTTACAGGAGGAGAAGGAAATGAAACAACCAAAAATTGCAAGACTGCTTTGTCTGCTGCTGACTGTATTGATGATCCTTTCTGCAGGCATCAGCACCCCGGCTTACGCTGCAAAAAAGGCAGATAAAACAACAGCCGAAACCGAAGAAACAGAACAGGATAATGAAAATTGCATCGTCGATCTCGTGGCTGTCGGCGATGATCTTCTGCATAAATCTGTGTATGTCCGCATGAAGAAGAAAGGCGGCGGCTATAATTTCGACAGGATGTTCAAATATATAAAGAAGGATATCCGGGAAGCGGATCTGTCCGTGATCAATCAGGAGACCATTCTCGTGAGGAAAGACTACACGACTTATCCCCGTTTCGGCTCTCCGTATTCGGTCGCGGACGCCATTGCGGATGCTGGTTTCAATGTCGTCACGCATGCGACGAACCATACGCTCGACCGCGGGCAGGAAAATGTGCTCGGAACACTGAAATACTGGCGCAGACACCATCCGGAAATTACCGTACTGGGTATTCATGACAGCAGGGAAGACAGAAACAGCATTGACATCGTGGAGAAAAACGGCATAAAAATCGCCATGCTCAACTATACCTACAGCCTGAACGGGAGAAAACTGCCTTCCGGCAAAGGATATCTGATCGATATGCTGACATCCTCCAATAAGAACAATATCATCCGGGACATTCGCAGAGCGAAGAAGAAAGCGGATTTCGTGATCGTTTTCCCGCACTGGGGTACGGAGTATAAATATACACCCAGCTCGAGCCAGAAATACTGGGCGGATCTCTTCCTGAAAGAAGGCGTGGATCTTGTGATCGGAACCCATCCGCATGTTGTGGAGCCGTTTAAAATGATGCGGGATAAGAAGACCGGCCACAGGATGCTGATCTACTATTCTCTCGGGAATTTCATTTCCAATCAGAGCGAGGTCCCCAGGATGCTGGGCGGGATGGCGAAAGTGCAGATCGTAAAAGACAGAAAAGGGACCCGCGTAAAATCCTATGATATGGTGCCGCTGGTCACATTCTTAAGTGCGAGCCACAGGCGCAATTACACGCTGAAGCTCAGCGATTTTACAAATGAGCTTGCAAAAAAACATTTTCTGTATGTGCGGAAGCACAAAAAGAACATGAATCCGGCTTATCTGAAGAAGCTGTTCCGGGAAATTGTCGGGAAGGAGTAAATCAATCTATTTTTAGAAGACGCTGCCCCTTTAAAGCGCCTTTCCGAAATCACTTTTTGTCATGTTCTGGTGTTGACGGCTTTTTACATTCAGACGCTACCCTTTTTCTGGCGTTTTCCAACCGTTAATGACTGCAACAAGGGTATCGTCCTATGCTGATAGATCTGCAAAAACCCAAAGACATAGTTCCTGTGATATTCTAAAAGCAGATACAGGGTATCTTCAGGCAAAATGAGCTATCATACAGAAGAGTATAAAGAAAAACGGGGAGAGATCCCCGTTTTTCTGTGCCTTACGGCCGGCAGCTGCCGCACGGCTCATAGCCGGCTTCCAGCGCTTCCTCCCGGCTGTCGAAATACACCCGGTTCTGCTCCGCAGGAAGCGAGCTGCAGTCCGGTTTATGAAATTTGAAGCTGTTGATATTGCCGATATATCTGCCGTCCGTGCCGGCGCCTTCTTCCTCCGGAACGGACCTTTCCGCCGCTGCGGCTGTCAGCGCCTCTCTCATCTTCTTCCGGGACATCGGTTCCGTGCTGAAATGTATCTTCTCCCCGTCGCTCTCTGCGGCAATCGTTCCCGAAAGATCCGTCCGCAGCACTTTGGCGCCGGCGTCAAACAGCCGTTCCAGCGTCTGTTCCGCAGGATGACCGTAGCCATTCTCTTTTCCCACGCTGATCACGGCGACATCCGGGCTGACTTCATCCAGAAAATCCTCCGTGGAAGACCAGGCACTGCCGTGATGCGACGCCAGATAAACATCTGCATCCAGCATCTCACCGGCATTGATCATCTCCGCTTCGCTCTCATAACCGGCGTCGCCGAGCAGTAGGAAGGATGTCTCCTCATACCACAGCCGGATGCCGATCGAACGGTCATTCTCCTGCTCTGCTGCATAATCGAAAGGCGCGCCGATATCGAATACAGCCCT
>CAMOZZ010000138.1 GCA_946631165.1 uncultured Lachnospiraceae bacterium | reverse complement strand
GCATCGTAATAAAGCAGCCGGAAACGCGGAGAACGCGGTATCTTCCGGAGAAAAGACATCTATGCCGTCTTATCTGCTCTATGGTGCAGCCGGCGTCTTTCTGATCTTCTGCTCTGTTCTCGTTTCTCATACCGGCCTTACCGCCAGACTGTACGGCTCCGGCTACAGTTACAACGCAGCTGTTGATGCGTTTGGACTGGTCACTGCGACGAGGCTGGATCTGGAATATGATCTGATCGGCAATCCGTATGAAACATTTTCATCTGTCGTGGTTCCCTCTGATGATAACGATCCGGCAGGAAGCGGACGTTATACGGGCAATGAGAGTGACGTCGAAACGCAATCCGCTCCGGCTGATGAAACGGCTGACGCGGAAACGGCGGAAAGCGGTGCAGCGGCAGTCGAAGCCGTGGAAAGCAGCGCGGCAGCAGTCGAAGCCGTGGAAAGCAGTGCGGCAGCAGCGGAAGCGGCGGAAAGCAGCGCCGCAGCCGAAACTGTGGATACCAGTGCGGCTGCCGGGGAAAGCGAAACGGCGGAGACGGGAACCGCTGCCGAAACCGAGCAGGCAGAAACAGAAACAGCACCGGCACCGGAAGAGCCGGCTTATAATGTGCTGAATCTCGACTTTTCTCTGCCGGAACTGAATGCTTCCGGGGAACTCAGCCAGCTGACAGCTTATATAGCCGCGCGGAAGCCTTCCCGCAAAAATGCTTACACGGGGCTCTTTGCAGGAAAGAACCTGATCATGGTCTGCGCGGAGAGCTACTGCGACCGGTTCATTACACCGGAACTTACGCCCACCCTCTGGCGCCTGACGCACAATGGCTTTTATTTTGAAAAATACTTTCATTCCGAGTGGGGCGGCAGCACGACAACCGGCGAACTTGCATTTACGACGGGCTTATGCGGCAACAACGGTGATGAATCGCTCTCCGGGATCGCGGACAACAATCATTATTTCACCATGGGCAACCAGCTGCAGCGGCTCGGATACTCCAGCATAGCCTTCCACTCGGGATCCTATAAATACTACAAGCGGCACACCACGCATGAAAATCTCGGCTATAACCAGTTCCTGGGCGTCGGCAACGGGATCGAGGACATCATGAGTTATGAATATGCGCCGGATTCCGATCTGTTTGAGAACACGATCCCGCTTTATATTGACCATCAGCCGTTCAGCGTTTATTATATGACGCTCAGCGGGCATGCGCCGTACGTTTCAAACAGCCCGCTCGTAAAGAAATACTATGATCAGGTGGATGCAGCCGTCGGAGAGGAATACGCGAAGAAGACCAAGTATTACATTTGTTATCAGATGGAACTGGAAGCGGCTATGACGCTGCTGGTGCAGCGGCTGGAAGAAGCAGGCATCGCAGATAATACGGTTATTGCACTTACCGGAGACCATTATCCGTACGGCCTCGGCAGGGGTTCCACCTGGAAAAATGACAGGGACTATATAAAGGATCTGCTGAAGACCGATGATTTCTTCCGCTGGGACCAGGACCGCGGCGGCCTGATCATCTGGAGCGGCTGTCTGGAACATGATCTGAAGGACAGGGCTCGGTCAGTCTCCGCACCGGTCGGAAATCTGGATATCCTTCCGACGCTTTCCAACCTTTTCGGTGTGCCATTTGACAGCCGGCTGCTGCCCGGCCGGGATGTATTTGCGCCGGATACCGAACCGATGGTATTCTGGAACAATTTCAGCGTTGTCGTAAAGGAAGGAAAATACGACGGCAGGAAACTGAACTGGTATCCGAATGAGGGATTTGAATGGACGGCGGACGATCCGGCTTTTCTGGAGGACCTGCACGCCCGGGTCAACGATCGTCTTCTGATGGGAAGAATGATCATGAAGACCGATTATTACAGGCTGCTGTTCGGAGAGGATACTGTAAAACAAGCAGGGGATATCCTTTGGGTGCCTGCAGAGGAACCGGAAGAGAAAAAGAAATAAGGAGCATTCATGGAACGACACGCAATCCATTTACATCATCACCATCATGGCAGTTCGACAGCCAGGGACATGACGTCCGGGCCGATCCTGGCGCAGCTCGTGCTTTTTGCGATCCCCCTGCTGCTCGGAAATGTTTTCCAGCTGCTCTACAGCATGGTCGATACACTGGTGGTCGGCAATTTCGTAAGTACCCAGGCGCTGGCGGCAGTCGGCTCCACGACGATGATCGTCAATACGATCGTATTTTTCTTTAATGGTCTGTCTATCGGCGCGACCGTTATCATCGGACAGAACTACGGCGCGAAGGATGAGGACACCCTGCATATCGCCGTCGAGACCACCATGGCGATGACATTTATTGTCAGCGTGATCTTTACCGCTATCGGTGTAGCGTTTGTCGGGCCGATGCTCCGCTTTATGTCCACGCCGGAAGATGTTATTCCCGATGCCACGGTCTATCTGCGGATCTATTTCGCCGGGATCTCCGGCCTGATGATCTACAATATGGGAAGCGGGATCCTGCGTGCCGTAGGCGATTCGAAACGGCCGCTTTATTTCCTGATTTTCACCAGTATCGTCAATACGGTACTCGATCTGTTTTTCGTGATCGTACTGCATGCGGGCATTGCCGGCGTCGCCTATGCGACCATTTTCGCCCAGTTCATTTCCGCCTTCCTGGTCATGCTGCTGCTTACCAGGACGGATGATATATACAAACTGACCTGGCGGGATCTGCGGCTGAATATGCCCATCTTCCGTAAGATCATGAGCGTCGGGCTTCCGACAGCCATCCAGTCAACGATCACCGGATTTTCAAATGTTTTCGTCCAGTCTTATGTAAATGTGTTCGGGTCAGCCTGTATGGCGGGCTGGAGCTGCTACAACAAGCTGGATCAGTTCATTTATCTTCCGATGCAGAGCCTGGCCAATTCGGCCACGACTTTTGTCAGTCAGAATATCGGCGCAAAGCAGGAAGAACGCGCGAACAGAGGAACCTCCGGCGCGATCTTCATGGCCATGGGGATCACTGCCGTGATCGCGGCAGCCCTTGTGATCTTCGCAGCCCCTGCCACCAGAATATTTACCAAAGACGAAGCCGTGGTCGCGTATGGTTCCCTGTTCATTCGGATGAATACGCTGTTCCTGATCATGAACTGCGTCAATCATGTACTGGCCGGCGCGCTGCGCGGCAGAGGCGATTCCAAGGCGCCGATGTTCATCATGCTCGGATGCTTTGTGGTGTTAAGGCAGATCTATCTGTTTGTCGCCACCCATTTCTTTGCCAATACGGAAATCATCGTCGGCCTGGGGTATCCCGTCGGATGGACAAGCTGCTTTATTGTGGAAGTGAGTTACTTCTGGTGGAAGTATATAAGGAAGAGAAAATAAAAGAAGAAGGAGACTGTCCGCAGTCTCCTTCTTGCTTTTTAGAGTAAATAAAATTATACTGAAAACAGTCCGGCCGGTTCCGGGGAGGAGGGCTGCTTCTGCGGCCCAGCCTGGTTCTGGAGCAAACATACGAATACCCGTCAGAAACCGAGGCTGCCGGCAGGATCGTTTCTGACAGCACAGAAAGAGGCGGTCTGCCGCCGGGGAGAAGAGATCATGACAAACTGGAAAAATCAGTCCATAAGACCGCAGAGCGCAGAGGAACGTCCTGTATATGTGATCGGGCATCAGAATCCGGATACGGATTCCATCTGCTCTGCCATCGCATACGCGAATCTGAAGGAAAAGATCACCGGGAAGCGCTATATTCCCAGACGTGCAGGCCAGATGAACCTGGAAACGAAATATGTCCTGAAGCGTTTTGACGTGAAAGCGCCGCTCTATCTGGCCGATGCAAGACGCCAGGTAAAGGATACGGAGGTCAACGCGCTGAAGCCGATCCGCGGCTGCCTGTCCCTGAAGAGGGCATGGGAACGCATGAGAGCCGAGACAGTCTCCACGCTTCCGGTGTGCACGATCGAAGGCGTGCTGGAGGGAATCATTACCGAGGGCGATATCGCCGAGTCCTACATGGGTATGTATACTGCCGATATTCTCGCGCAGGCAAAGACCATGTACAAGAATATCGTGGAAACGCTGGAGGGCGAGATCGTTGTCGGTACCAAAGATGATGTGCTGGAACACGGCAAGATCCTGATCGCGGCGGCCAATCCGGATACGCTGGAAAATTATATTGATGAAGGCGATGTCGTCATTACGGGAAACCGGTATGAGATGCAGCTGTGCGCGATCGAGATGAACGCAGGCTGCGTGATCGTGACCGGCGGGGCAGAGATCAGCCGCACCATCAAGAAGATGGCGGAAGCGAACAACTGCAATATTATCAAGACGCCTTATGATACTTTTACGGTCGCCCGTCTGATCAACCAGAGCCTTCCGATCGAATTCTTCATGACAAAAGAGAATCTTGTTGCTTTCGGCATGAATGATTATCTGGAAGATGTCCGGGAAACAATGCAGAAGTACCGCCACAGGGACTTCCCCGTGATCGATAAGGAGGGGCAGTTCATCGGCATGATCTCCCGCAGAAAGCTGCTCGGTTCCGTGAAGAAGAAGCTGATCCTGGTGGATCACAACGAGACTTCCCAGGCTGTGGAAGGCTTTGCGGATGCGGAAATCCTGGAGGTCATCGATCATCACAGGATCGGCAGCCTGGAAACGGTCGGCCCGGTCTATTTCAGGAACCAGCCGCTCGGATGCACGGCGACGATCGTCACGCAGATGTACCGCGAGAACAATGTGGAGATCGATCCGGTCATGGCCGGTCTGATGTGCTCGGCAATCATTTCCGATACGCTGATGTACCGTTCCCCTACCTGTACGCCTGTTGATAAGGCGACCTGCGAGGAACTGGCAAAGATCGCGGGCATTAACGTGGAAGAGCATGCCAAAGCCATGTTCACTGCGGGCAGCGATTTCGATCACCGGACAGAGGAAGAAATCGTCTATGCGGATTACAAGAAATTCGTGATGGGGAGCCATCAGGTGGCGATCGGCCAGATCTCTTCGATGGATGATAAGGAACTTATCAAGCTGAGAGACCGCCTGAGACCGTTTGCCCAGGGCCTTCTGGAAAAGGATCATATGGACATGATCTATCTGATGCTCACCGATATTCTGCATGAATCCAGCTATATGCTGTGTGTCGGAGAAGACGCGGTCGAGCTGATGGAGCATGCGTTTGAGACGGAAGGGGAAGAGGATACGGTATATCTTACCGGTGTTGTTTCCAGAAAGAAGCAGCTGGTGCCGAAACTGATGTCAACACTGCAGCAGGAAGGCTGAAGCCGCTGCAGAGCGTAAGGAAAGGAAGCGGACAGAATGGCTGTAAGGATCGTTACAGACTCCGCAAGCGATATTCCCCAGACGCTTGCTGCGGAATGGAACATAACGGTGCTTCCTCTCAAGATCCGGTTTGAGGAAGAAGAATATCTGGACGGCGTGACCATTACGCCGCCGGAATTCTATGAAAAGATGGTAAAGGCGGACCGCCTGCCGAAAACGAGCCTGATCCCGCCGTTTGAATATGAAGCGGTATTTGAAGAGGCTGTGAATGCAGGAGATGAAGCAGTCTGTCTCTGCATTTCGTCAGGAGTATCAGGTGCTTATCAGAGTGCCTGCGTTGCGGCGGCGGATTACGGGGACCATGTCCATGTGATAGACACAAAGCAGTTCTGCGTATCTGAACTGGTCATCGTTGAGAGAGCCGTGCAGTTAAGGGACGAAGGCCGGAATGCTGCAGAAATCGCTGCGGTCATCAGAAAAGAACTGAAAGAAGCGCATGTCGTTGCGGTATTTGATACACTGGAGTACCTCAGAAAAGGCGGGCGTATCTCAAAGACAGCTGCGGTTGCCGGGACATTGCTGTCCATCAAGCCCGTGCTTACCATAACGGACGGTGTGGTGGATGTGCGCGACAAGGTCCGGGGCATGGGAAAAGGCAGGATCC
>CAMOZZ010000137.1 GCA_946631165.1 uncultured Lachnospiraceae bacterium | reverse complement strand
GACAGCACTGGGAAAGAGAGACCGGGTGGATCCTGACAATATCCTGTGCGGCGCAGGTATCACCGAGATCATTTATCTTCTGATGAGCCGTTTCGGGATCAGGAAGATCACCATCCTCGATCCGTCTTTCTCGGAATTTGCCTATGCTGCCCGCATCTGCGGAAAAGAAGTGCAGCATATCGTCCTGAAAGAGGAAGATGATTTCCGGCCGGATGAAAGCATCATAAACCGGATCGATGAAGATACCGGCCTGGTCTGTTTTTCCTCCCCGTCCAACCCTTCCGGTATCGTTTACAGCGAAGAATTTATAAAGAAACTTATCGATCACTGCCATGAGCGTCAGATCATGATCCTGGCAGATGAAGCTTTCAGGGATTGCTGCGAGAACAGGATCAGATACGATCTGACGAAATATCTTCCGGATCATCCCGGGATGATCCTGCTGCGGGCATTCACCAAGAGCCATGCAATGGCCGGCCTGCGGTTCGGCTATATGATCGGCGCGGACAGGGCAGGGATCTGGACGTTAAGAGATATGATCCAGCCCTGGAATGTTTCCCTGCCAGCCCAGTGGGCAGCGCAGGCAGCCTGCGATGACAGGCTTTATCTGAAACGGTTCAGGGAGTTCCTGCGAGAAGAGAAGCCGTATGTTTCGCGGAATCTCCGGGCACTCGGGTTCAGGGTGTTTCCTTCGGAAGCAAATTATTTCCTGTTTAAAGGCGAAACCGGACTGAAGGAGAAACTTCTGGAAAAGAAGATCCTCATCAGGGACTGCAGCGATTATGAAGGCCTGTCGGAAGGATTTTACAGGATTGCAGTCCGGAAGCATGAAGAGAATGATATTCTTATGAAAACACTCGGGGAAATGGTATGAATGTACTGATCTTTGTTGTTAACAGTATCCTGCTCGGGATCGGCCTGGCCATGGACGCGTTCTGCGTTTCCATGGTGAATTCCCTGCAGGAGCCGGATATGAGAGCGGGAAAGGCAGCTGCGGTGGCAGGCACATACGCCGGCTTTCAGTTCCTTATGCCCGTGATCGGGTGGATATTTGTCCATACGCTGATGGATCTCTTCACATGGTTCACTGGCCTGATCCCGTATATTGCTTTCCTTTTGCTGCTTTACATTGGTGGAGGCATGCTGAAGGATTCCCGGGAAGAGGAGGAAGAAGCGCATTCGTCCGGCAGGCTGACAGCCGGCGTGCTCGTAATGCAGGGACTTGCGACATCCATGGATGCGCTTTCCGTAGGATTTACGATGGCGGATTACACGCCGCTGGAGGCATTCCTCTGTCCCTGCCTGATCGGTGCAGTTACTTTCGTGATCTGCATGACCGGGCTGAAAATAGGAAAAGGAGCCGCGAAGCTCCTTAGAAAGAACGCCCTTACTGCGGGCGGGATCATATTGATTCTGATCGGGACGCGGATCCTTGCAGGCCATTTATTCTTCTGAAAGAAGCTGCTCCCATTTCTCCATCAGCTCCATGAGTTCCTCCTGGAGCTTTTCTTTTTCGGTATTGAGTTCCATGAGTTTGCTGACATTTGTGAAGATATCCTCATGCGTCAGAAGCTCATCGATTTCGGCGGAACGCGTCTCCAGCTTTTCGATGGACGCTTCCGTCTTTTTTATCTCGTTCTCATGTTTGCGTTTCCTGGCCTGCTCCTCTTTCTGCTGTTTCCAGTCCAGCGCACCGGCAGCGGCAGCTTCAGCCTGTGCAGATGTGCCGGTGGACTGCGCGTCCGGCCGGATCATGTTCTCCTTCTTCTCGAGATAATAATCGTAATTGCCGAGATATTCGGTAAAATGTTCTCCCGAAAGTTCCAGGATCCGGGTGCAGGTCTGGTTGACGAAATATCTGTCATGGGAGACATACAGCAGCGTGCCTTCATAGGAAGAAAGCGCATTTTCCAGCACTTCCTTGGAGGGCATGTCCAGATGGTTCGTCGGCTCATCGAGGATCAGGAAATTGTAATCCGACAGGATCAGCTTGCACAGTGCCAGCCGTCCCCTTTCTCCGCCGGATAGCGCGGAGACCGGTTTGAATACGTCGTCTCCCGTGAACAGGAAAGAGGCCAGCGTATTCCGGATCGTCGTATTTGTCAGGGTCGGATAGGCATCGGAGATTTCCTCAAACAGCGTATTTTCATCTGTCAGCAGCTGCTGCTCCTGGTCGTAGTAGCCAATCTCTACTTTTGAACCCAGTGTGAGCGTGCCGGCATCGGCGTCCGCCAGACCGGTGATGATCTTCAGCAGTGTAGTTTTTCCGGTGCCGTTGTCGCCGATGACTGCCACACGTTCGCCGCGGCGGATATGGATATTGACATCGGAAAACAGTGTGTGGGATCCGAAGGCTTTCGACAGTCCTTCGATCACCAGGACATCTTTTCCGCTTTCTTCGTGCGCGGAGAGTTTCAATACCATCTTATCGGCAGGGCCTGCCGGTTTGTCCAGACGCTTCACCTTATCCAGCATCTTCTGCCGGCTTTCGGCGCGTTTGATCGATTTCTCGCGGTTGAAGGAACGCAGCTTTTCAATGACTTCTTCCTGGTGTTTGATCATCTGGCGCTGGTTCATGTATGCTTTCAGCGCGTCCTCACGCTGTCGTTTCTTCAGCGCGGCGTAGGCGGAGTAATTGCCTTTGTATTCAGTGACTTTCCCACCGTCGACTTCGATTACTTTATCCGCTATACGGTCCAGGAAATATCTGTCATGCGCGACGACAATCACAGCGCCCGGATAGGCGCGGAGATACCCCTCCAGCCACTGGATGGAGCTGATGTCCAGATGGTTCGTAGGCTCGTCCAGAAGGATGCAGTCAGGCCTCGTCAGAAGGAGCTTTGCCAGCGCGACACGGGTTTTCTGGCCGCCGGAGAGTTTTCCGCAGCGCTTTTCAAATTCGTCTTCGGTGAACCCCATGCCTTTGAGGACGCCGGTCATTTCGCTTCTTGCAGCGTAGCCGTCCTTCAGCTCAAATTCGTGATTCAGGCGGCTGTATTCCTCCATCATGGAGGAAAGCGCGGCACCTTCAGCCCCTTTCATCCTTTGTTCGAGACCACGGATCGATTCCTCCATGGCGAGCACGTCCGCTTTGGCTTTGCGGATCTCTTCATAGATGGAACAGTCATCCGACAGTCCCTGATGCTGGGAGAGATATCCGATCGTCTTTCCTCTGGAGATGACGACTTCGCCGGCGTCAGCAGAGAGTTCGCCCATGATGATGCGCAGAAGCGTGGTCTTGCCGGCCCCGTTGCTGCCGACGATCGCCGCCTTGTCTTTATCGTCTATCCGAAAAGAGGCTTCTGAAAACAGCGTCTCGCCGTCAAAAGATTTTTCAAGATGATTCACAGATAATATCATAATATGCTCCGTCTGATTTCTCTTACGGGATTATAAATGATTTCAGCCGGGATAGCAAGACAGCCGGAAGGATCGCGAAGAATCCGATTGACAGAAGGCGAGCGGATGGATTAGTATTGTGGTGTGCTTGATATATCAATGATATATAAACTGCGCACATCACAACAATTATCATGTACATGGGATAAGGAGGCTCGTTATGGCTGACGCGGACAGATCTGTCAATATGGCGCGCAGAGCTTTCTTTCTCGTACTGTTTTCCACCTGTGCAACAAGCACGTCTTCTCTGTTTATCCGATTCAGTTCTTGTCCTTCCATGGTGCTGGTGGCATACCGGAATGTCATTGCCGCGCTTCTGCTGCTCCCGCTGATCCTGACAAAATACAGAAGAGAAATGGCTTCTCTTGACCGGAAGACTATCCTGGTGAGCATGACTGCCGGGATCTGTTTTGCATTTCATCTTACGCTGTATTTTACGGCGATCCATAATACTACTATTGCAGCGACGCTCGTCCTTGTCGGCATGGAAGTGATCGTAGTGGCGCTGTTCCTGTTCATTACCGGACAGGAAAGATACAGCGCGGCCGGATGGGCAGGCATTGTGATCACACTTGCAGGAGGCGTGATCGTATCAGCCGGCGGAGGAGGAGAAGGTTCCATGACGCTCTTCGGGAATCTGATGGCAGCCGCCAGTTCTCTCTTTATCGCCGCATGGACGCTGATCAGCAATCATGCAAGGAAAAAAATATCCAATTTACCGCATGTTTTTATCGCCTTTCTGACAGCCGGCATCTTTTTATGCCTGCTCGTTCCCGCCGGGGGAACGCCGCTGTTCGGATACGGTTCCGTAAACTATCTCTGTGCATTCATGATGGCCATCATAAGCTCACTGCTGAGCCATGCTGTCTTTACATGGTCGTTTAAGTATATCAGCCCGACCCTTGTCTCTCTTATGAAACTGAGTTCCCCGGTCTGGGGCGCCCTGTGGGCGGTCCTGCTGTTTGCCGAAGTGCCTCTGTGGAATCAGGCGGTGGGAGGGATCATCGTTACGGCAGGGATCGTGCTTTATCTGAAAATGAAAGATGTATCATTCAATAAAAGGAGGAACTAATCATGTTTATCAGTGAGATTTTTACAGGAGCGCCGGAAGAGAAGAGAGGAGACCTCGAGAACAAAACGTATGCAGCGCTCGGAAAACTCGGGATCGAGTTCACCCGCGTTGACAATGACCCGGTGGACGCCATGGAAGACTGCGCGGAAATCTCGGAGAAACTTGGCGCGGAGATCCGCAAGACCATCGTGCTCTGCAACCGGAAGAAGACGTCGTTCTACCTGCTGGTGCTCCCCGCGGAAAAAAGCTTTGATACCCGTACTTTCTGTGATAAAGTCGGCTGTTCCAGAGTTTCTTTCGCACCGGCTGAGAGCATGGAAAAAGTGCTTGGCGTGACGCCGGGAAATGCATCCGTCATGAGCATTCTGAATGATGAGGAAGATGATGTGCAGGTCGTGATCGATAAAGAAGTGGCGGATGCGGAATGGTTCGCCTGCAACACAGGTACGCATACGACCCACATCAGATTCAAAACGGAAAAGCTTCTTAATACATTCCTACCGAAAAATTATCACCGGCCGATCATTGTGGAACTGTAAGATACTGTGCGGCTGTCCGGGCAGGAGAATCATCGATTATTTGTCAGATTCTGCTTGCTATTGTCATTATTATGCTGTAATATATTAACGAGATATCAACGAGATATCTGACGGCATTATACCGAAGACCGAAAGTAAGGAGGTGTGGTAAATGAGCTGGGACTATCGTTCGTATCTCGGAGATGAGGTCTTCCGTGAACTGAATTACATGAAAGCCTTTCATCCGGAATACATAGAGGAGGAGACGGCTGACAGAAAACCGGTCGGTTATCCGCATGAGAAGCTCGTTTTTGCCGCGGCGGATCACAACGCGAGAATGATCAACGAGTACAAAGGGAACCCGATCGGGCTGAGCAACCGCAGGGAGTACATTACCAGACTGTTCAGGGAACTGCAGAGCGATGAGGTGGACGGCCTGGAGGGGGCGCCTGATGTGATCGAAGACATCATTCTGCTGAACCGGATCCAGAAAGCCGGCGGCGGAAAAGATGTCCTGAAGAAGAAAATGCTGATCGGTACCGTGAACCGCGGCGGCCTGAAAGGCACCTGCTGGGAGATGGATGACCTGCCCGCCTGCTACACGGTGGAACGTCTTCAGAAACTGCATATGGACGGCGTCAAATTCATGATCCGGATCAATCCGGATGATGAGAAGAGCCGCTTCCAGCTCCGTTATCTGGCCGATACGGTCAATGCATGCGAAAAAGCCGGGCTTCCGATCTTTATTGAGACGCTTTATTTCAATACCGTTGACGGAAAACTGGTCATGAGGACGGATTCGGAAAGCCTTTGCAAGGCGGTCGGTGTGGTAAGCGGTCTCGGCTGCAGGGGCGTCGGAAAATGGCAGGAGATCCCGCTGAATCAGGAATATGCCGTGCCGGTTTCCGCCACGACAGGCCCTGTCCTGGTGGTGCCGGATGAAATCGAGAGCGAGCCG
>CAMOZZ010000136.1 GCA_946631165.1 uncultured Lachnospiraceae bacterium | reverse complement strand
GTTTCTGGAAAAAGCCCGGCCCGCAATTTTGGTAAAAAGGACCCTGTCCCCGTTTGCCCCCGCAACGATAACAGCCGGGGAGATCTTCGGATAATTCGTCAGTCCGCAGGAATCACAGATGTACGCTCGTTCTGTTCTCGATGGACGCATTTTCCCGCCGCATTTCCCGCAGAACCGCTGGGTATCTCTCCAGCGCTTCAGCTGAAGGCCGGTAATACCGGTGTAAGCATCCCGCATCGGACGGATCCCGCGCAGTTCTGTCTGCCTGACCTCTGCCAGATCCTCTGAAGAATCCAGTACTGCGGCAATGATCCTGTCATTGTCTATACCGTAAAAAGCCGTCTCATCGATCTGAAAGAGAAAAATGAATTCAATGCCGGAGACAGAATATCTGTCTCCGCGCTCCGTTTCACGGATACCGCGGATCTCCGTCTGCTCATCATGCAGCGGAAGATGCGCATCATCTTTATTTTCAGCAGCAACTGCATCGATGACCTGCGAGACAGAGGGGTATCGGATGCGTTTCCCGTTCAGACTGGCGATCACACAGCCCTCCCGGTACATCAGCACCGGATCATCATCCTTCGGCGCTCTTCGGTGTTCGAAAGAATTATCATAGATTTCCGGGTAAATATCCTGAATCACAGGCAATTCCCCCTTTTCTGCAGTAATGAAATATTTCTGTTCTCAATCCGACCGCACATTAACGAAACGCTGCTGTGCTTCTTCCGTCCATTCATTAACAAAGCGCTCTGTGCCTCTTCCGTCCATATAATAACAAAATACTGCGCGCCTCTTCCGTCCGCACATTAAGAAGCTCACCCAATGTCCACAGACGCAACTGTGTGTGAAGAGCGACAGGATCGGGCGAAATTGCCGACGGAGGAACCGACACGCTTTTTGTCGGGCCGAAGGAGTGCAGATATTTCGTCCCGGATCCGAAGCAATCTGAGGACCCTGTTTCGGCTGTGGACATTGGGTGAGCTGACAATTGACTGATAGCTGTATTATAAATCTATCAGACGTGAATCTCTGCCTTGACCCCCAGAAGCTCCTTATTCTCTTCCAGGATCGGCGCGATCACAGACGCCAGGAACTCTCTTGTCTGCTCCGGCGCTCTGCCGACATATTTTGCAGGATCCATCGATTTCTCCAGATCCTCCCGGTTCAGCCCGAACATCGGATCCGCAGCGATCAGATCGAGCAGATCATTATCCAGTCCTTCTGCCTTCACATGCTTCCCGGCCTCCATCGAAAGCTCCCTGATCCGCTCATGCAGCTCCTGCCGGTCACCGCCTGCTTTTACGGCATCCATCATGATATTTTCCGTAGCCATAAAAGGCAGCTCGGACATCAGGCGTTTTCTGATGACCTTCGGATATACGACCAGGCCGTCCGCCACATTCAGATACAGTGTCAGAATACCATCGATGCACAGGAAGGCTTCCGGCACGGACAGTCTCTTGTTGGCCGAATCATCCAGCGTTCTTTCGAACCACTGTGTCGAAGATACCAGCATCGGGTTCATCAGATCACTCATAACATAATTGGAAAGGGAAGCGATCCGTTCGGAACGCATCGGATTTCTCTTATAAGCCATCGCCGAAGAACCGATCTGGCTCTTTTCAAACGGCTCTTCCACTTCCTTCAGATGCTGCAGCAGCCGGATATCATTCGAGAACTTATGCGCGCTCTGTGCGATGCCCGCCAGCACGGAAAGAACGCGGAAATCCACTTTCCTGGAATAAGTCTGTCCGGATACCGGATAGCACTCCGAAAAGCCCATCTTTTCCGCAATACGCTGATCGGCTGCTTTGCACTTCTCGTGATCCCCGCCAAAGAGTTCCAGAAAGCTTGCCTGCGTTCCGGTGGTGCCCTTCGATCCCAGCATCTTCAGAGAACCGGTCACATAGTCAAGATCTGCCAGATCCATTGCCAGGTCATTCAGCCAGAGCGTTGCACGCTTGCCGACAGTCGTAGGCTGTGCGGGCTGAAAATGCGTAAAGCCGAGCGTCGGCAGATCTGCATTTTTCTCTGCAAATGCCGCAAGCGCAGCAATGACATTGATCAGTTTCTTCCTGACAAGCTGCAGCGCTTCCCGCATGATGATGATATCCGTATTATCGCCTACATAGCAGGAAGTAGCGCCCAGATGAATGATGCCCTTTGCGTTCGGGCACTGGAGCCCGTAGGCATGCACATGCGCCATAACATCATGACGCACTTTCGCCTCCTGTTTGCGCGCTTCCTCGTAATTGATGTCATCCTTATGCGCTTTCAGTTCTTCGATCTGCGCATCAGTAATCGGAAGACCAAGCTCCTGCTCTGTTTCCGCAAGAGCGATCCACAGACGCCTCCATGTACGGAACTTTTTGTCCGGTGAAAAAATAAACTGCATCTCCTCACTTGCGTATCTCGTTTCAAGAGGGCTCTGGTATCTGTCTGTAGCCATGTTGATGATCCTTTCTGATGTAAATGGGTGCCCGGCAGTCAATATCACTTCAGACACCACTTTCTGGATAATTATTCCCAGATATACTTATTTGTTTCCCACTTACCTGTTTAAATTAATGAGTATTTGTAAAAAATTCCCACTTTATGTTTAAAGCGTGCTGTAAAACCGCATGTTTCAGGGCGAAGATCCTTCGGCGTTCCACACCTCTGGATGACAGCTATAATGTACGTTTTACAGCACTGATTATATCCTGAAATGCTTTCCGTGCAGGCAGAGAAATGACTGATCTTTACACATTCACCACATCGCTCATATCATAAAAGCCTGCGGGTTTTCCGGCGAGGAACTTTGCTGCAGCTACAGCGCCTTTGGCAAAGATCGCTCTGGAAGCAGCCTGATGAGAGATCGTGATCACTTCATCCGTTCCGGCAAAGATCACATCGTGCTCACCGACGATATTGCCCCCGCGCACTGCAGCAAAGCCGATCTCTTTCGGATCACGAGCCGCGCGTATGGAAGAACGGTCAAATGTATATTTGAATTTCTCTTCCATGGCGTCATTGATCGCATCCGCCAGCGCAATTGCTGTTCCGCTCGGCGCATCGACTTTTCTGTGATGATGTTTCTCCAGGATCTCGATATCAAATCCTGCCTCCGACAGCATGGGAGAGATCATTTTCAATACCTTGAACATCAGATTGATGCCGAGAGACATATTCGCAGATTTCAGCACGGCACTTTCCTTACTGAGTTCCTGCACGGCCTGCAGCTGCTCCTCCGATAATCCGGTCGAACACAGTACCACGGGGATCTTTTTCTCCCTGAGGCCTGCGATCAGGGAATCCATCGCCTTTGCCGAAGAAAAATCGATGACCACATCCGCCGGTACACTGCACTCGGAAAGACTGCTGAATACCGGATATTCTGTCTTTCCGTTATCCTTAATATCGATGCCGGCGACGATCTCCATCTCAGGCTCCGCTTCGACCAGTTCCGTTACCACACCGCCCATAACGCCGCAGCATCCGTTAAGAATTACCTTTATCATATTCAATACCCTCCGTTAGATAAAAACCCCGCGAAACGGCGGGGTATTTTAATGCATCCGGGAATCTCATTTGAACAGTCCGTTCAGATGAGTCCGGCTTTCTTCAGTTCATTTTTCAGCAGTTCCAGATTTTCCGGCTCCATTTCGCAAAGCGGCATCCTGAGCGGACCGGCGTTCATTCCCATCAGATTGAGCGCGGT
The DNA here is from genome assembly GCA_946631165.1 of uncultured Lachnospiraceae bacterium. Classification (GTDB taxonomy): domain Bacteria; phylum Bacillota; class Clostridia; order Lachnospirales; family Lachnospiraceae; genus UBA3305. Next base: position 2,253 of record CAMOZZ010000136.1, on the reverse strand, counting down.
CTTTACAGGGATCGGATTCACTTCACAGAAAAGCGCCTTGATCAGCGGAAGCATCTTCAGCTGGATATCGACCGCTTTTTCCCTGTCTCCGTGCAGATACTCATACACCATATCATGGGTCTCCCGCGGCGCCACATTTGACAGCACGGAAATAACTCCCTTGCCGCCGACAGACAAAAGCGGTATCACTTCATCATCATTTCCTGAATAAATATCCAGTACGCCGCCGGCTTCCCTGGAAAGATATGCCATATAGGCAGTCTGCGAAAGATTCGCGGCAGCATCCTTGATCGCGACAATATTGCTGTTGCGTTTTGCGATTTCTACGGCCGTTTTTGCCTGGATATTAACACCGGTACGGCTTGGAACATTATACATTATAATAGGAAGCTTTGTATTCTCCGCTACCATTGTAAAATGCTGCATAAGGCCTTTCTGGCTGGCTTTGTTGTAATAAGGCGTGACAACAAGGAGCGCGTCCGCGCCGTCCTCCTCCGCCTGTTTGGAGAGCTCAATCGCCGTCTCCGTGCAGTTCGATCCCGTTCCGGCGATCACGGGAACACGTCCCTTTACATAGTCTGCTGTAAACCGGATGCACTCCTTATGCTCCTCCATGGAAAGGGTCGAACCTTCCCCGGTAGTACCGCAGATAATGATCGCATCTGTTTTGTTTTCGATCTGGAAATCAATCAGCTCTTCCAGTTTGCTGTAGGAAACAGAACCGTCTGCTTCAAAAGGCGTTACGATGGCAACGCCGGCTCCTTCAAATATTGACATCAGCTTACCTCCCCCGGCTTGATGCTTGTTTCAGTGAATTCAGTATTCTCAATAATACCATCCATCAGTTTTCTAATCAACTTCTTTTTCCGTATCCTGCGTCAAGCGCCTCATCGAGCGCTCCCTTTTCTTCATTCGTCAGGATGACATCCGGCTTGCCGCCATGCACTTCCTTAATATACAGATAACAGGAATTGCGGCTGTGCATTGCATTTAGAATAAAACCGGTATTTTCCATGTTCAGCAGGGCCAGGGCAAAACTGGATTCTCCTCCCATACCGTCAAAGGCATTGTATTTCACAAGACCGGTCTTCTGGATCGTGTCATTCATGCCGCGGTTCATCATCTTCAGAAGATCCTTGTTGGCCTGCTCCCGGTTCTGAATGGTCTGGATCTTCCGGTACAGATCCACCATATTGTCTTCCAGCGCTGCACCGTTGTGCCCGCGCATGAAAAGATCGTATCTTTTTGTAAGATAGCCCACCCTTATCTGTAATGAGACTACAAGTATAATCAATACGATGTTAATCAATATAAGCATCAGCAAAAACAGATTGTCGTGCAGCGGAAGCGCATTGACTGCTGCCGACATTCCGTCAAAAATACCGTTCAGTATTTCCATGCTTCACCTCCTTAATCCGGTCACCGGTATTATTTTCTGTTAATGATCTCAGCGATCCTTTCCAGATCATCTACAGAGAAATATTCTATGATGATCTTTCCCTTTGTCTTATCCGTCCTCTTAATACTTACTTTGGAACCGATCGAGCTTCTCATTTCATCTTCCAGCTTGTCGTAAGTGAACTGATCGGCACTGGCCCAGTCTTCTTTTTCCGGTTTCGGCGGAGCCAGAAGGCCCTTGACCAGCTTCTCTGTTTCACGGACACTGAAATTATTATCCGCTACCGTCTTTGCTGCCTGCAGCTGCAGGGCCGGATCCTCGATAACGATCAGTGCCCTGGCATGTCCTTCGGAAATCGCGCCCGTACGCAGCATTTCCTGAACTTCGGGCATAAGCTTCAGAAGCCTCAAACGGTTGGCGATTACACTGCGGCTCTTTGACAATTTCTCTGCCAGATCTTCCTGCCTGTAGGAAAACTCCTCCATCAGGCGTTTATAACCGTTCGCTTCGTCTATAACATTCAGATCTTCACGCTGTATATTTTCAATTAAAGAAATCTCTACAATTTCCCTATTTGTATAGTCCTTTACAATCGCAGGTACTTTTTTCAGACCGGCCAGCTTTGCCGCCCTCCATCTTCTTTCTCCAGCAATGATCAGGTATCTTTTTCCTTCCGGCTTTACCAGCAGAGGCTGTATGATCCCGTATGTTTTAATGGAGTCAGCCAGTTCCTGCAGGCTCTCCTCATCAAAATCTTTTCTGGGCTGATCAGGATTTCTCTCTATCTTTTGCAGACTTATCCACACTGCACCATCCAATTCATCTGTGTTTTTAGGCGGGTTTTCCACTTTTTC
>CAMOZZ010000135.1 GCA_946631165.1 uncultured Lachnospiraceae bacterium | reverse complement strand
CAGGATAAGGACGGAAACTTCAAGTTCGTCGTCGCTGAGGGCGTCAATGAGCCCGGCCCGATCTTCACCTTCGGGGACACGAATATGCGCACGAGATTTACCTGCGGCGCGAAGGAATTCAACAACAGATGGGCGGAAGCCGGTCCTACGCATCATATGGCCGCTGCATCCGGCAGACATATCGATACGATCCTGAAGGTCGCAAAGATCTTCAACGTGCCGGTAGATATTGTGACAAGATAAAAACAGATAATTATAAACAGAAAGATTAAAGGAGAATATATCATGGCTAAGAACGCGATCTACAATATCAACTGCATCGAAGGTTTTATGCGTATGTGCAATGACGGCTGGCTGCAGGGCTGGCATGAGCGCAACGGCGGCAATCTTACCTACCGCATGAAGGCTGAGGATATTGAAGCCTGCCGTCCGTATTTCAAGGAGCCCGGCGAATGGGTGAACATGGGCGTTCAGGCAGAGAATCTGGCCGGAGAGTATTTCATCACTACCGGCAGCGGAAAATTCTTCCGGAATGTGGAGATCCGTCCGTGCGAGAGCTTCGGTATTGTAGAGATCAATGAAAAAGGAGATTCCTGGCGGATCGTCTGGGGTCTGGAAGGCGCAAAACCTACCAGCGAGTTCCCTTCCCATTTCATGAATCACAGTGTCCGCAAAGCGGCTACAAACGGTGCGAACCGTGTGATCTATCACCTGCATGCAACAAACGTGATCGCGCTGACTTACGTGCTTCCGCTTACCGACCGCGCCTTCTCCCGTGCCCTGTGGCAGAGCGCGACCGAGTGCCCGGTCGTATTTCCGGAAGGCGTCGGCGTTGTGCCGTGGATGGTTCCCGGCGGTGCAGACATCGCCATGGCTACTTCCGAACTGATGAAGACCTATCAGGCAGCGATCTGGGCACAGCACGGTCTGTTCGCTTCCGGTCCTGACTTTGATATCACGTTCGGCCTTGCACATACAATTGAGAAGAGTGCGGAGATCTACTGGAAAGTGCTTGCGACCGGACAGCCGGTCCTGCAGACCATCACAGATGATGCGCTTCGTGCAATTGCAAAGGACTTCGGTGTACAGCTCAACGAAGCATTTCTTGACTGATCGTTCATCCCTTTTTACTTCATACCAGATAAAAAACGCTCCTCCGGGGGCGTTTTTTATCTGGTATGAAAAGTCCGTTGATGCCGAAAAGCTTGCAGATATTGAAATTAGATATTATTATGAACTGTAAGAAAACGTTGCTTCTGCAGAGAGAAACGTTCAGGAGAGCAGATTCATGAAGAAGAGAGAAAATCGGACAATAGAGTTCCCGGCAGCAGAGGAAAGTTTTAAAGAAGCAGGCACGTTTATAAACAAGTGCCTGACTTCGGAAGCTGTCAGCAAGGAGGTCATTTCCGAGACCATGCTGGTCTTTGAAGCCATTTTTCATAATTTCCTTGCGCAGGGAGTAGGCCGGAACAAAACAATGCGTCTGTCTTTTCTGAAAAAGTTCGGCGAGCTGGTGTTCAACCTTGAATTCGAAGGGAGAATGCTGTATCTGTTCACGGATGAGGATTCGCCGGAGAACAGGATATTAAGGGCTTATGAAGACAGAATCGGATCCTATTACCGTTCCGGAATCAATACTGCCCAGATTACCGTAAAGAGAGTGTATCTGACCTCCATTATCTACTGCGCCGTCGGGCTCCTTCTTGCCCTTTTGATATTCAAGCCGATCCTGTTATGGATGCCGGTGCGTCCAAGGATGATCTTAAAGGGGGATGTGCTGGTTCCGGGGACGATCCTGTTCGGCAATGCCGCGCTTATGATCGGTGCACCGGTGACATTCTTTTCCCTGGTGAAAAATCTGATCCAGATCAACGTTGTTTCGACAAGGGGTTCGGACATCCGCAAACTGCAGATGAAATCCGTTCTGAATTCATTGGCAGCCATTTTTTTTGCTGCTGTTGCGGGGTGCTTCCTGCTCCAAAAGATCATTCTGCACGAGCAGATGGTAAAAACGGATATCGTCGATTCGTTTCACAAAGCGTTGTTTAATCTGATCACAGGGTCGATTCCCGCAAGCATTTTTGAACCGTTTGAATCGATTTCCCCGATCCCGCTGATCGTTCTTGCCCTGCTCCTGACTTATGTGGCCTGTTCAGCCGGAAGATATTTCACCAAGCTGGAAGAGATCGTGAATATATGCTATACCGTCTTTTCAAAAATGCTCGGACTGATCCTGTTCACGCTTCCGGCAGCCACTTTTATCACGTTCCTTACTGCCCTTCTGGTGGAAGACTACAGCAATCTGATCATGATCCTGAAAGCTGTCCTGATCATCGATGCCTGTATGTTCGTATATTCACTGATCTATCTGTACAGGCTGAAGAGCAGCGGTATCGAAGTAAAACCATTCCTTAAAAAACTGTTTCCCCTCATCATGGAAAACCTGCGGATCAATTCCGCGATCGATGCGGTTCCCTATAATATACGGTACTGTACCAGAAATTTCGGAATGAACCGGAAGCGCCTTGAAAAATCACTTCCGGTCCTTGCCGAGATCAATCTGGAGGGAAACTGCCTTCTGCTCATGATGATCGGTATGTTTGTCCTGTTTGGATCAGGCGAGTCTGCAAAATGGTACGTGATCGCCATCATTGCTTTCCTGGTCCTGTTCCTCTCGCTTGGCGCGCCGAATCAGCCCGGATCCATACTGATCGGATCACTGATCATCATGAAGTATCTTGGCTACGAAGACCCTGTCGAGATCGCCATTTATATGGAAGTGGCGTTCGGTATCTTTCAGAATATCCTGAATGTGATCGGAGACGTGATCCAGATGGCAATTTATGAACAGCAGGGGAAGACAGCTTCCCCGCAGAAATGATCAACAGGCTTTTTAAAGCGTCAGTTTTATGATCTCCTGCCGGAGGCTGTCATCGCGGTCCTTCAGCAGGAGCATTTTATTATATCTGTCATACGTTGCGCTGCCGTGACTGTTCACGAACCGCAGGCATTCTCTGTCTGCGTTCAGTTCTGTCATCAGCATGACCATCTCATGGCCGGCGCCGTATACATGCTCCAGAAACGCAAATATGTTTGCAAGAGCACGTTCAGTATCCAGACCGCGCCTTTCCCTTGCGTCTTCCCTGGCGGAGAACCAGCCCCGGGCATATTCGAAAGAACGGTTTTCCGGTTTCCCTGAAGGTCTTCCGGAGTCGGAGGGCATCGATTCACTGAGTTCCTTCAATGCAGCGGCAGTCAGCCGCAGGATCCTGGCCGCTTCCCTGCTGATCATGCCGGCATCCTGTTTCCGTTCCAGTTCCTCATACAGCGCACTCCCTTTCCTGTTAAGGAAGGATACCCCGTCATCTTCATAAATGGGATACTTCATCTCCGCAAGAATACCGTACAGGTTTTCCTGGACCGCCGTCAGTTCGTTGTAAGCAGCAAAATCCCTGTGTACGCCGTCTGCCAGCAGCCGGATCAGGCTGAATTTCTCGTCAAAAGGAATCTCCTGGATCGCAGCCGGATCAGGCATGTATTTCCCGGCAATAATATCGTCGATCCGATATACTTCACTGTATTTTCTGTACAGGTCATAATAGACCGCAAAATCGCGCGCGATCTGTGCATCCTGCAGATACTGGACCGTCATTTTTTCGGTGACAGCTTCTCCCATGGCTTCATACGCAAAGATCATCCGGGACAGATCTTCCCAGCCTCTGGCTGTCACAAAGTGTCTTCCGTCGACTTCCGTTCTAATCACATAAAAATGCTGCTTTTTGATATTCAGATAGGAGAGGATCGAGCCGTGGACATGATGGGCGGCGGCATATTCCTTCCAGACGGAGAAATCCGCTTCGATCTCCATCTTTTTGACACGGTCCAGCGTAACGATGTCAAATTCCCTGGCGGAACGGTTGTACTGAGGCTGGTTACCGGCTGTCACGATGATCCAGCCATCCGGCACATGATGGGTGCCGAATGTCTTATACTGCAGGAACTGCAGCATCGTCGGCGCAAGCGTCTCGGAAACACAGTTGATCTCATCCAGGAACAGGATTCCCTCCTGCACCCCGGTCTGTTCGATCTTCTGGTAAACGGATGCCACGATCTCGCTCATCGTGTATTCCGTGACTGCCTGTTCCTTCCCGCCAAACGAACGGTGGGAGATCATGGGCAGGCCGATCGCGCTTTGACGCGTATGATGCGTGATGGTATAGGCGACCAGCCCGATCCCGCATTCTTCAGCGATCTGTTCCATGACGGCGGTCTTGCCGATGCCGGGCGGCCCGATCAGAAGGATCGGACGCTGCTGCTCGAAGGGAATTTCATAAGCCCCGGTCTCATCCTTTCTCTGATAAGCGCGGATCGTGCGGATCATTTCTTCTTTGGCTTCTTTTATATTCATTGTCATTTACTCCGCTAAATATTGGGGGCACGGCAAAAAGGATCAGATATAGAGTTTCACAGCCCAGTCGGGAACGCCGGTATCGTCATGATCCAGCTCCTTACAGAAAACGAAAGCAGTATCATACGGCGTCGGATCCGACGGAAATGTCCCGTATCCATCCGTAAAATACATCAGGCCGCGCAGATCATTCAGTTTCCCACGCCGGATCAGATCCTCTACATAGCTAAAGACAGGGCGGAGATCCGTCCCCATGCCGCCTTTGATCTCCAGGCTGCCTGCATACTGCTTCAGCGCACCGACATCCGTGAACAGGATATCCTTCTGCACCTGGTCGTCACATTCGATCAGATGAATATGAACATGATGGAAGAATGTTTCCTGCGCGGAAAGGATCGCGGCTGTACCGTTCAGGAACTCCTGCAGCTGTTCCTGCCTTGTGGAAGCGGAAGTATCCACCGCGATCACAAGCTGATCGATCCCGATCTCTTCCCGGTATTCATTTTCCTCGATCAGCGGCATGTTGCCGAACATTTCCATCCCGAAATGATAATATCCGTAATCAAAACCGTCCGGATCGATGCGCACTTCTTCGCGGATCGTCATGAACCGCCGCAGGAACTCCCGGTAATCCGTTTTATCATCCTGTTCGAACGAAAGAAGCCAGGAGAGACTGCCTTTGTCGGAGGAAGCCTCATTCCCGGATACAGCTGCCATTTCTTTCGTATCCTTCGCGCGGTCATCCCATTTCTGTTCTCTGGAGGAACGGGACGGACCGTCTTTGTTATCCGGCGGATCATTCTGCAGCTCCGCCCAGAAATGGTGGTCATCCCGCCGGAATTCCGCTGCCAGCTTCATAAGCAGATCATAGCCGGGCATGTTCTCGATATAATACTGATAGATCCGCGGTGCCGTCAGGATCTGCACTTTTTCCTGCAGCTCCCTGTAGACCGATTCCCGGAAATCACTCGGGATCCTGTACAGGATCTTCTCGTCGATACTGTCGATCAGCGCTTCCGCGGCTATGTCTGAACAGATGTCGAACAGATCGCCGTCCCTGAAATTCTCTTTCATGAAAGGATGTTTGAACAGGCAGTGGATCAGCATCTGCATATATTCCCTGGTAAGGCTTCCCGGATCATCCAGATACATTCTGAACAGATGGTTCGGATTGAAACGGATGTTTTCCGTATCCGTACCGGCTGTCCTTGTGCTCAGATCCATCCGGAAACCGAGTGCATCCAGCGCCGGTCCCATGATCCGCAGATTCACATAAAGCGACGTGCGGATCGTCTGCAGGATCCGGATCCCCGCGTTCTCAAGTTCTTCTCTGGATCTCATAATATAAGCCTCCGGGATGTTCTTTCCCCGGCCGTCAGGCCGAGCAGCATGGAGACGAAGAGCGTTTTGCCTGCTGCGGAAGCGTTCGCTGCCGCCCCGGACGCTGCTTCACTGCCGAGCAGCCGTTCCCTGATCAGCATTTCCAGCCAGTCTGTTCTGTCTCTTTCCACGGCAAGCTTTGCCGCTGTGCCGTCATTGTCACTGATAAAGGATGCATACGATTCGCGGGCCTGTTCACCAAGCGAATACGGATACGAGAGCCGTTCCATGGCAGTTTCGGCAGCAC
>CAMOZZ010000134.1 GCA_946631165.1 uncultured Lachnospiraceae bacterium | reverse complement strand
ACCTTGATGCCCCAGGGGTCTGTAGCAACGTCCAGCTGCGTGCGCATCTGCGTATTGATCAGCTCACGGGAGGTGAGGGTCTGGTCCAGTTCCAGGTCACCGATGATATTACGAAGCGTGGTAGCGGTCAGGTTCTCAATAGCCATCAGCGGATTTTCCACACCGTAGGCATACAGCTTGGGGTCAGTGATCTGGAAGAATACGACCGTATCGATCTGCATGGTAACGTTATCCTTGGTGATCACGGGCTGAGGCTTAAAGTCGATGACCTGTTCCTTCAGGTTCACTCTCTTGGCCACGCGGTCAATGAACGGCACCTTGAAATGTACGCCCACGGACCAGGTGCCAATGTAAGCGCCCAGACGCTCAACGATCATAGCGGTCGCCTGCGGTACGATCTTCACGCAGGAAGCCAGTACGAGCAGGATGAAAACAACAAGAACGATGACGAAAATACTTCCGAATACAGCCATTTTTATTCTCCTTCCTCTGTCTTGGTTACTATGAGTTTCACGCCTTTTACGCGTTCCACTTTCACATTTGCGCCTTCGGGGATCGGCTCCCCGTCAGCGGATCTTGCGGACCAGTCCATCCCCTCGATGCGCACCTGTCCTTCGCCTTTCCGGTTGTCGATGGCCTGTGTTACCAGCGCATATTTTCCGATCACACTGTCGACATTTGTCTTTTCGGTCCTTGCGTTAAGGTGTTTCTGTGCGATCGGCCTGGTAAAGATCAGCAGAATGAGCGATACTGCGACGAACACCGCCACCTGAACGGGAAGCCCCGCTCCTGCCAGGGCGACCGGAAATGCGGCCAGCGCGCCGCCCGCAAACCAGATGGTGGTAAGCCCCATGGTAGGGATCTCTATTGCCAGAAGACCCAGCATAATGAACAGCCAGTAAAATGCAGGCATATGCTTCCTCCTTTCTTCAGCGCATGTCTGTTATATTATAATCAATTTCACGGAATGATGCAACGGCTTGCATCAACATCCGCTGCCGGTGCGGTTTACTCCGCGGTTCCGTAAAGGATCTTTGCCAGTTCCGAATCCTTGTCCAGGATCAGCGTCTTGTTGCCGCCTTTCAGGGAGGCCTTCAGCGCGTCCAGGCTCCTGATATAATTGTAGAAGTCTGCTTTGTCTTCATTATTATATGCTTCCTGCAGGATCCGCATGTATTCGGCTTCTCCCTGGGCTTCGATGACGGCAGCTTCTTTCTTTGCTTCCGCCTTGGTCACGGATACCTCTTTGTCCGTCTCGTTCCGGATCAGCTGCGCCTCGGAATCACCCTCTGCCTTGTAGGAAGCCGCAATATTCTGCCGTTCGGAGATCATTCGCTGATAGACGGCATCCTTGTTGTCCTCCGGCAGATCCAGCGCCTTGATCTGCGTCTGGATGATCTCAATGCCGTAGCCGCCCATTGTATCGTTGGATTCCTCCGTGATCATGTTTCCCAGTTTCTCGCCTCTGGCGGCGATGACTTCGTCCTGTGTCATGGAAGAGATCACGTTCTTTGTCGCGTTGTAGGCCGATGCGTCAATGCGCTCCTGCGCCCGTGAATCCAGCGCATTCAGGGTCTGGATGTATTTTGTCGGCTCGACGACTCTCCACAGTACATAATCATCCGCGATCATCGTCTTCTTGTCTCTGGTAATGACGTCAGAGGCCGCAATGTCGTACACCCTGGTCGCCGCAGATACACGCTGGGTGGTCTGGATGAACGGGATCTTGAAATTCAGTCCCGGTTCGGAAATGACTTTGACGATCTTTCCGAACTGTCTTACCGCGACATATTCCTTCATGTGGACGGTAAAAAGTGCGTTGGAGACGCATACAGCAACGATTGCCGCTGCCAGCAGAGCTATGATCTTTCCGCCGATCTTTTTCATTGTACAGCCGCCTCCTCTCCTTTTGTCTCTTCCTCTGCAGCCGGTGCCGCAGCGTCATCCGTTCCCGCGAAACTTTCGAGCGGGAGCAGTGTTTCGGTCTGTCCGTCCGTAATGATCACCTTGAGCCCGGGAAGGATATCTTCCATGGTCTCGTAGAAGATCCTCTGCTTGGTGATCAGCGGATTCAGCTTATACTGTTCATACATCTGGTTGAATCTCGCAGCCTGGCCTTCCGCCTCTGCGATCCGGGCCGCCTTCTTCGCTTCCGCGTTCTGCCTGATCCGGTCGGCTTCTGCTTTGGCGGCGGGGATCTGCTCATTCTGATACTGCTTCGCGTTGTTCAGGGCGGTATCCTTTCCCTGCTTGGCGTTTTCCACTGCTTTGAATGCCTTCACGACATCTGCCGTGGGCGGATCTGCATCCTGAATGGAGATATTGACGACGGTAAGCCCGATATTCTTGTCGGCCAGCTGGTTCTGCAGCCGTTCCTTTACCTCCGACTGGATCGCACCCTTTCCGGTCGTCATCGCATCATCGATCGTATAATCGGAAACGACCGAACGGATGGAGGCGATGGTCAGATTCCGCAGGACTTCCTCCGGCGCATTGGAATTATAAATATACGCGATCGGATCGTTCACCTTGTATTCCAGATAGAAATCGATGTCCAGAAGATTGAAATCCGATGTGATCATAATGCTGTCATCGGTATTGTCAATGTTCTGACCGTCATCCAGCGAATAACCGATGCCCGTGCCGTGGGTCGTCATATCGACCAGATTCACCTGCTGGATGAACGGGATCTTGAAATACAGGCCGGCCGTATCTGTCCTGATCACCTTCCCGAACATGGTGAGCACGGCATTCTCCTGCTCGGAGACTCTGTAGAATCCGTCAAGACTGATAAATCCCACTGCCAGGATGGCGATCACGGCTGCGAGGATCTTCGGCAGGATCTTTTTCGCGATGCCCCCGTTCCTCTTCGGTCCGTCCATATCCACGGTATTTCCTGCATCCCGTTTGGATTTCGGTCCGCCTTTGCCGAAAACGGACGTAAATTTCGACGCATCGATCTTTCCGCTTCTGATTTCCTGAAAAAGCCAGAAGGCAAAAACGAGCGCCACGATCAGAATAGATGTCATATGGGTTCTCCTTTCCTCAGTGAATATCCTTCTCTATTTTTCCGAGTATCTCCTTCTCATCCGAAAATACCGTTACATATCCCTTCAGTGATACTGCCTTGGCCTTCAGGATCCGCGAATGGCTGCTGACATAGATCCGGCACGGATTCTTTGCGTTTTTCGCCTCCTGGATCATGTTGGCACCGGAACTGTTCCCGCACAGCGCGATCAGGACTGATGATCTGTGTTTGAACACTTCATAGGCAATACTCTTATACAGCCCCATCGGCGAAGATTCAATGGAGATCCGGACCCTCACGCTGCTGCGCCGCAGCTTCGCCGCTTCGTGTTCACTGATCATGGAAGGCACCATCGCATAGATCCTGAACCTTCCGCCGTACTCCGTCCTGTTCTTTTCGACCAGGTATTTTTCATAACCGGTCAGCTTGTGTCCGATCATGAAAAAGACTTTTTCGGGATCCGCCGTCTTCAGCACACCGTCAATGAGCCGTTTCCCGTATTCCTTCAGTTCATAAGTCCGCCGGTCTCCGGAAAAGCTTCCGCCGACGATCACCACAGGCATCCTGTCATACGGCAGTGCCGCGATCCGGTCCGCAAGGATCTCTCCTGCCGGTTTCCGGTCTCTGTTCGCGGCGGGAAGATCGTCACGGATCTTGCTGTCGCTGATCGCTTTCCTGTAATAAGCTGCGATATCCTGCACTTCTCTGCCGGAAAATGCCGTCTGCTTTTTTTCAAAATCCGCAAGGGACTGCCGGCAGACCTCCGCCTCGCACTGTCTCATGCGGTACATCTCCTCCCCGTTCAGATCCAGCAGTTTCTCGAGGGAGAGCTGTTCATCGATGGAACCGGTCCCGTAGATGCCGCCGCCGTCTGTTCCCTGTACGCACCGGACGCCGCCGGCAAGGTACTGTTTGAGCGGATGCTTATCCACGGAAGTGAGGTTGTTGAGACGGACATTTGATGTGATCTGGAATTCCAGCACGGCGCCGCTGTCATTCAGATCCTTTATCAGCTGCTTTCCGGCTCTGGAATTCAGATCCGCCGTATAAAGGCCGTGCCCGATCCTGATCCGGGGCATCGGCTGCCCTTCCGCGAGCGCCTTCCTTACACAGGCGATACTGTTCGCAACGTTGTCCCGCAGGCTGTCATTCTCGCCGGCATGGATCCTGACCGTGAAACCGGGATACTTCCCGGCTGTTCTGACGATTTCCTTTAAGACCGGCGCCAGCTCTCTGACATCGTTGATCTCCTCCCCGATAATGTCCGCGCCGGCAACATAGGGATCCTCCGCGACCGCGCCAAGTACCTGCAGGTTCTCCCGGAAATAGTCTTCCGCGGAAACATTATCCTTCACAATGGTCAGTGCGATACGCCGGATTGCTGCGAGAAACCGGATCGTCACACCGGTCTCCTGCATGACTGCCGGCATGACCCGGTGGACCTGCGCGAGCATATCGGCGGCCTGCGGATCCTTTACCAGCGTCGTATCCGAAATCTCAAGATAGCCGACCCCCTGGCTGCGGCTGTTCCTGGCGATCCAGAGAAGCTTGTCCTCAAAAAGCGTGTTGTCCGCAAAAGCAGGAGTCTGCCGGTCTGCCAGCATCTGTTTTACACAGTTCCTGATATCCGGATCCGGGATCTTAAGGATCATTTGTTCGTTTATGCTTATTTTATCATCAGATGATGTACCTTTTGTGAACACATACCGGTAAAGATATACTTTTTCAAGATTTGTGAAAACAGCCTGCCCGTCCTTCATGATCGCGAGCGAAGCCCGGATCCTGGGAATATTATAGGCTGCGTCTTCCGGATCCTGCAGGATCAGATCCGCGAAATTGATGAACGTGTTGTCATCGATCTTCCGGTCGAGATATTTTCCCGTCAGCGGGGAATCCTTATATACTTCCGCCGTTGCGGAACGTCTTCTCGCGAGCCCCTCCAGCTGCTCCCCGCTGCACCGGAGCGAAAGCTTTTTCACATAATAGAGCGGATACCGGATCTGGTGCGCGATCCCGAGCGCGATCAGGATATCCGGCGGCAGGTTCGCGTTCATATGGGTATGCAGATCCGTGCGGAACCTGACACGCCTTTCTATGTACGTTTTTACGATCGTCTTTTTGATATCCAGATGATAATCTTTCGTCTGGCTCATCAGCGTCTTGGAGATCGCCGGGACCGACGCCTTCATCTCCACCGTTCCATCCGGGAAAATATTCGCGACTTTCGTATTTCCAAGACGGAAGATCCACAGCTGCCTGTTATAGCCGTCGATATAGCACGGCAGCTTTCCTTCAATGATCTTCAGCCCCTTTTCATCGAATGATACCGGCAGCCCGCACAGCCCGGCCAGGTTGGTGATCAGATTGCCGGTCCCGTGATTGGGCGTTCGGAGTACATAAAACAGATCCTCGTTTTCCCTGTAGAGATCCACAATGATATCCTTTTCCCTGTCCAGGCAGAAACCGGAAAAACGCGTCCGCTCCTTCATTTTAAGGCTTCCTTTCTTCCATACTGCATCCCGATGCACCGGACTGCATCCGGATATATTTGTATAATTATATCATTTCCGTCTGTGCAAGCAAACCCCAAAACAGCCTCTATGCAAGAAATAAGGATTTTATAAGATTTTATTGTCTGCCTTTTCTTGCTATGTCCGTCACATTCTGATATCATAGCTGTTGATATGAAAAAGCTTATTTCTGCATTGCTGCAGATCACCGACCGGAGAATATCAGAATGGCAAAAGACGCAAAGACAAAATCGGAAGAAATCGCCGAAAAATACAGACGGCGGGCAGCTGAGAGACGCGGCGCGTCCGTACCGGAGCGAAAAGCTGCCGCCCATGATGACGGCACGCACATTTCCGGCAGGGATACGATCGATTCGCTGCTGCGTTCCGCCGGCAGGTTCTCGCCCAAAAAGACTGCCGCGCCGGCCCCCGCAAGGAAGCCTGACCCCGTTGCCGCCCTTGATCCGGAGACTGCCGCCGGGACAGAGACTGCCGCTGA
>CAMOZZ010000133.1 GCA_946631165.1 uncultured Lachnospiraceae bacterium | reverse complement strand
AAGGAGAACGAAAATGAAACTGAAAAAGCGAAACCGGATGAGCAATGGATCGGCCTCTATCCTGCTCATATTGTTTGCCGCCCTTCTTATCCCTCTCGGTACGAATACCGTCCAGGCAAAGACATCTGTCCCCAAAGCAGCTGTCAGACAGGTGAAGAAAGGCACTTCCTTCAAAGCCGGGAACCTGAAGTACAAAGTAACGTTCCTTTCCGCCAAAAAGAAGACCGTCAGGGTGACCGGAACGGCCAAAAAGAACCTCACCAAAGTCGTGATCCCGGCAACGGTAAAGATCACATCCCGGAAGGGGAAGTACAAAGGGACATCCTCTTTTAAAGTCACCGAGATCGGCGCAAAGGCATTTCAGAAGAATAAGAAGATCAAAACGGTAAAGACCGGATCCAATGTGACATCCATCGGCAGCAAGGCATTTTATAAATGCAGTAAACTGCAGACCGTGTCGCTTGGTAAATCGGTACAGAAGATCGGGAGCTATGCTTTCGCGAACTGCCCGAAGCTGACGAAAGTCACAGTACCGAAAAGATCCGCGCTGAAGACGATCGAAAAGTATGCATTCTATAAATGCAGCAAGCTGAAAACGATGAACCTGAAAAATGCGCCGAAGCTGAAAACAGTCGTCAAAACCGCTTTTGAGGGAACAAAGATAAACTATGAGGATCAGAAACAGAGCGGGCCGGAAGAAACGAAGACAGAGGAACAGCCTTCCGCCGCAGATTACAAGTATGAGATCATTCCCCTGCTTCCGCCGTTCAATGATTATTTCTATATAAAGACGGATAACCCGGATCCGGAGTCTTTCCGGTTCGTGGATCTGTCTTCAAAATACCAGGAAAAGTCCGGTTCTCTGTGTACGATAACGCCTCTCCGGGAAGAGTTCGCGGATGTTGTTTATGAAGATAAGAAATTATTCCGGGTCAAAGGCGGCTATATCGCGGCAGGCGACTGCACGGACGGAGGAACACTGAAGCTTCAGACCGGTAAAGTAACCGGATCGTACCAGATGTATAACCTGTCGACAGGGACCGTAACGCTCGAGCACAGCTATAAATATACAGATACAGAGGTGCAGATCGAAATAGAAGCGCTGGTGGATAATGTGGATTATCTGATTCGTACCTATGCCGGCAGCGCGGGAGATTTCTTCGGGAAAATGGATGCTGTCCAGGAAGGACTGGACAATATATGTCTGTACCGCGGCGTATGGGTGAAGGGGACCCAGAAGAAGGGAGACTCAAAATGGGGGCTCTCCACTTCTCCGCATGCAGACCAGAACTTTTATATCCAGGATCCCTATTATACTGAGGATGACGGTATGAGCATGCTGATCTCCTCTGTTTATCCGTTCCGATATGATTCCATCGGCTTCCCGAGCGTGATGGGACAGACTGCAAAACGTCTGGATGCCTCATCCTCCTATGAATGGACGGATACGCATTATCTGATAAATGTTACGTATAAAGGACAGACCAAGCCTTATGGCGGCGCGGGATCCGGAGGCGGACAGGGTATCCGCAGAAGTGATATCAGGTACTATTACAGATTCGACGGATCCGCCGGGGATGCAGCGAAGGATAAGTCGCCGGCATCGGTCAGCAAAAAGATCTGCGAATACGGTGCGATGGAGATCCCGGAAGAAAAGAAGGAGGGGGAGATCACATGGGATTCTGTCCGGCAGAAAGTCGGAGACGGCAGTTATGTCAGACTGCTTCTTCTGACAAGCATATTCGGGGGGAGCAGCATCGGCTATTCCTATATGTATGATCAGGGATATGAAATGCCGGGATACATCTCCAATGCCTGGTATGACGGCAGATATTTCAATAAGTGGGAGTACTATTATCCCGGTGCAAAGTTCAGTGAGACAGTCGAGAACGAACAGGCGTCGCTGGTATTTAAGGACTTCCAGGCAAAGCTGCCGGAAGACGGGAAAAAATATCTCTATTGGTATGAAGATATAGGAACAGACAGGTATGATCCTGCGACAGGCATATGGAAGGGATATACAACATTCAATTATGACGCCGGTACAAAGACATGGAAATCAGAGTTTCTTGAAAATATTCAGTACCGCTCGGAAGATGGATGGGATTATTTCAACATTGATGACCAGTCCTTTATCGATGCCTGTACCATCACCATGGAAGAAGCGCTTTCCATGAATCTTGACCGTAATACAGATACGGCTCCTTCCTCTTATTATATTTATGATATGGAAGGAGACCCGGGAACCTATCATAAAGGGTGAACCGGTTCGTAAAGGCGCCGCTTCGGTACGCCCGGATCAGACAGCATACAGCCGCAGCTTTCTGCTGCGGCTGTTTTGCTCGGGAAGACGAAAGAAAAAACGATGGAAAATCGAAAAACCGTTCCATGATCGTCTGCATCGCGGGATCCGGAGCATAACGCCGGTCGTTTTGTATAGTAGAAAAAGCAGGCAGGTTATGATACTATAAAAACAGCAGCGTGCAGGAAAAGCAGCGGGAGTTCCCCGGGAGGTGAAGAATGAATCATAGAAGATGGCATGCATGTTTGTTCCTTGTTCTGCTGGGCTTGCTGATGATGCTGCCGGCACGGCCGGCCATGGCGGATGCAAAGCGCCTGGCTGAAGAGTATGTGATCGACCTGCGGGCGGGGACGTTAAAGCTGTCGGAAAATGCAGAATCGCAGGCGGTTTACAACACGATCAATGCCATGAACAACAATGGCGTGACCGGGTATGAAGACGGATGGGATATGAATGAATTCAATCTGGATCCGGCCCTGGGCAAGACAAAAGATCTGGTGATCAGAGAGGACGAAGGCTATACTTACACGGTCGCCGCTGATTACAGCATTAAAGAGAAGATCACCCTGGGGATCAACGCCGAAACGCTGGATGCTTTGAAAACAGACGGCTATGATTACTACGAGAAAATCACCTTCCTTTTCCCGAAATCCCTTCCGGTACAGATCACCGGTGCTTCTGTTCTCGGTCCCTCTGAAACGGAGGAGTATACCGGATCGGCACAGAAACCTCCTGTCAGGCTGTCGTTATCAGGTCTGATACTGCAGGAGGGAACGCATTACAGCATAGCGTACAAAGATAATACGAATGTCGGCACGGCGACGATTACAATCACCGGAATCGGTACCTGCACAGGAACCATTACGAAGACCTTTACCATCACAGGAAAAGCGGCTGCTGCAGTATCCGATACAATAGCAGCTTTAAAATCTGCAGACGGGGTGACACTTGCGGATAAAGCCTCCGTGGCTGCGGCGCGGGAGGCTTATAACAGCCTGACGGAGGCACAAAAAACGCTTGTCCCTTCAGACAAGCTGAAAAAACTGACGGATGCCGAATCGAAGATCGCCGCCCTGGAGAAGGAAGCAGCAAATGCTGCTGTAAAAGGCAAAGTATACACAGTCTTGAAACTGAAATACAAAGTGATCAATGCCGACAGGAAAGGGAAAGGCACAGCAGCACTTGTCGGAACCATGGTAAAGAAGTCCCGGCTGAAAAAGCTGACGGTACCGGCTGCCATCAGGATCCGGGGCGCGAAATATAAGATCACGGCGATCGGCAGCAATGCTTTTAAAGGCTTTGCAAAACTGAAGACCGTTACCATCAAGACCACCGTGCTGAAATCCGTCGGAAAGAATGCTTTCAGGGGCATTCACAAGAAGGCTGTTTTCAAAGTTCCGAAGAAGCAGCTGAAAAAATACAAAAGGCTTTTCTCATCGAAGGCAGGCTTTAAAAAGACAATGACAGTCAGGAAGTAATTTCAGACCGGCAGACAGAAAAACGGACAATGCAGGGTTTTGTGCTTTACAGATAATGGAGGCGAAAAAGTGATAGTATTTGAGAAAACGGGAAAAGAAAATGCGGCGGAAGCATTAAGGATCGCAATCGCGAAAGCAGCGGAGATCAGGGCCGCTGCCGTCGTTCTTCCTTCAGGCACCGGCGAGACCGGCAAACTGGCGGCGCAGATCGCCGGTGAGCTGGGGTATACCGGACAGCTCGTGGTCGTGAGGACTGTTTCGAAGGCAGTTCTTAACGGCGGAAATAAAATGTCCCCGGAAGTGAAGGCAGAGCTGGAAGCATCCGGCGTAAAAGTCGTTTCCTGTGCGCATGCGCTCAGCGCAGGCGAACGCGGCATCAGCGGGAAATTCAAGGGTGTTTATCCGCTGGAGCTGATGGCTGCCACGTTAAGAACGTTCGGCCAGGGGATGAAGGTGGCTTTTGAGTGTGCCGTGATGGCACTGGATACAGACGCGATCCCTTACGGTGTGCCGGTCGTATCACTTGGCGGAAGCTCCTTTGGCGTGGATACGGCCGTGATCATCACACCGGTGTATTCGGCGGATATTCTGGATACGAAGATCCATGAGGTCCTGTGCAAGCCCGGACTGTACGAGTGATAAAAAGCCCCGGATCATCCCGGAAACAGAGCAGACAAAAGCAGGAGTCATTCCTGCTTTTTGCTGCCGGAGATATTCGACGAGCTGCAGATTCTCATGATGGCAGGAACGGTAGCGTGCGGATCATTGGACAATTTCAGGAATTGAGAATATAATGTGTGCAGATAAGGTTTGGTGGAAAACATGTTTAAAAATAATCCTATAACAAGCCGGTATGACCGGACGATTTTCCTTTTAAAGCTTGCCTGCGCTTTTTTTTCATTTTCACTTTTACTGACAAACATCAGAACAGTCCATGCAGTAAACGATATGCCGGATATCATGTGTGAATGGATCGATGAAGAGGATACAGAGGAGTTCGATCCTGACTGGTACGAGGAATTCCTGTCTGAAGAAGAGGAGACGGATGAGAGCGATCTGTCCCTCGACGAACTGATCGCAAAATACGCTGCCGAGGGCGATGTGGGCGAAGAAGAGATAGAGTACGATACAGTGACCGAAGATACCGGGGATAAAAGTCTCCTTATAGCACATACCGGCATGGCGGGACAGGCTGCACAGAATTCCCTTTATGCCTTCCAGCTTGCCGGGCAGGCCGGATACAACGGGATCGAGACGGATGTAAGGATGACAAGAGACGGTGTGCTGGTCTGTTATCATGACGAGACACTGGCAGACAAAACAGGAGCTTCCGGCTCGGTGGAAAGCTCCACCTGGGACCGCCTTTCGGGTCTGTATGTACGTTCAAAGCACGGCAGTCAGCCGATTGCAAAATTCGAAGAGTATCTGGATACCTGCAAGGCTTACGGCTGCAATGCCGTGATCGATCTGAAGTATTCAGGCAATTATAAGACGATGATCAAACTGATCGACGCCATGGTGAAGGAACGCGATATGCAGTACCTGGCGATCTATCAGTGCAGTATTCCCAAGTACCTGCAGTATGCGAAGGAACTGGATCCGTACAACCGCTGCTGGCTCCTTTGCGGGAAGAAGAGCGCGGCTTCATCGGCAACTTATAAAACCGCTGCCGCAATGGGCTGTGAAGGTGTAAATGTGCCGGTCGCGGACAGTTCTGTCCCTAAAGCGGTGCATTCTTACGGGATGACCTGTGCCTTTTACCAGACGGATGATGACAGTGCGCAGAAAAAACTGTTCGACATGGGGTATGATCTGGTGATGGAAAACGGAAGATAAAACGGTACAGAAAGCGGTTTTCTTACAGCAGTGCGGGAATATGTTCCTTGCGGTCGTCATACCAGATCCTGCATTTCTCATCAGTCTGATAAACGACTTCCCCGGAAGCGGATACGGAAGCGTTGATAATGAATATGCCGCAGTTTGCCTGAAGACCTCTGCCCCAGAAGGTGCGGAAGTCTTTGCTGTTCGTAAACCGCATCATCAGTCCGCGGTTCATGGCGCCGTGGCCGGAGATCAGGATGTTCGTTCCGGCCGATTCCGTGCGGACCAGCGGCTCGACCATTTCTTCCAGAAAGTTTTCTGTCCGGGCGCAAAGCGCGGGCAGGCTTTCGTAAGTACTGTCAGGATCGGCGGCCTTCAGCTGCAGGATTTCCTCATTATAGCGAAACGGATCGGAACGGAAGAAACGAAAAGCACAGGATTCATCCTGCAGCATTTTC
>CAMOZZ010000132.1 GCA_946631165.1 uncultured Lachnospiraceae bacterium | reverse complement strand
CGGACCCGTGAGGACGGATACCGGGTTCGGATCCGTTCCGATCCGCAGGGGAGCCGGCATGAGACCGTCGCAGGATCCGGATATGCCTGACATGATCAGGGATATGATCAGGCTGTACGAATACGGGGACGGATCGTTTCACCAGAAATGCAAGAACTTTTACCTGCAGGGGATGTTCATGAAGGATTATGAGGACGACTATCCCTGGACCGGACAGTTCAGCATGTATTTCCCGACTTATCATGATCTGAATTACAGGCAGCTGAGAGGATACTTTTCCTGGCGGAAAGATATCAGGAACGGGATCTTCAGAGCCATTCCCACTTCCGCTGCCTATATTTATATTTTTGAACTGATCAACGGTATAGGCGTCTCTTCCCCCGCGGAGAGCGTCCGGAAGCTCAGTGAATTTGAAGCCGGCTTTATTGATGCGGGAATCGGGAATCCGGATATGAAGAAAAATATCCGGAAATGGATGCTGGATCTTTCCGTTGTAAATGCGCTGCCGGCGGATCTGGCTTTGAAGAACGCCGATCAGGCCATGATCAGGCGGGACGCCGAGATCGCTGTCCTCAAAGAACCGGAAGCGCATACGGACGCGGAAGTGTGTGCGGCGCTTGCCTTGTTCGCCGGCGCAAAACCGGAGAACTCGCCGGTGATCAAACAATACGGAAACAGAGGAGAGCATCTCTTTGCCGCCGTCTGGCGTCAGCTGTCGGAAAACTGCGGGAACCGCAGCGGCGATATCTTTACGCTGTGTTTCGGTGCCCGTATGCGGTCTCCCTGGCATCCGCTGTCCAATGCGGTTTTCTTTGACAGAGGCAGGAAGCATGAAAATGCTGTCTATGAACTCAATGCCTGCCGAAGATATATCTGCAGGGATGGCCGCTGGACGGAAGAGCGGTACGACGGTCTGCAGCTTGATAAAAAGAAACTGCGTGAGATCTGGCATGAAACGGACCGGGTCCTCAGAAAATATCTGAAGACCGGGTATTACCTGAAGGCAAAACCGGAGGAGGCATGGGTATCTGCTTTTGCCGAAGCGGCTGCCGCAGTGGACAGAAAAGCGCAGGAAGAGGCAGCAAGACCGAAGATCACGATCGATCTTTCCGGGCTTTCAAAGATCAGGGAAGATTCCATTGTCACAAGAGACAGCCTTCTTACGGAAGCAGACAGGGAAGCCGGAGAGGCGGAGGTGCTTCCTGCTGTGACGGAAAGTGGAAGGATACCTACAGAAGCAGCGCGCGTGCCCGTTTCTCCGGATGCCGCGCCCGAAATTGCGAAAGAAGATCCCGCAGGACCGATCCCTTCAGGGGCAGCACTTCTGTCAGGGATCATTCCGGATCCGGTATATATAAGGATCCTGCGGAGCCTCCTGGACGGCATTGATCCGGAGCGTCTGATTAAGGACAATCATATCATGCCGTCCGTGGCAGCGGATGAGATCAATGAAACGTTTTTCGATGATTTCGGCGACAATATCATGGAATGCGACGGGGACAGACTGCTGCTGATCGATGATTATACAGAGGATGTAAGGGAATTGCTTGAGGAGTTGAATCATGGCTGACCGAAACGGAAGGGTGCCGAAAAGGATCGCCCAGACTGTTCTGAATTCGTTAAAAGGCGGTGTCGTACCGAGGATCGGGCTGCCGTATATTGCCGTGGGCAGAAAAAATGAGATCGGGGCGCTTCTGCACGATGTCGACATCATTGCGGAAGGCGGCGCCTCGTTCCGGTTTATCGTCGGGAAATACGGATCGGGAAAAAGTTTCCTGCTGCAGACGATCAGGAACTATGTCATGGACAGAGGCTTTATCGTTGCCGATGCGGATCTTTCCCCCGAAAGAAGACTGCAGGGTACGAGAGGGCAGGGACTTGCAACGTACAGGGAGCTGATCGGCAATCTGTCTACGAAAACAAAGCCGGAAGGCGGCGCGCTGACGCTGGTGCTGGACCGCTGGATCAACCAGGTGCAGAGCGAAGCGGCCCGGGAGACCGGTCTTCTGCCGGGAGATCCGGCGCTTACCGCAGCCGTCGATCAGAAGATCTATGCGGTTACGTCTTCTGTGAGTGAGCTGGTGCACGGGTTTGAATTTGCAAGACTGCTTTCGGCTTATTATCATGCCTATGTCGAAGGGGATGATGATACAAAAGCAAAGGTCGTCAGGTGGTTCCGTGCGGAATATGCGCTGAAGCGGGAAGCAAAGGAGGAGCTTGGCGTAAACATCATTATTACGGATGACGACTGGTACGATTATCTGAAGCTCTTCGCGGTATTTTTCAGACTGGCCGGCTATGCCGGGATGATGATCATGATCGACGAGCTTGTCAATATCTACAAGATCCCCCATACGATCACCAGACAGTATAATTATGAGAAACTCCTGACCATGTACAATGATACGCTGCAGGGGAAGGCACAGTATCTCGGGATCATCATGGGATCCACGCCGCAGGCGCTGGAAGACAAGCGGAGAGGAATCTACAGCTACGAAGCGCTGCGGTCCCGTCTTGCCGAAGGCCGGTTCTCCAGGCCTGGCGCGAGGGATCTGCTGGCGCCGGTCATCCGTCTGGAACCGCTGACGGCGGAGGAAATGCTGGTGCTCTGCGAGAAGCTGGCGGATATGCATGCGGGCCTGTACGGGTATGACAGAAAGGTTGATACGGATGATCTGGTAACATTCATAAAGATCGAGTACGGAAGAATCGGTGCGGACCAGAATATCACGCCCCGTGAAGTCATCCGGGATTTTATCGAACTGCTGGATCTGCTGTACCAGAATCCGGGCATGAAGGCAGCGGAACTTCTGGAATCGGAGGCGTTTTCCTACGCGAAGTCAGAGGCGGTGTCAGACAATGCAGCGCAGGAGTTCGCAGAGTTTACCATCTGAAAAGGGAAAAGCAGAACCGGCGCGGGAAAGGAGAGGATCCATTCCTGCGCCGGTTTTGTATGGCCTGTTCTGTACTGTTCGGTAAAAGCTTCAGAATCTCACTTCCGCTGCATAAGCGTGCCCCATCAGGCCTTCGCCTTTCGCCAGCCGGTTTACCAGCGGCGCCAGATCTTTCGATGCTTCAGGCGACATGCACTGGTGCGTCAGCGTCTTCAGAAATGTTCCGACATATACGCCGCCCGTGTAGCGGGCCGCTTTTACAGTGGGGAGTGTGTGGTTCGTGCCGGATGCATAGTCTCCGAATACTTCAGCGGTATTCCCGCCGATGAACAGGGATCCGTAATTATACAGTTTTGGAAGGATACTTTCAGGATCCGCGACATTGATCTCGAGATGTTCCGGCGCATATTCGTTTGCGGTACGCACCGCTTCCTCCAGACTGTCGATCACGACCACTTCGCCGAATTCATCCCATGACCTGCGGGCGATATATTCCGTCGGCAGCCAGGAGAGTTCTTTTTCGACTGCGGCAATAACCGCTTCAGCCAGCGTTCTGTCCGTCGTCAGAAGAATGCCTTTTGCGTTCGGATCGTGTTCACACTGGGCCAGGAGATCGGCGGCTAAGACCTTCGGATCGGCATGTTCGTCCGCGATCGCCAGCACTTCGCTCGGTCCCGCGATGAAATCGATGCCCACCTGTCCGTAACACTGTCTTTTGGCTTCAGCGACAAACTGATTGCCGGGGCCGACGATCACATCGACAGGCCTGATCGATTCGGTGCCGTAGGCAAAGGACGCAATCGCCTGCACGCCGCCGATGGCGTAAATCTCGTCTGCACCGGCCAGATGCATCGCTGCGAGGGTCCTTTCATTGATCTTTCCGGTGCCGTGGACGACGGGGGAGCATGCACAGACTCTCTTTACGCCGGCGACTTTTGCGGGTGCGATCAGCATCATGGCGGAAGAGTAGAGCGGGAAACGTCCGCCAGGGACATAGCAGCAGCAGGACTGTACCGGCACGACCCTGTGCCCGAGAAAAATGCCGGGACGCGGCTGGAATTCTTCAAGATCCAGAATGGTCGACCGCTGCGCTTCCGCGAAAGCCGTGATATTCTGAAGCGCCTGCTTCATGTCGTTTATTTCGTCGGGACCTACCAGGGAGCAGGCTTCCTCGATCTCCTCCCTGCTTACCCGAAAGACTTCTCTGGCGAAACCGTCAAATTTCTCACTGTATTTCCTGACAGCGGCATCTCCGTGATCAATGATGTCATCGATAATCCCGGAAACGGCTCTGCGAAGCTCGCTGCTGTCTTCTTTTGTACGTTCTTTTCCTTTTTTGATATACTCCATCATGGTACCTTTCTGATAAAATCTCTGCGCGGTCTGCAGGAACCGGCGCATCTTTTTAAAGGTATCTTATCACGTTCAGCGGGATCTGTGTCAATATAAAAATGAAACAGACACACAAAAATGTTGAGCCGGCGCAAACTTTTGGATATACTGAAAACCACAGAGACATAAATAAAACATCCGGAGGGGAACCTGAGGCAACAGAATGAACATTTTTGAGCGCTACGCGCCATTTATCCAGGATTATATCTATCGTTCCGGCTGGGAGAGCCTGCGCGGCGTGCAGAATGCCGCCGGGGAAGCCATTTTCGGGACGGATCAGAACGTGCTGCTGACCGCTTCCACGGCGTCCGGGAAGACGGAAGCGGCATTTTTTCCCATGCTTACGCTGCTCGATGAAGATCCTCCGGCGTCCGTCGGGATCCTCTACATCGCGCCGCTCAAAGCCCTGATCAATGATCAGTTCGGGAGGATTACCGAATTATGTGAGGAACGGGACATTGCCGTTTATAAATGGCACGGGGACGTATCACAGTCCCGCAAGAGGAAACTGTTAAAGAAACCCTCCGGTATCCTGCAGATCACGCCGGAATCGCTGGAATCCCTCCTGATCAACAAACATATGGAGATCCCGAACCTGTTCAGCGATCTGCGATTCGTCGTGATCGACGAGATCCATTCGCTGATGCGGGCGGACCGCGGCTGGCAGACATTCTGCCTGATCGAGCGCCTGTGCAGGACCGCCGGCTGCAATCCGCGGCGGATCGGCCTGTCGGCGACGATCGGAGATCCGGAAGAAGCCGGAAAATATCTGGCGGCAGGAAGCGGCCGCCGTACGCTGATCCCGCAGTTCGAAGGCGGAAAAGAGATCTGGCGCCTGTCGATGGAGCATTTCTACAACCAGGGGCCGCAGGCGGATGAGGGAAAAACAGTCACAGCCCAGACACCGGTCGGGGAACCGGCGACAGATACCGCCCCGGTGGCAGCGGATCCCGGTATGGGCTATATATTCGAACATACCAGAGGAAAGAAATGCCTCATTTTCACGAATTCCAGAGAAGAGTGCGAGGCGGTATGCCAGCATCTGAGGCAGTACTGCGAAGCGAATCATGAACCCGAAAGATTCCTGATCCACCACGGAAATCTTTCCGCGTCCTATCGTGAGAGTGCGGAAGAAGAGATGAAGGATGATGATTCCATGCTGTCCGTATGTGCAACAGCCACGCTGGAGCTCGGGATCGATATCGGGCGGCTTGAGAGGGCGTTTCACATCGATGCGCCGTTTACCGTGTCGGGATTCCTGCAGCGCATGGGCAGGACGGGAAGACGCGGTGAACCGTCGGAAATGTGGTTCGTTATGCGGGAAGATCATCCGGAGCCCAGGGCAATGCTGCCGGAAATGATCCCCTGGTATATGATCCAGGGCATCGCGCTCATACAGCTGTATATCGAAGAGCGGTTCGTAGAACCGCCGCGGACGGAACGGATGCCGTTCAGCCTCCTTTACCATCAGACCATGAGCACCCTTGCTTCCTGCGGCGAGATGACACCGGCGGAGCTTGCATCCAGAGTGTTAACGCTGTCGGCTTTTCACAGGATCTCACAGGATGATTATCGTATCCTGCTGCAGCATCTGATCCGGACGGATCATATCAACCGGACGGAAAACGGCGGTCTGATCGTCGGCCTTACCGGGGAACGGATCGTGAACAATTATAAATTCCTGGCAGTCTTCCAGGAGAACCCGGAGTATTCCGTCCGGGCCGGATCGGAAGAGCTGGGAACGATCGTAAAGCCGCCGCCTGTCGGCGACAAGATCGCCATCGCCGGCAGGGTCTGGATCGTGGATGACGTGGATCACAAAAGAAGGGAAGTGCTCTGCACGCTTGTGAAGGGGAATATTCCGGCGTACTTCGGAGA
>CAMOZZ010000131.1 GCA_946631165.1 uncultured Lachnospiraceae bacterium | reverse complement strand
GCCTTCTCGTCTTCTCGATCTCCTGCGCAAGCAGCTGCATGGATTTTTCAACCTGCGCCAGCTCCAGCATATCCTTGAATACGGACTGCAGCGAGGTCATCGCATCGTCCAGTTCACCGGATGTCTGCAGAAAGCTGTAGGGATGGATATCGCCGCCTTCTTCATCCGTGCCGGTCGTAAAGGAATACCGCGGCACGTTGACAGACATGACATTTTTATAGGCAACGTCCAGCTCTATATGCTGTTTGGTATAAATCAGTGCCTGCTCCATCATTTCCGGCGTCATGACAGCGGATGCCACAGACTGCGCGGCAAATGCTTCGGATAATCCGGCTTCCACCTTGTCCCTGAGCTCCTTGTTCAGATGGACCACATCCATGAACTGGCGCATCAGCTCGTCCCGCTTGTCTTTCAGGAGCTTATGACCCCTGACAGCGGTCCGCAGCCGGCCCTTCATCTGATTCAAGACCATTCTGGTCGGGATTATGGTTGCCATGGTTTACTCCTTCGCTTCTTCTCTCGGAAGATATTTCTCAATGAACTCAGGCTTGATCCTCTTGAGCTCTCTCTCCGGAAGGATCGACAGAAGCTTCCAGCCGATGGTCAGCGTATCGATGATGCTGCGGTCTGTCTCGTTGCCCTGGGAGACATATTCCTTCTCAAAGGCATCCGCGAACTTCGCGTACAGCTTGTCGTCATCCGAAAGCGCCGCCTCACCGAGGATGGTCATCAGTTCCTTGGCTTCCTTTCCTCTTGCGTAAGCAGCGAAGAGCTGGTTCATCGTACCGGCGTGGTCGGCTCTCGTCTTTCCTTCACCGATACCCTTATCCTTCAGACGGGACAGCGAAGGCAGTACGTCGATCGGCGGTACGATGCCTTTTCTGTGCAGGTCACGGGAAAGGATGATCTGACCCTCTGTGATATAGCCCGTCAGGTCGGGGATCGGGTGGGTCTTGTCATCTTCGGGCATCGTCAGGATCGGGATCATCGTGATCGATCCGGGGTTGTCCAGTCTTCTGCCGGCGCGTTCATACATCGTCGCGAGATCGGTATACAGATAGCCGGGATAGCCGCGGCGGCCGGGAACCTCTTTCTTCGCGGCGGAGACCTCACGAAGCGCTTCCGCGTAGTTCGTGATATCGGTCAGGATAACAAGAACATGCATGCCCTTGTCAAATGCCAGATACTCCGCAGCGGTCAGCGCCATACGGGGCGTTGCGATACGCTCGACGGCCGGGTCATTTGCCAGGTTGCTGAAAACGACCGTTCTGTCGATGGCGCCGGTACGGCGGAAATCGTTGATGAAGTATTCGGATTCCTCGAATGTGATACCGATGGCAGCGAATACAACGGCGAAGTTCTCACCCTTTCCGAGGACCTTGGCCTGTCTGGCGATCTGCGCAGCCAGATTCGCATGGGGCAGACCGGAGGCCGAGAAGATCGGCAGCTTCTGTCCGCGGACCAGCGTATTCAGTCCGTCAATGGCGGAAACACCGGTCTGAATGAACTCTGCCGGATAAGCTCTTGCAGCAGGGTTCATCGGAAGGCCGTTGATATCTCTGTAGTCATCCGCGATGATCTCGGGACCGTCATCGATGGGCTCGCCCATGCCGTTGAAAACACGGCCCAGCATATCCTCGGAAACGCCCAGCTGCAGCGGATGGCCCAGGAAACGGACCTTGCTTTCCGCCAGGTTGATTCCCTGCGCAGCCTCGAACAGCTGCAGTACCGCACGGTTTCCTTCGACTTCCAGCACCTTGCAGCGTCTGACGGAACCGTCGGGCAGTTCAATTTCAGCAAGCTCGTCAAATGTAACGCCCTCAACATTATCAACGATCATCAGGGGATTGGCGATCTCTCTTATGGTCTTGTATTCTTTGATCATTCGTCTTCACCTCCCGCCTTGATTTCGTCGATCTGGGCGTTCATCTGCGCCAGGATCTCATCATAGATCGCTTCATAGTTGTCGGGATCCGCCGTCTTCGCACGGCCGATCCGCTCACGCGCAGCAATGCCGAACAGGGGCTGCAGCTCGCATCCCGCATCCAGCGCCTCACGGCACTTGTCTTCATATCTGAGGACCAGATCCAGCAGACGGTACTGCTTTCCGTAGGTGGAATAGGCATCTTCCGTCACGAAGGCGTTCTGCTGCAGGAAGTCCTCACGGATCATACGGGCGACTTCCAGTGTCAGCTGGTCGCCTGCGGACAGCGCGTCCTGTCCGACCAGACGGACGATTTCCTGCAGTTCCGCTTCTTCCTGCAGTGTACGCAGTGCGCGGTTTCTGTTCTGCATGTATTCCGGTCCGAATTCCTTCTCATAATACGGTGTCAGCGCATCCGTATAAAGGGAGTAGGATGTCAGCCAGTTGATGGCCGGGAAATGTCTCGCATAGGCCAGGGAGCTGTCCAGCGCCCAGAAGACCTTGACGATACGCATCGTTGCCTGCGAGACCGGCTCGGAAATATCACCGCCGGGCGGCGATACGGCACCGATCGCCGTGATCGAGCCTCTTCTGTCATCCGTACCCAGGCACTGCACGCTGCCGGCTCTCTCATAGAACTGGGCAATACGGCTGGCCAGGTAAGCGGGATAACCTTCTTCACCGGGCATCTCCTCCAGACGTCCGGACATCTCACGGAGCGCCTCGGCCCATCTGGATGTGGAGTCCGCCAGAACAGCTACGTCATATCCCATGTCGCGGAAATATTCCGCAATCGTAATACCGGTGTAAATGGAAGCCTCACGGGCGGCCACCGGCATATCGGATGTATTCGCGATCAGAACGGTCCTCTTCATCAGGGATTCGCCGGAACGCGGATCCTTCAGTTCAGGGAACTCGTTCAGAACGTCTGTCATTTCGTTTCCGCGCTCACCGCAGCCGATGTAGACAACGATATCCACATCCGACCACTTTGCGAGCTGGTGCTGTACGACCGTCTTGCCGGAACCGAACGGTCCGGGAACGGCCGCCGTGCCGCCCTTCGCCACCGGGAACATGGTATCGATGATACGCTGTCCGGAGTTCAGGGGACGGGCCGGCGTGTATTTCTGCTGATAGGGACGCCCGATACGCACCGGCCAGCGCTGCAGCATGCTGATCTCCAGCTCTTTTCCGTTCGCGAGCGTAACGCAGGCAACGCTTTCGTCAACCGTAAATTCGCCCTTCTTGATCCATTTCAGCACGCAGCTTCCGGTCCTGGGCGGCAGCATGATCTTATGCAGGATCGCGGATGTCTCCTGAACGGTTCCGATCACGTCTCCGCCGATCAGCTTGGCGCCTTCTTTCACAACGGGAACAAATTCCCATTTCTTTTTTCTGTTCAGTGCAGGGATGCTGATACCTCTTGCGATGGTATCTCCTGTCGCCTCCTTGATCTCCGGAAGCGGTCTCTGGATACCGTCATAGATATTCTCCAGCATGCCGGGTCCCAGTTCCACCGACAGGGGAAGCCCTGTGGTGACCACCTCTGCGCCGGGGCCGAGGCCTGAGGTCTCTTCATATACCTGTATGGAAGCGGAATCTCCGCTCATATTCAGGATCTCGCCGATCAGGTTCTGGCTTCCGACACGGACAACGTCGGAAACATTCGCTTCCGCCAGTCCTTCGGCCACAACAAGCGGTCCTGAAACTTTAACAACTTTTCCCAAAGTCTCACCCTTCTTTCTTACAAGATATCGATTCCGACAGCCCGCTCCACCGCAGACTGCAGCGCTTCTTTTCCTATGCCGAGCGATCCTTCCCTGCCGGGGATCAGGATAATGGCCGGCATCGGGCTGTCCTTGAACTTATCGATCTCACGCTTCATTCCGACAGCCAGATTTTCCGATATGTATATAATGGCATAAGAGCTTTCCGGTCCCGTGATCTCCTTTAAGATCTTTCTTCCCTCTTCAGGCTTGTCCGCCGCATAGACATCCAGCCCGAGGGCCTTAAAGCACAGGATCGTGTCTCTTCCGCCGATTACCGCAACTTTATACATAAGTCTCGCGCAGCCTTTCTTTTAGTTTTTCGGCGGATATGCCGGAAAGGAGGCCCGTCAGCAGCATACGCACATTCAGGATGTTGGCATCGACCACCGTCAGATACCAGATCACCGCTCTGGCGTCAAAATACATCATCCGCAGATTTGCAAGATACTTCAGCCATGCTTCCGCGCATGCTTTTTCGAACGGGGTGATCGGACCGCCCTTCAGTGCGTCCTGTCCGATCTGCGCGGCATCGTACAGATATGTATCCCTGAACATGCCTGCCAGACCGTCTCCGCCGAATGCCGCAGCAGCAAGCTGGTCGGGCGGGTAATTGCCGTCCTCGATCAGCACGCTCTTCAGATAATCCTGGCTGCGTCCCAGCCGGACGACACGGACGCAGGTGATCAGGTTTGCTCTGTCGATCATCTTGCGGATCAGGTCCACTGCGTAATGCTCTCCGGGTTCCGGCGCCATCATGGGCGTCTCCGGTTCCACCTTCGGCTCCAGCTCCGAAGCCAGTTCAAATAATTCCTTAAAATACATCCGGTCGATATAGAGATCAACAGCGGTGGGATTCTTGGTCCTGGCCATCATCTCTCTCGCCTCCCTGATGGTCTCTGCCATCAGCGGAGTAAGATCGCGATAGTCATTGTTCAGATAATCCTCTTTCACATTCTCGGGCGTAAAGCGGCCGGCGGTGATATACGCCTCGTCTGCCGGAACACCGGCGCCGGCGCCTTTTACGAGCGCTTTGATATTATGATAATCATATTTCATGCGCATCATCTGCACGACCTGCTCTTCCGGGCAGACCTGCTCGATGTCCTTGAATATGCTGTCCCGCCTGTTGTTCAGGACCGTATCGATCTGCGAGACATCCATGCCGGCCATATTCGGCCAACCGGCCTCCGCCACCAGACGGGCGGCGGTCTCCGCATCTTCGGTCATGGCGGCCTGTTCGAGCCTCTCATACCGGATCATCGTCTGAAGCCGGTAGTTCAGCTTGGACGCCATGAACATATAGTCCCGGTACGAGACATATCCGACCGGATCATATGCGATCTTGTTTACAAACATATTTTATGTTCCTTCCGTCCAGTTCTTATCCGAACAGGATCCCTGCCACAGATCTGTCCATGCTCTCGCAGAGATTGTATACCAGCTTCTCCAGCGAGCAGTTGACAGCGATATCATTTTCAGCAAGGATCAGTCCGCCCTGAATATCGGCTTCCTTCTCGGAAAGCCGGATCTTCGCGGTCTTTCCTTCGGCAGCAAGGCGGGTATTCACGATTTCAACGAGCTTCCCGCCGATCGCAGCCTTATCCTTTGCCGAAAGCATCAGCTCTTCCGTGCCGGAAGATGCCGCAGACACCGCATACTTCGCAAGGAGATCGATATACTCTTCCTTCGGAAGCGACAGCAGATCCTGCAGTGCAAATTTATAGGCATCCTTGACCAGAACGTGCTTCACGCTCAGGATCGCCTTCTTCGCCGAGAGACCGGCATTGCGGTTCTTTCGATCAGCCGCGGCTGCCGCCTCCGCAAGACCGGCTTCATGTCTTTCTTCATAGAGCAGCTTTGCCTGCTCCCTGTATCCCGCCAGGATCTCGTCCGCCTTTGCCTTTGCCTCGTTCAGAACGACGGCTGCATCGGCTTCCGCTTCCTCACGGATACGGTTCGTTATCTTTTCAATTCCTTTCATGGCTTGCCCTCCGGGAACCGGCTTCAGCCTACGCCGAGGTTCAGGTTCAGGAGCATCAGGAACGATGCAAGCAGGGACAGGATGGCGTAGAACTCAACGGTAATACACATAACAATGCCCTTTGCCCAGTCATCGGGGCGTCTTGCCATCAGGTTGATGGCTCTTGCAGCCGCACGGCCCTGTGCCGGCGCGGAGATGCATCCGCCGATCATCATGGGAACGCAGGCGCCGAAGACTCTCAGGCCGTCTGCTACGGTAAGCGCTGTGGGATCTCCGCCGAAAACGCCCATCTGGATCAGTGCGAAGAACCAGATGACCAGACCGTACAGGCCCTGGGTACCGGGGATGACCTGCAGGATCATGACCTTACCGAAGTAAGAAGGGTCTTCTCCCAGAAGTCCGATACCGGATTCACCGGCCAGTCCCGTACCTTTTGCAGAACCGGCGCAGCAAAGACCTACTGCCAGTCCGCTTCCCAGAAATCCTATTGCCAAACCTCCGAAATCAGCAAAAAAGTTCATT
>CAMOZZ010000130.1 GCA_946631165.1 uncultured Lachnospiraceae bacterium | reverse complement strand
AACTGTTCTCTTCCGGGACCGGTTTCAAAAAGACGATGAAGATCAAATAGTAAAAGAAGCCGGGCAGACGATGCCCGGCTTCTTTTGGATAATCTGCTGAAAGGAAACGAAAAGCCGGAAATCAGTTCCCCGGTTCTCCCGCATCGGGAAGGATCTTAAAAGCGGACGTGAAAGCGTAGATCAGCGGGTCGTCATATTGAAAGAAAAGAATGCCGCTGCGGTATTTGCTGATCACTTCAAATACACCGGCATGCTCCAGCAGATTATCGTAGTTCACCATGACGCTGCATTCCTCCTTTCGCGCGAGGATAAAGAATCCTGCGAAACCCCGCTTTAAAAAAGGCGCCAAACACCGAAGTGAAAGGCGCCTTTGCCAGAAAAATCATAACACATTAAAAAAGTCTTTGTTAATTCTGGATGTGCCGGTCGCAGAAAGACCATAAAGATAGAAAAGTGAAAAGAAAAATATTTTCTTTTCTGCCTGATTGTGTTACCCTGTTCCTGACAGGCGGATTAACTATTAGCCGTAAAGCTGTGTGACAGATGATCTGCCGCACGGTTTTGCGGCTTTTTTGCCGGTCCCCGGCTTTTCAGTGCTGTGAAAGCGGCGGAAGTACGCTGCGGAGGAATGCGGAAGCGGAAAAGATAACGAACAATACTGCAAACGATCTGATCTACGCAGCAATCTCTTTAAAGGAACAGATCTTGTCGGCAGCGATCACGATCCAGCCGGGAATATGGCGCGGCGGGATCAGGCAGATCGGCCACATATGCCAGCGTACGGTATTCTGTACGACAGGATTCTCCCTGAATTCATTTTCCGCGATCGCGGAACTGTGTCGGGGATGTACATACACCTTTACCCAGGGATAACATTCCGACACATTCGTATCGGTCATCCCGATATCATGGAGGAGACTGCCGCGCACTACGTCTTCATAGGAAACATGGAATCCGTGGCTGTTGAGCCATCCGGTGATCCTGCAGGCCTGGTCGGCGACATGAAGGCTGTGTTCTGCAACGCAGCTCTTGTAGTGATGCGTAATGTCATACGCATGCAGAAATCTTTCCGATGACATTATATCTGAACCATATTCACTGATAATTGTATTCAATCTGAATCCTCCGTAATGCGGACAGACTGAATGAACAGTCTGTTCATAATCCTGTAAGGAATAGCATAAATGCTTTCGGAAAGCAATATCATCCGACTGGATTTAATGAAACTTTTATTTTTCGGGTTCCGGGTCTGTCGCGGTGAGCTGCAGATTCGGCCGAAAGGTGCTGCTGTATGAGATCAGTCAGGGTTTTCCTGACTGTATGTATTTCTGAAAAAGGAGGTGGTCGATCGTGCTGGAACTGGGATATTATAACGGGAAATACGGACCGCTGGAAGAAATGACAATACCGATGAATGACAGAGTGTCGTTTTTCGGGGACGGCGTTTACGATGCGGGACCCTGCAGGAACTACAAGATTTTTGCATTGGATGAACATGTGGACAGGCTCTTCCGGAATGCGAAAGCCCTGCGGATCGTCATGCCTGTCGATAAGGAAGAACTGAAACGGATCCTGAATTCTCTGGTACACAAAATGGAGACAGGAGATCTGTTTGTCTACTATCAGGTCACCCGCGGAACAGCGGTCCGGAATCACGTTTTTGAGGAAGGCCCCGGGAATCTCTGGATCACACTGACCCCGACGCATTTAAGGGACGGCAAAACGCCGATTCAGCTGATCACGCAGGAGGATACCAGATTCTTTCACTGCAACATTAAAACACTGAATCTGATTCCTTCCGTTATGGCAAAACAGAAAGCGGCGGAAGCCGGATGCTATGAAGCGGTATTTTACCGCCCGGGCGGCAGGGTCACGGAATGCGCCGCCAGCAATGTGCATATCCTGAAGGATGGTGTGCTCCGTACCGCGCCAACGGATGAACTGATCCTGCCCGGAATTGCCAGAGCGCATCTGCTCCGGGCCTGCCGGGCGCTTGGCATTCCGTACGAAGAGGAGCCTTTTACCCTTGATGAACTGTTCGATGCGGACGAAGTGCTGGTGACCAGTTCGAGCAATCTGTGTCTGTACGCCGATCAGATCGACGGACGGCCTGCCGGCGGACGCGACCGTGAACGGTATGAACAGCTGAGACAGTATCTTATGAAAGAATTTGAGGACGCGACGAATTAACGGCCGGATGCATAAAATGTGCCGCCCCTGAAAAGAGCAGGGGCAGAAAAGGGTACAGCTTTTTCAGAAAGGAAACAGGAGACGATGAAAAATGTCTCCTGTTTCCTGTTTTTTTATTGACGGAATGCGGCACGTGCAGTACAATGAAAGCAAATCTCGTGAATGAATATTCACGAGATCAACAGATCTTTGCAGAACAACTGAAAAATCATCAGGCAGGAGCCTAAAACGAGAACAATACGAAACAGCAAGCGTAAAAGGAGGAACGAGACTATGGCTTACAACGGATACGCCATCGATGCAGATCACTATCTTGACGCGGAAGCGGTCACCAAAAAACTGGATTCCCTGATCCGCAAACCGGTCTACTCAGTAAAACCGGAAGCCCTGAAAGAGTATATCGAAGGCTATTTTGAGACAAAGTGCCGGAAGTCAAAGGAAATGACCGATGAAGCGAAGAAAGTCATTCCCGGCGGCGTGGAGCACAACCTTGCGTTCAACTATCCCTTCCCGATCGCCATCACAGGCGCGAACGGAAACAAAATGACGGATGTGGACGGCAATGAATACTACGATCTTCTGCAGGCCGGCGGACCGACTGTCCTCGGAAGCAATCCGCCTGTCGTCAGGGAAGCCGTGATCGACCTGCTGAATACATGCGGTCCGTCCACAGGCCTCTTCCATGAATATGAATACAAGCTTGCCAAAAAGATCTCAGATCTCGTTCCTTCCGTGGAAATGATCCGTTTCCTCGGCTCAGGAACGGAGGCCTGCATGGTCGCAGCCAGGATCGCCCGCCTCAAGACCGGACATAAGAACATCCTGAAAATGGGCGGCGGCTACCACGGCTGGTCTGATCAGCTTGCGTACGGGATCCGTGTTCCCGGCACGAAGGGCATGCTTTCCCACGGTGTTCCCGGCTATATCTTTAAACATACGGATGAGTATTTCCCCGGAGATCTGGAGAATCTGGAGAAGAAGCTCAGGAAGAACAAGCTGAACGGAGGCACTGCGGCGATCTTTGTCGAGCCGGTCGGTCCGGAATCCGGTACCAGGCCGGTGACCAGGGAGTTCGTGAAGGGAACGGAGCGCCTGGCGCATAAATACGGGGCACTGCTCGTCTTTGATGAAGTGGTGACAGGCTTCCGGATCGGTGTACATGGTGCGCAGGGGTTCTTCAATGTCGATCCGGATCTGACCGTGTTCGGCAAAGTCATTGCCGGCGGCTATCCCGGCGCCGGCGCGGTAGGCGGACACAGGGACTGCATGGCTTATCTCGGCGCCGGCCTGGACGGCCAGGGCAAGAAGCTCCACAAGGCGCTCTGCGGCGGAACGCTGTCGGCTACACCGCTTTCCACCTGCGCGGGCTATTATATGATCTCCGAGATCGAGAAGCAGAACGCCTGTGAAAAGGCGGGCAGAATGGGAGACCGTCTGACGGCCGGTCTGCAGGCTTCCATCCGCAAGTATAATCTGCCGTTCGTCGCATTCAACCAGGGCTCGATCTGTCATCTCGACAGCGTCGGCACCATGCATTTTGCAATCGACTGGGGCAAACTCTGGGAGGTGCCGAAGATCCTTAAACAGACGAATGTCCGCCAGGCGGAGATGGAACACATGGGCGCCGCCTATATGGCGGAAGGCCTGATCACCCTGGCCGGCTCCAGACTGTACACAAGCGCAGCTTATACGGAAGAAGACATCGACGAAGTGATCGCCCGCTTCGACAGAGTGTTCTCGAAGTGCGGACGCATTCATACCGAACTGGATAAATAACTGCCGGAGAAACGGAGGATCATCCATGTTTTATACGGAAAAAGAAGGAAAGGAAAAAGTCATAGAGGCCGGGCTGGAGCTGCTGCGTTCCGGCCTGATCGCAAGGACATGGGGGAATATCAGCGCACGCATTTCCGAAGAGGAATTTATCATCACACCGAGTGGGCGTACTTATGACAGCCTGACGCCGGATGATCTGGTGACAGTCCGCATCAGCGACTGTTCTTATACGGGCACGGTGAAGCCTTCCAGCGAAAAAGGCGTGCATGCGGCGGCTTACAGAAAAAGGCCGGATGTCCGGTTCGTGATCCACACCCATCAGGATTATGCATCGGCACTGTCGGTCCTGGGAGGCGTTTTTATCGTCAATCCGGGACGCGGGGGGAGTGCTTTTCTGGGAGCAGATGTCCCGACAGCGCGATACGGCCTCTCCTCCACAAAGAGGCTGACAAAGAATGTGGAAGCAGCGCTGGCGGAGCATCCGTCCAGCCGGGCTGTGCTCATGCGGAATCATGGAACCGTGTGTATCGGCAGAGACAGCGAAGAGGCTTTCCGGACAGCCCGCCATCTGGAGAGGGCTGCCCGCAGACGTTATTTCGCGATGACGGGAAGTCTGTATCCGCAGGAGGCGCTGGAAGAGCGGCCGCTTCAGGATTATGCAGAGATCCTGCACAGGGAGATCCACGATGAATTTGACCGCAGATATCTCGTGTTCGACGATCCGTCCGTCAACGTGATCCTTGAGACGGAAGCGCCTTTTATAAAAACGGTGAGCATGAGCGGAAAAACAATGCCTGCTTACATTGACGATCTGGCCCAGATCGCCGGTCCCAGGATCCGATGCCTGGAAGCGGATGCGTCGGATCAGGAAATCGCCCATGCGGTAAAAGGCGGCGGGGCAGTGCTGCTCCGGGGAAAAGGCGCGATCTGTGCTGCCGGATCCGAAGATGACGCTGCAGCCATGATGACTGTTCTTAATAAGAACTGTATGGCAGCGCTGCTGGCCGGCGCCGGATACAGAGCCCTTCCGGTCAGTACACTGGCCGGCGCCCTGGAACATCAGATCTATAAAAGCAGTTATGCAAAGCTGGCGGAGGACGGACATGCTGAAGAAACTGACGGATGAACAGCAGGAAAAGCTCCTTGTGACTGCGGTGGAGGAATTCGGCAGCAAAGGGCCGGAGCGGGCGGCGGGCAGCGAGATCGCCCGCCGTTCCGGGATCAGCGTCGGCGTCATCTATAAATATTATAAGAACAAGGAAGCGCTTTTTGACGCCTGCCTGACCCGCTCTACGGATATGCTGAAGGCCATGATCGCGGAAGCAGTGAGCCCGGAGGATACATTGGCGGAAGCCTGTGAGAAGCTGATCCGGACCTGCCTATCGTTCGCCGGAAGGAATCCGCACTATATCCAGATGTACCATGCGATCACGCATGAGCCGGGAGAGAAGGCGGCTTATTATGCGGAAACGATCGAGAAGTATACGGCAATGATCTATACAGGGATCATCCGCAAGGCGCAGGAAGAAGGCGCGGTCCGCCGGGATATCAATCCGGCTTATCTGGCGCTGTTCTTTGACAACCTGCTGATGATGCTGCATTTTGATGCGGGATGCAGATACTATAACGAGCGCAGGAAATTCTATATCGGAGAGGCAGAAGACGATGAGAAGATGACGGAACAGCTGGTGTTTTTCATCAAGGGCGCATTCGGCATAACGGACAGCGCTTTTTCCGGATCCGGTCCGAACACGAAAAGTGCTGCGCCGGACCGGGGATTGGAGGTATAACGTGGGAACATTGATCCTCGCGTATGATATAGGAACAACGGGCGTAAAGACCTGCCTGTTTGAAGTAGACAAGACGATTAAAATGATCGATTCCGCTTCATGCGGATACAGCCTGTACGTCCTGCCGGACGGCGGCGTGGAGCAGGATGCGGAGGAATGGTGGAGCGCGATGTGCCGGACGACCGGAGAAGTGATCGCAAGGGATCCGGCCCGCAGAGACAGCATTGCCGGCATCTCGTTCTGTTCGCAGATGCAGGGACTTGTGCTGACGGATGCGGACGGAATTCCGGTCCACAGACCGATGAGCTACATGGATCAGCGCGCCACCGAAGAGATCCGTAAGGGGATCGCCTACGGGCCGCAGATCGCCGGCGCAAATATCCTGAAGCTGATCCCGTCTATCGTGATCACGGGAGCGGTATCCGGGTCCGTCAAGGATCCGATGTGGAAATGCAAGTGGATTGAAGCGCATG
>CAMOZZ010000129.1 GCA_946631165.1 uncultured Lachnospiraceae bacterium | reverse complement strand
AGACAAGCAAATACAATCTGGCTTATCTCGGCATCGACAACATGTCCAAGGAAGATCTCCTTGCATATCTGAATGACGGTGTTTACAACAAATAAAAACAGTTAAGATCATATAAGCATAAAAACTTTAAAACTCCCGCTCCGTACAGTTTGCGGACGGGAGTTTTGCTGTTAATACAACAGGAAAGTCAGCAATATATAGTTGATTTGACAGAATACGGCAAAAAGAGCTAAAATATCTTTCAAATAATATATTGCAGAAACTGCTTGAATGGGAGGTCGAATGGAGTACAGAAATTTAAAAACTTTTTTAAGAGTAGCCGAACTGCAGAATTTTACAAAAGCTGCAAACGAACTCGGATATGCCCAGTCCACAGTCACCTTCCATATTCATGCGCTTGAGGAAGAGCTCGGGATCCTGCTGTTTGAAAGAATCGGAAAGCGGGTAAGTCTGACAAAAGCCGGCGAGTATCTGGTGAGATATGCAAATGAAATGGAGCGTATCATTGCTGAAATGGAGCAGCTGAACGGAACGGTCAGTCAGGTCAGCGGCAGCCTGCGTGTCGGCGTGGTAGAATCAATCCTTGTTACCTTTATGAGTGATCTCCTTACGGAGTACTGCAGAAGATTCCCTGATGTTACGGTGGAAGTGGTCACGGGATCGACGACCATGCTGATGAATCTTCTTCGCTCCAATGATGTAGATCTGATCATTATTATGGGAAACCGTATTGTCGACTATGATTTCTTCAGAGTCATGATCAGGGAGGCGGATATTTCCTTTGTAGCCTCGGCAGATCATCCTCTTGCAGGAGAGACTGATATAAGCTTCCAGACTATTTTGGAGTGTCCGCTCATTCTTCCGGAAAAAGACAGCCTTTACAGGAGAAGTATAGAACCACTGGCCAGCCAGTATGACAGTATTCTGGCACCAAAGCTTCAGATCAACAACACGGCAATGATCGTGGAGCTGCTGAAAAAAGGAATGGGCATATCCTATCTTCCCGATTACATGATAGAAAGCGGTATAAAAGACGGTTCGCTGGCAAAACTGGATGTGAACTATGAGGTAGGCAAGTACTATATCCAGATCTTCCATCACAGAAACAAGTGGGTCTCTGCCCAGATGGAGGAATTTATTACGATTGCCGAAGAAATGATCAAATAGTGTATCGGCAGCAGACCGGAGAAGGAGTATTCCCGCCGGTCAGAGAAGATATGCGGAACTTGACGCAGACAGTAAGAGTATATACAATTAGGAAAGAACCAGGGGATATGCTTCTGAGAAGGCGGCAGAACTAATACCGTGCCGGACGGGAGATACTGTCATAAATGCGTAAAGATCTCATCGAAAACTGTATATGTCACAGGCCGGGAGGCTTTGCTGTGACGGAAAGAATGCTGCAGGCTGCGGAGTTGTATCCGCAGCCTGATTTTGATGGAAAGCTGTCTGTACTGGATGTCGGCTGCGGGGAAGGCGGCACGCTGAAAATGCTGGCGAAAACGTATCCGGAGTGGCATCTTACCGGTGTGGAACCGTCGCTTGCGGAAGAGACAGACGGGAACAGAAACGGAGTTGATTTCCGATCCGGAATGGCTGAGCAGCTACCGGTGGATGACCACACTGTCGATCTGGTGTTCCTTGAATGTGTGTATACACGCCTGCGGGATCCGGAGAAAGCGTTGTCAGAGATAAAACGTGTGCTGAGGCCGGGCGGCAAGGTGCTTTTGAGCGATCTGTATGCAAGAGCAGCGGAAGAATATGTTTCGGCGCGGTTCACGGAGAACACTGCTGGCAGATGCGGCAGAACAGCAGCCGAGGATGTTCCTTCCTGCCGTATAGGCAGACTCCCGATGGCAGCTGGATTTCTCCGCGAATTCAGATCGAACGGTTTTTCTGTCCTGGAAATGCAGGATATCTCCGGGATCCTGCCGGGCTATGTCGGCCAGCTGATCTTTGAAGAAGGCACGGAGCAGCTGGAAGATACGCTGGGATTGTCTCTGGACTACCTGAAAAGAAGAAAATGCGGATATTTTTATATGGTCGCAGGTATATCGGAACTCTGTGATACGGTAAAATTTGCTGCAGAGAACAGCAGATTTTATAAAAAGAAATTTAAAGGAATGCCGCTCGCAGAAATTATCGGGCCGGCATCCATTGTGAAGCTTCCTTTCACGACAGCGGAGGAAGTGAGACAAGATCCGGAGGAACTTCTGTGCGTTTCTCCCAAAGAGATCGCGCGGGTGATCACCATAAAAAGCTCGGGAAGCACCGGCATAAAAAAACGTCTGTTCTTTACGGCGGAAGATCTTGAAAAGACTGCGGATTTCTTCAGCCGGGGGATCCGCTTCCTGGTAAAGCCCGGATACAGAACGGCTGTGTTCATGGAAGGACCGGCGCATTTTTCCGTCGGGGGACTGCTGAAGGAAGGGCTGGCGCATCTGCCGGCCGAAACATCCGTTTACGGCTTTATAAAGGAGGATGACGAGGCGGCGGCACAGGCAAAGGACGCCGATACGCTGATCGGTATCCCGTCCCAGCTGTTCCGGCTTTCCGTTTCACACCCGGAGCTGCGGCCGAAAACAGTCCTTCTGTCGGGAGATTATGTTCCCGAATCGGTCATTCAGCATATCGAGGCTGCCTGGGAAACGACGGTTTTTACGCATTGGGGCATGACAGAGACCGGATACGGCGGAGGTGTGCAGTGCACAGCCAGAGCGTCGTATCATCTAAGGGACGATGACCTTTTCATAGAGATCATCGACCCGGAAACGGGTGAGGCGGTACAGGACGGGACGTACGGTGAGATCGTTGTTACCACGCCCGGTCGAAAGGGCATGCCGCTGATCAGATATCGGACCGGCGATCTGGGCGCCATGGACGCTGTGCCCTGTCCCTGCGGCTGTCTGAAACCGCGGCTGAAAAAGGTGATGGGTAGGATCGCGGATTCCGTAAGGCTCCCGGACGGCGGGAGGCTGTCGATTGAAATGCTGGATGAGCGTATTTACGGTATTTCCGGTATTGCGGATTATGAAGCAGCTTATAACAAACAGGATCATTCATTAACGATTACGATAAAGAAAGACAGCGCAGCGGAGGAAGATACTGTCGCGGACAGCGTCAGAAATGCGCTGCAGTCATTTGCGCAAGCAGGCCTGCAGTGCAGGATCTGTTTCGGCGAATTTCCGGCGTCGACAGGGACGGTAAAACGCCGCTTGCAGGAAGGATAAGGAGGTATTCGATTGTCGGCTGAGGACAGAGAAAATATTCATCTTCAGGGTACCTATTCCAACAGGAAAAAGCAGCGGGACGAGATGATCAGAGCCCGCAGGGAGAAGAAGGCAAGGCAGCGCAGGATGATGAAAAGGACTGTCGTTTTTGTTGTTCTTATTGTCCTTGCAGCGCTGGTGATCCGGCTGGCCGGGCCGGTCATTGTCCGGAAAGCTGAGGATATCAGACAGCAGATTACCGCAGCCTATGAAGAACATAAAAGACAGGCGGAGGAAAAGAGAATAGCCGCAGAGGAAGCGAAGCGGAAAAAGGAAGAGGAAGCTGCCCTGAAAAAAGAGCAGGAAGAAGCGCTGAAGAACGAAACAGCTTCTCAGGACGGTACCGGTGCTGCAGCAGCAGGGGATGCCGGAGCTGCCCATGCGGGAGCAGGAACGCTGGGAGCCTCAGGACCGGCGGAAGATGCAGCGGATGCGGAAAACGCATTCCTGCCGGATTTCAGACCGCATTCCGTGCCCGGAACGAAGCCGGAGAATCTCATCACATCAACGCAGGTCATGATGAACGATACTGTTTTGTCCGAAACAGATCCGTTTGCCCCCTGGTACCAGATCGATTTCGGCGCAGGTGACAGCTATACAGACATGCAGGGCGTAATTACATTCCGCGGAAATTCGTTCCGCGATGCGCCGGCTTTTGGTACGGCAGACATGCAGGGACATATGCTCAACAGGCAGTGGACGGTTAAGACCGGCAGCCGGACTTACAAAGAGAAGACATGGACCGGCAGCGGATGGACAGGCCAGCCGCTCCTTGTGAAGTGGCCAAAAGAGACAAAAGCCGTCATGAACATGTACGACTGGGCAAAGGAAGACGATGAGCTGGTCGAAGTCATTTACGCCTGTCTGGACGGGAAGATCTACTTCCTGGATCTGAAGACCGGGGAAGCCACGCGCGATGTGCTGGATATCGGTTTTACATTTAAAGGATCCGGCGCGCTGGATCCCAGAGGGCTGCCGGTGCTTTACGTCGGTTCGGGATACAACAGTACGAACGGGAGATCGCGGGCTTTTATCATCAGCCTGATCGACGGCAGTGTATTGTATACCTTCGGCAATGGGGAAGGATTTGCTGACCGGAGCGTGAGTTTTTTCGATTCCTCCCCGCTGGTGGATGCTGCATCGGATACGCTGATCTGGCCGGGCGAAAACGGTGTGCTGTATCTGATCCATCTGAATTCGAAATATAATGAGACAGCCGGTACGTTCTCCGTGGATCCCGACAGGATCTGCAAATGGAAATACATGGGAAAACGGACCGGCAGCCAGTACTGGCTTGGCATGGAGACCAGCGTTTCCGTTTACGGAAGTTATCTTTACGTCGCGGATAACGGCGGAAACCTGATGTGTCTCGATCTGAATACGCTGAAGCTTGTCTGGGTACAGGATACGCTGGACGATACGAATTCATCGCCTGTGCTTTCCGCGGAAGACGGAAAACTGTATCTGTATATCGGCCCGTCATTCCACAAGGGATGGCGCAGCAGCAGCGAAGCTGTCGTGCCCGTCTTTAAGATCGATGCAGAGACCGGAGAGATCGTCTGGCAGAAGGATTATGACTGTCATACACAGGAAGGGGTTTCCGGTGGGATCCAGTCGACGATCGCAATGGGGAAAAATGAACTGGAAGACTATCTGTACGTTACCGTTTCCATGACAAAAGATACCGGGCACGGAGTGCTTGCCTGCATAGAAAAGAAGACCGGGAATGTCGTCTGGGAGCAGGAAGCTTCTTATGCGTGGTCTTCCCCGGTATGTGTGTATAAGGAAGACGGCAGCGGCGCTGTGCTTTACTGCAGTTCTTCCGGGAAACTCTATCTGCTGGATGGACTGACAGGAGAAGAGTACGA
The DNA here is from genome assembly GCA_946631165.1 of uncultured Lachnospiraceae bacterium. GTDB lineage: Bacteria > Bacillota > Clostridia > Lachnospirales > Lachnospiraceae > UBA3305. The sequence goes on along the minus strand of CAMOZZ010000129.1, from coordinate 1,152 downwards.
TATGTTCGATTTTGACCATGTTACCGTGGAGGCTTCCCCGGCTGTTTATGAGAATTATGCGGTGCTTGGGACCAGGAACTGTCAGATCTGCGGGTTCCGGCTGGAATAGACTAGGCAGATGGACAGATTGATGATGCTGTTAACGGAAAATATCTTCGGATAGCCGGAGATATTTTTCTGCTTCTGATGTAAAGCTTGCTTGACATTCGCATGACATGATGCTATGATACAGATGTAAAGCAAACTTTACGTTCGGGAGGGGGTGACCGGATGAAGAACCGGATCGAGGAAATTCGACTGCAGAAAGGGCTGCGGCAGGAGGAACTGGCAAAGGCTATGGGGGTCTCCAGGCAGACGATCAGTTCGCTGGAGAATGGCCGGTACAACCCGTCGATCCTGCTGGCGCATAAGATCGCAGCCTATTTCGGTATGACGATCGAGGAAGTATTTATTTTCGAATGACCGTGTATTCTTCAACAGGAGGGATGGAGATGTATTACAATAACAGGAGACTTGCGCTGTCTGTATTCTGGATCATTCTGGGTACGGTATTGTTTATACTGAGCGTAATGGAAAAGCTGGACTCCTCTATGTATGCCGGCATGGGCGGCGCGCTGATAGGCGTGGGGATCATGCAGGTGATCCGGATCTTCCGATACAGGAAGGACGCCGGCTACAGGGAAAAGATCGATACGGAGATCCATGACGAACGTGTTCGTTACATCCATATGAAAAGCTGGGCCTGGACAGGCTATATCGTTGTGCTTGCGGAAGCGGCAGGTGTTGTCATTGCCATGATCCTGGGACAGGATCTGATCCGTTCAGTGCTTGCCTATTCGGTATGCCTGATCATGGTCGTATACTGGATCACTTACATGGTCCTCAGCAGAAAATACTGATGCTTTCGGGCATAATGTTCAGTGCGGTGAAGGGGCGTCAATATTGACGGTTCAGATGCTGTATGTTATACTTTTCTGCGTGTGAGAAGTCAGAACAACTTTGTTTGAGATTGCCACCATCCATACGGACGGCGGCATTTTTGCTTTCACAGGAAGCCCTCGCTTCTTGACAAAGCGAAAGTGGAGAGAGTACGTCACCAGAGGGAGGAAACTTATGTGGAATATGCTTTGGCCGCTGATGCTGATCGTAGGT
>CAMOZZ010000128.1 GCA_946631165.1 uncultured Lachnospiraceae bacterium | reverse complement strand
TGTTATCCTTACCGCTTCCGCTTATTCCATTCTCCCCAGCATAGCTGGGGGATTAAACTCTTCATTTATCTTTATGCAACATTTTATTAAAATATGGTATTAATACAATTATGATTGTATTTATTCTTTTCGAGATATATCCTTACGGCAGGAGTTATTTAACAATCGCAGCTCAACTGCGTTTGTTCCTTATTCTGAAAAAACCGGGCAATCACAAATGACAAAAAAAAGCGGGAATGACAATCTGACAAATCCGAAGGCTGCTGACGCCGGGCAGGGCGAGACCAGAAAACCTTCCAAACAGCCGAATCTCCTCTATCTGGAGATCGGAAAGCGCATCAAAAATGCGCGCGAAAGCGCGCATGTGACGCAGGAGCAATTGGCGGAGTCGATCTCCGTGTCCTCCAAGCAGTATATTTCCGATCTGGAGAGAGGGATGGTCGGTGCTTCGGTCCCGACCATCATTAAGATCTGCGACTCGCTGCATGCGTCCGCGGACTACATCCTGCTTGGCGTGACGTCGGAGAACGCGTATTCCGACACCAACCGGAAGATCCGGGAACTGCCTGCGGATCAGCAGGCTATGATCGACAGGGGCCTTTCGATCCTGATCGATGCATTCGAAAAAAAAGAGCAGAAGTGACATGCACTTCTGCTCTTCTTTATTTTCTGTCAGCCGTTTACCGGCAGGCATCCGCAAAAGCCTGAAAGATCTTCAGCTGCTCTTCGGAGTCAAACATCATCTCCGGGTGCCACTGCACGCCCACCACAAACGGGTGCTTTCCGGAGATTTCCAGTGCTTCCGGCACGCCGTCCTCGGACCATGCCGTGAAGGTGACATTTTCACCAGGCTCCTTGACCGCCTGGTGATGGTAGCTGTTGACAGACAGCGTCTCCTTGCCGAAGATCTGCGCTACGATGCTGCCCGGTGCAAGCGTATCTGTATGCACGACGCGGTTCCTGGGCGAATTTCCCATGAAATGATGAAGGAATTTTCCGTCGCTCTCCTTCTCCAGATCCTGATACATGTTCCCGCCGAAGGCAACATTCATGATCTGGCAGCCGCGGCAGATCCCGAGGATCGCCTTTCCCTGTTCGTATGCGTAACGGGTGATAAAGATATCCATGGCATCCCGCTCCGGCACGATCCTTCCGCAGTGTCCCAGGATCCTCTCCTGATAAGAAGCCGGATCCACATCGTGACCGCCGGAGACCAGCACGCCGTCCAGCGCATCGATCAGCGGTTTCAGTGTTTCATTGTCTGCCGTCCTGGGAATCAGTACAGGAGTTGCGCCGGCTTTTTCAAGCCCGTAGACATAGTCGCCGGCGACGAAATCCCAGTCCTGGCCGGTGATCCCCATAAGCGATTCCATCCCCACGGTATCCAGCGGGTCATAGTTTACAGTAATTCCAATCAGGGGTTTTTTCATGTCACAGCTCCTTTATCTGAGGTCCGTTATTTCTTTCCGAAACGTGCTTTCATATCCGCCCAGGGCTTCCACATGGTGGTCTCCCATTTCTGGGGATCGTCAAAATATTCTTTCGTAAGCGCAACGATCTGATTCGTGCACCAGTATACACCCAGCAGGTTGACCAGTGTGTACAGACCGGCGAAGAAGTCGACATAAGCGATCAGCGCGCCGATGCCGACGATACCGCCGACAAAGATGAGGGCGATCATGATCCAGCGGCAGGTGTTCTTGGTACTGGTCTTGTCATTGATCAGCTTTGCGAACTGCGCAACGGTAAACTCGATCTGTGCGCAGGCTGTCGTAAAGGTGAACAGAACGACCGCGATGGTAACAATGATTCCGCCGATCGGGCCGATCGTCTGGGTAAATCCGGTAGCGGTCATGACTGCGGGCGCGACATCCAGCTGCCATACGCCGGTGGTCAGAACGACCAGGCAGGTCATGGTGCAGACAACGATGGTATCAAAGAAGACTTCGAATACGCCCCACATGGACTGCTGGATCGGATGATTGACTTCCGCAACAGCATGTACGATCGTGGTGACACCGGTACCGGAGTCATTGGAGTAACATCCGCGGGCGACGCCCCAGCGGACAGCTAAAGCAAAGGTGGAACCGACAAATCCGCCGACTGCCGCATGACCGGTAAATGCGCTTGCGAAGATGGCTCCGATCGCACCGGGAATAGCGCCGGCATTCAGAACGATCACGATCAGTGCGCCGATCATGTAGATGATCGCCATGAAGGGAACCAGCTTTTCTGTTACGGTCAGCAGAGATTTCATGCCGCCGATCACGACGACTGCTGCCAGCACGGTGAGGATAATCGTGGACGCAAGACGGGGGGCACCAAGCGTTTCCAGATTATCCACACCGGAACCGATCTGTGCAGATGCTGCCAGGAACAGGCAGACGATGCAGATCACCGCGTACAAAGGAGAGATCCATTTCCATCCGGTACCTTCCGTCAGATAGATCTGCGGGCCGCCTTCCCAGTTTCCGTCCGGGTCCAGACGGCGGTATTTCATGGACATGGTAACTTCTGCGTATTTCACGCAGCAGCAGAAAAGACCGGAGACCCAGAGCCAGAACACGCCGCCGGGGCCGCCGAATGCGATCGCCATGGCCGTACCGATGATGTTTCCGGCACCCAGGGTAGAGGCCAGTGCGCCGGTCAGCGCCTGAAAGCTGGAGAAGCCTTCCTTCTTTTCCTTCTTACCGAAGGATTTTCCGATGGTGTTCTTCAGGATGAAGCCGAGTTTCGTAAACTGCAGGAAGCCCAGCCTGATGGACAGATACAGTCCGCCGCCAACGATCCAGATAAGCATCGGAATGCCCCAGAGCCAGTTGGTAAATGCATTGATCGCGTCTAAGATAAACATACACCGTTTCCTCCTTTGTCAGGTGTCCGGATACCCCGAAATGGGATCCCCGCTTCTTGGTAGTTCAAAACTACCATAGGAAGAAAAGGCGATGTCAATGACAAATTTCAAAAGATTTTGACAAAAAGGTGGAGCGGGCTCCACCTTTGCATATTTTTATGGTTTCCGGTTTTTCATAGGCTTTGCCGTGAAGCACCCGATCCGCAGCTCCTCCCCGCGCTTGTGGCACTCGAAGGTATACTGGCTGCAGGTCTCCGTCATGGTCCCGATCAGTTCCCGGTCATACGTATAGCCGGATGCCCGGTAGAATTCCGGCATCACATCCCAGGCAAAGGCGGCGCCGCCTCCCTCCGGATACTTTCTGGCAACATTCCGCAGGCTCTCTGTCCGAAGCGGAAACCCGATCACGGCACCAACCACTTCCGCTTCTTCTTTCAGGAAGGGCTTCACATCATCGATATACGGGCTGGTATAATACAGACTGTGCTCATTATCGCCCATAAAGCTGACCATCAGATCCACGCTCTTCTTCCGCAGAGGCCAGTTCATGGAATTATCGGCGAGATAAATGATCCGGAGTCCCGGATTGATACGGTCGATCAGGCTTTTATACATCTCCAGCATTTCCGGATATTTATCCACGATCACATAGAGACAGTCTTTTTCCATATAGGAAAGATTATTGTAAAGGAAAAAGTAGCCGTTGATATGTGCCTCCAGGACTACTTTGCCCGCCAGATCATGCCGCATGATCCGGTCTCTGGTCAGATCCATGCACTTCTGAAAATACGTCACAAAGCTGTCGCAGACGTTCCTGTAAAGCCCTCTCTTCAGATCCGGTGAATCATATCCTCCGGTGTAAATATTGCCTGTCCGGATGATGCCGTCTTCGATCCTTGCATGATAACCGCAGTGACAGGACAGATCCCCTGAATAAACATACCGGCTGCCCAGCGAGGCGTTTTCAAGATCCAGCATCCCTCCGCAGTGCGGACACGCAAGCAGGCCCAGTGCCATCAGCGGTACGCCGGTCTTTTCCGCAGAACCCGTATGATACAGTGAGGCAACGTCAGCCTCAATTTCGTGACAGATCTCCTCAAGCGTCCGGATCTCCCCCATCAGCTCCTGGTGCTTATCATTAAAGAGCTCCAGGATCTCCTCCAGGCTGGCGGCTTCTGCCATGGAACTCACTCTGCGTATATCAAGATAGCGTTTGATCTGCCGAAGCGAGAACTTCTGCCGCCGCATCCTGAGAATGGACTCCATCGCCCTGCATTCTCTTTCGCCGAATTCAAGCTGTGCGCCGGACTCATCCGGGATCAGCAGTCCGCTCCGGATGTAAAAACGCACTGTATCCCGGCTGACGCCGAATTTTTCCGCAAATTTTCCGATCTTCATCAGATTATCCTCTTAAGGCAGTGCAGGCCGGAGGCGGTGCCCCCGGCCCATGCTGCATCTGTTCCCCTGTGCCCGGTGAAGATGTTACTTTTTGATTTTCATGGTCTTTTTGGACTCGGCAGGATTTTGCTCCTGCCGCTGCTTACGGCTTCAGCCGCAGATACAGTTCTCTGTACTGTGCCGCGGATTTTGCCCAGGAAACATCCACATCCATATCATGCTGCACCATCGCGTTCCAGCGGTCACGCGCCGTGAAATAGACGGTCTTGGAGCGGTTTACCGCGTCCAGCAGCAGACCCGCCTCGTAGCGGTCAAATGTAAATCCGCTGCCTTCGCCGGTGAATTCGTTGTACGGCTGCACGGTATCCTTCAGTCCGCCTGTCTCTCTGACGATCGGGATGGTTCCGTAGCGCATGGCGATCAGCTGCGTCAGGCCGCAGGGCTCGAACAGGCTGGGGACCATGAGCGCATCCGCGCCGGCATAGATCTGGTGCGCCAGCGATTCATCATAGGCGATGTAAGCGCAGAAAGTACCCTTGTTCGCATTCTCATAATAACGGAACGAATTCTCATACACCGCATCGCCGGTGCCGAGGATCACGATCTGTGTATTGCCGTCCAGCATGGCGGGAATGACCGCATTGACAAGATCCAGGCCCTTCTGGTCCGTCAGGCGGGAGATCAGGCCGATCACGTATTTATCCGGATCCTGCTGCAGTCCCAGGCGCTCCTGCAGAGCCCGCTTGTTCTCCCGTTTCTTCTCTACGGCATCTTCCCTGCCGTAAGGCGCCGCCAGAAGCCTGTCTGTTCTGCTGTTCCAGATCTCAGTGTCGATTCCGTTCACGATGCCGGACAGCTTGCCGGAATGGAAGCGCAGATGATCGCCCAGGCCTTCTCCGTAGAAACCGGTCTGGATCTCTTCCGCATAGGTGGCGCTGACGGTGGTGATGGCATTCGCATATGCCAGGCCGCCCTTGAACATGTTCGCATCCTCATACTTCTGCTTCAGGAGCGTATGGTCAAAGACATATCCCGGCAGTCCGGACCAGTACTGGATGGTCGGAATATTGTAAACGCCCTGGAACCGGAGGTTGTGGATCGTAATGACGGAAGCCGCGCGGCCGACCGGCGAATCGGAAAACAGCGTACGCAGATAAACCGGGACCAGTCCGGCCTGCCAGTCATGGCAGTGAATGATATCCGGGACCCAGTTCAGGAAATTCAGCGCCGCCAGTGCAGCTTTTCCGAAATAGCAGTACTTCGGGATATCCTTCACCAGATCGGTGTAGGGATTGCCCCAGCTGAAGAATTCATCATTATCGATAAAATCATAGACAACGCCGTCCATCTCGAGTTCCATGATGCCGACATAGAACTGACGGCCGTCGGCGCACAGATCCATCTGGAAAGCGCCGCGGTACTGCATCATCTTCTGGTATTTCTCGGGGATGCATTTGTATCTCGGCAGAATGACCTTCACATCGCAGTTGAGCTTGGTCAGCTCTCTGGGAAGGGCGTACATGACATCGCCCAGGCCGCCGGTCTTGACGAACGGGAAGCATTCGGAACCGATGAAGGCGACACTGCGGCGCGGCTGAGGGAGCGGCGCAGGTTCGGGTTCGGGCTCAGGCGCAGGCTCCGGTTCGGGTTCCGCTGCGGCAACGGGTTCCTCCGCGGCAGCAGGCGCCTCTGCAGCAGGCTCAGGGGCTGCCGCGGGTTCTGCTTTCATTTCCGGCTCAGCCTTTACTTCCGGTTCTGCTTTCACTTCCGGCTCTGCCTTCACTTCCGGCTCTGCCTTTGCTTCCGGCTCTGCCTTTGCTTTCGGCTCAGCCTTTACTTCCGGTTCTGCCTTTACTTCCGGCTCTGCCTTCACTTCCGGCTCTGCCTTCACTTCCGGCTCTGCCTTCACTTCCGGCTCAGCCTTTACTTCCGGCTCTGCCTTCACTTCCGGCTCAGCCTTTACTTCCGGTTCTGCTTTCACTTCCGGCTCGGCCTTTGCTTTCGGCTCGAATTTTGCTTTCGGCTCGGCCTTTGCTTTCGGCTCGGCTTTTGCTTTCGGCTCGGCCTT
>CAMOZZ010000127.1 GCA_946631165.1 uncultured Lachnospiraceae bacterium | reverse complement strand
TATGATGATGAAAGCATGGCGGATTATATGGCGGCCGCTGTCGGCGTAACGCCCGACCGTCCGATCCTGATCGACCGGTTCCTGAATCATGCGACCGAGTGCGAAGCCGATGCCATCAGCGACGGAACCCATGCGTTCGTTCCCGCCGTCATGGAGCACATCGAGCTGGCCGGCGTGCATTCCGGCGACTCCGCATGCATCATTCCTTCCAAGCACCTTTCGGATGAGAATGTGGCCACGATCAAGGAATACACCAGAAAGATCGCTGAAGAGATGCATGTGCGCGGTCTCATGAATATGCAGTACGCGATCGAGAACGGAAAGGTCTATGTGCTGGAAGCCAATCCGAGAGCCTCCCGTACCGTCCCGCTCGTATCCAAGGTCTGCAATATCCGCATGGTACCGCTGGCGACCGAGATCATCACCTCGGAGCTTACCGGCAGACCTTCTCCTGTACCGGAGCTGAAGGAACAGCATATCCCGTACTACGGTGTAAAGGAAGCGGTCTTCCCGTTCAACATGTTCCCGGAGGTCGATCCGATCCTCGGACCGGAAATGAGATCCACCGGCGAAGTGCTCGGTCTTTCACCGCTTGCGGGCGGCGCCTTCTTCAAGGCGGAGGAAGCGACCCAGACGAGACTTCCGCTGGAAGGGACCGTTCTCTTCTCCGTCAGCGACAGAGACAAGCCCGAGCTCGTTGAGATCGCCAGAAGCTTCTATGAAGACGGTTTCAAACTGATGGCGACCGGCCGGACCTGCGAGATGATCGCCGCGGCGGGAATTCCCGTAGAGAAGGTGAAGAAGCTGCATCAGGGCAGGCCCAATATCCTCGACCTGATCACGAACGGCAATATCGACATCATCGTCAATACGCCTGTCGGAAAAGCCGGCGCCCATGATGACAGCTACTTAAGAAAGGCTGCGATCAAAGCGAAGATCCCTTACATGACCACGATGGCGGCGGCCAGAGCTACGGCAGAGGGTATCCGCGACGCGAAGGAGCAGGGTCTCGGAGAAGTGATCTCGCTGCAGGATCTGCACGCAAGCATCAAAGATAAATAAGAAATCACAAAAAGAAGCGGTTGCCGGTCGGCATCCGCTTCTTTTGCGTCTTCCGGCGCTGCCGCGCCGCCTCCCCTTCAGGGGAGGGTGCCCCGTCAGGGGCCGGGGAGGTCACGCTTCCTGATTAATATCAAAGATCCGGATATCCACGCCGTCAGGTCTTCCCCAGCCCTCGGCTCTGAAATGCGCGCCGTGCAGATAATCGGCAAGCGCTTCCGAATCCGTCATAAATGTAGGAGTTGCCTCAAACGGTCTCGGCATGCTGTTCCGCTCAAACCATCCGTTGTTCTCCACGAACAGATGGCAGGGTTTTCCGTCCTTATCCGTTCCTTCAAAGATATACTTTGCACACATATGTCTCGCGCCGGCAGGATTCGTCACCTGAATATCTGCGGCGCCGGGACGGACTTTCCCGCAGAAAAGATCCGATTTCACTTCCCCCGAGAACGGAATCACAAGGACTTTCCCGTTCTTCGTGATCATTTCCGTACGGTCCTCTTTGTTGATGGAAATATTGAATTCCATGATCATTTTGTCAGCCATTTTTTCTTCTCCTTTAGTAATGAATATCTTTAACAGGAACAGGTGTGTCAGACAGAACATTCGGGTCCGACACACCTGTTTCTGCTTCATTATGATTTACATCTGCTTTAACGTCACGATAAACATCTCATAAAAATCATCCTGTCCGTACAGCTTCGGTGCATTTTCACCGCCGCCGTTCGTGCTGCGGCGGTAGGCGGCATAGGCTTCTTCCCCGGCTTCGATCAGCTCCATAGGATAAAGATCAAATCCCTGTGCCTGACATTCCCTGCAGAATGCATCCACCGGGTCCGCCGATTCATGGGTAGCGATGAGCCTCTCCCTGAGTGCCGGATCCTTATGGGCCAGTCCACGCATTTCTTCAAGTATTTCATAAGGGGTCATAGAATCACCATCCCTGTATTATTTGAGTGTTCCCAGGAGGCCTCTGACGAACTTCTTGCCAAGTTCTCTGCCGATCGTATTGGCGGCGGAATTGGCAGCCTTTCCAAAGGCGGAGTTCTTTCTCGCCTTCGCCTTCTTCTCCCGCTCCCGCTCTTCCTTCTCTTTGGCTTTCTGCGCTTCCCTCTCGGCCTTTTCTTTTTCCTTCTCGGCTTTTAACCGTTCCTTTTCTTCCTTCTGGCGCTGTTTTTCCGCTTCGGCCTCTTCCTTTGCCTTCGCTTCCGCCTCCGCCTGTTCTGCAGCGGCCTTCGCTTCTTCGTCATATTTCAGGACCAGGATCTCATAAGCGGATTCACGGTCCACCATCTCTTCATATTTATCCTTCAGCGGACTGATGAAAATGGTCTTCTTGATCTCCTGTTCATTCACGGCGTTCATGGAACTTCTGGGCGGCAGGATATTTGCTCGCTCAACGATCGTCGGAACACCCTTCTCATCCAGTACGGATACCAGTGCTTCACCGGTAGCCAGCTCCTGCAGCACTCTCTCTGTATCAAAATTCGGATTTACGCGGAACGACTTGGCGGCATAACGCAGCGCTTTCTGCTCATTCGGCGTATAGGCACGCAGCGCATGCTGTACGCGGTTTCCGATCTGGGCAAGCACGCTCTCCGGAATATCCGAAGGATTCTGGGAAATGAACCAGACGCTGACGCCTTTGGAACGGATCAGCCGGACAACCTGTTCCACCTTGTCAAGCAGGGCTTTCGGGGCATCATTGAACAGCAGATGCGCTTCATCAAAGAAGAATGCGATCTTCGGTTTATCCAGATCACCCGCCTCGGGAAGCATCTCATAAAGCTCGGTCAGCATCCAAAGCAGGAAGGTTCCGTACAGCAGCGGATGCTGGAACAGTTCCGCACATTCCAGAATATTCATGACGCCTCTGCCGTCCTCTGCCCAGTCGAACCAGTCGGAAAGATCAAGGGCCGGCTCTCCGAAGAAGATCTCCCCGCCTTCATCCTCCAGGGTAAGGAGAGATCGCTGGATCGCGCCAATGGAAGCTGCGGAGATATTGCCATATGTCAGTTTATATTCTTTCGCATTATCACCGACATACTGCACCATCAGTCTGAGATCCTTCAGATCCAGAAGAAGCAGTCCCTGATCGTCCGCGATCCGGAAGATGATCCGCATGACGCCGGTCTGGGTATCATTCAGCCCCAGAAGTCTGGAGAGGAGCTCCGGGCCCATCTCAGAAATCGTTGTGCGTACCGGATGCCCGAGTTTTCCGTATACATCAAAGAACCGGACGGGATAATCGGTATAAACGAACGGCTCCAGACCCATGTTGTCGATGCTTCTGCGGATGTGTTTATTCTCCACGCCCGGCTGCACCATACCGGTCAGATCACCTTTGATATCGGCAAGAAATACCGGCACGCCCATTTCAGAGAACGATTCCGCGATCACCTTCAGGGTGACCGTCTTACCGGTACCGGTAGCGCCGGCGATCAATCCGTGCCGGTTTGCCATGGAAGGCTCCAGATATACTGCCTTCTCCCCTGTTGCGAGCCAGATCTTATGCGTCTCATTAAGATACATTATCTCTTCTCCTTCCGAATAATATCCTTATTTAGATAATTACTGATGCAGCAATGCAGCCGATAATTCCCGTGAAGCTGCATCTCCGCGCGCTGATCTTACCTGGATGATCTCTGCAGCTATACTCACGCCGATCTCTTCCGGCGTCTCCGCGCCGATGGAGAGTCCGATGGGTGCATGGATCTCACTGATTTTCTCTTCGTTTACGCCTTCCTCCCGCAGCATGTCGAACAGCATCCTGTTCTTGCGCCTGCTGCCGATCATTCCCAGATAGGCATGCGGTTTTTCAACTGCCTGGCGGAGCACGGTATAATCTCCCCTGTGCCCGCGTGTTACAATGATGAAATAGCTGTCTTCATCCGGATTGATCTCATCAAAGCAATGATCAAAGCCGCTGCAGACGATGGTCTGTTCGGCTTCCGGGAATCGTTCCGTGTTCGCATATTCTGCCCTGTCATCGATGATCACAGTCTCGAAATCAATATGTCTGAGCACCGGTTCCAGCGCCAGGGCGACATGACCGCCGCCGAAGATATAGGCTCTGTCCTTCACTTTGAACTGTTCCACAAAATCGCCCGGATCCGCAGCGTTTACATATTCCAGTTCGATCGTTGCATCTCCGCCGCAGCCCATGGCAAGCGCCTCGGGATTCTCAGCCTGTTTCTCATCCAGGATAAAATGATAGGTGCGGTGCTTTTCCTTCGTTTCCAGCATCTCTCTGCAGATCTTCTCTGTTTCAAATTCAAGAAGTCCGCCACCGACAGTGCCGGCACGGTCGCCGTCCGCCGTCATAATGAGCACAGCGCCGTGCTTTCTGGGGGTGGAGCCTTCTGTCGCAGCAACGCGCGCCGCTACGAAATCAATACCTTCTTCTATAAATTTTCTTGCATAGTAGGATACCGGTTCTGCCAAGATCATCATCTCCCATTCTTATCTGGTTATAGCTATACTGTTCTGATTATAACATTTATCCTGAAAATGGCAATAAAAAACCGGAACCTCCGCAAAGGTTCCGGTTTTTCTCATTCTTCGTGAAATTATTTATTCATCTGCTTTGCAACTTCTGCTGCGAAATCCTCTTCCTTCTTCTGCAGGCCTTCGCCGGTCTCAAAACGGACGAACTTCTTAAGGACAACAGGTGCGCCTGCTGCCTTGGAGACTTCCTGCAGATACTTGCCGACGGTCTGCTTTCCGTCTTCTGCACGGACATAGACCTGATCAAGCAGACAGATATCCTTCATCTCTTTGCTGATACGGCCTTCGATCATGCCTTTGATGACCTTCTCGGGCTTGCTGGATTCCTTGGGATCGTTCATGATCTGCGCCATCAGGATCTCTCTCTCATGGTTCAGGAACTCATCGGAAACCTCGTCACGGGATACATACTGGGGACGCATAGCAGCGATCTGCATAGCGATATTCTTCAGGGCTTCCTTCGCAGCATCGTTCTCCGGTGCTTCAGCCTGTACCAGAACGCCGATACGGCCGCCGCCATGGATGTAGTCTACTACGACGCCGTCGCCTGCATCGATCTTCTCGAAACGGCGGATCTTCAGGTTCTCACCGATGACGGAGATCTTCTCGGACAGGGCCTGTGCGACTGTAAGAGAAGGATCCTCAGCCCAGGGCTCCTCGAGGAATGCATCGATATCCGCTGCGGAAGTAGCCATAGCCTGTGCAGCGACCTGTGCTACATATGCCTGGAAATCAGCATTCTTGGCAACAAAGTCTGTCTCGGAGTTTACTTCCACGACGACTGCTTTCTTTCCGTCTACGATCGTCTTTACAAGACCTTCTGCAGCAATACGGCCGGCCTTCTTGGCAGCAGCAGCAAGTCCTTTTTCACGAAGGAATTCAACAGCCTTGTCCATATCGCCGTCTACAGCGGTAAGCGCTTTTTTGCAGTCCATCATACCTGCGCCAGTCATCTCACGCAGTTCTTTTACCATTGCAGCAGTAACAGCCATTATTCTTCCTCCTCTTTTACTTCTTCTACTACAGCTTCCTCAGCCTCGGCCTCTGTCTCGTCCATGCTCTCGCCCTGCTGTGCTTCGATAACAGCATCGGCGACCTTGCCGGCGATCAGCTTGACAGCGCGGATCGCGTCGTCATTTCCGGGGATTACATAATCAAGCTCTTCAGGATCGCAGTTGGTATCGGCAATACCGATCAGGGTGATGCCCAGTGCATGCGCTTCCTGTACGCAGATATGTTCTTTCTTGGGGTCTACGATGAAGATGGCATCCGGGATCCTCTTCATGTTCTTGATGCCGCCAAGGTTCTTTTCAAGCTTTTCCCATTCCTTCTTGATCTGGATGACTTCCTTCTTGGGCAGTACGTCGAATGTGCCGTCCTCGCTCATCTTCTCGATGGCGCGAAGTCTGGCAATACGCTGCTGGATGGTCTTGAAGTTCGTCAGCATGCCGCCGAGCCATCTCTGGTTCACATAGTACATGCCGCAGCGCTCTGCTTCCTGCTGGATCGCATCCTGCGCCTGCTTCTTGGTACCTACGAACAGGATCGTGCCGCCGTTAGCCACGATATCAACAACAGCATTGTAGGCCTCATCTACCTTGACGACTGATTTCTGCAGGTCAATGATGTAGATGCCGTTTCTCTCCGTGTAGATGTACGGAGCCATTTTGGGATTCCATCTTCTGGTCTGATGTCCGAAATGTACACCGGCTTCCAGAAGCTGTTTCATGGAAATTACGCTCATGTCTTTTTCCTCCATTCGGTTATTCTTTCGCGTGT